>JBEDFI010000001.1:0-33579 GCA_041175245.1 Bacteroidota bacterium
TACCGGTAAACACTGGATTACCAAAAAATTTGAAGGCGACGCACACGATGAAATTGCTTGGGCAAAACGACTGTCAATTCCAGTGCTATTTTTATTGAAAAAATAATTGAAAGCCAATAAAAAAGGCTTTTTTTGCGGAGAGGGAGGGATTCGAACCCTCGATACCCTTGCGAGTATACAAACTTTCCAGGCTTGCTCTTTCGACCACTCAGACACCTCTCCGTAAGGGAGGACAAAAGTATCAATTTTCTGTTAATTCGCCACGTAAATTTAATGGCAACATTCGGGCGACTACATCAATGGGTTTACCTGAGCCCAAAAGGAACATCAATTTGGTTACTGCGGCCTCAAACGTCATGTCAAAACCGCTTACCACACCCATATCTTTAAGTTGTCTGCTGGTTTCGTATCGGCCCAGTTCCACCGAACCACCACGGCATTGAGAAATATCCAAAATTAATTTACCATCTGCAATGGCCTGCTTCAGAGCATTTAAAAACCAGTCTTCTGTCGAGGTATTGCCTGCTCCATAAGTTTCCATGATGATGGCCTTGCAGTCTGACTGTAGTACTGCATCTACCATTTTTTGGTTGATTCCGGGATATAGTTTTAGTACGGCAATAGAAGTGTCTAAGTCCTTGTGAACTTTTAGGGGTTTATTAGAAATTTTGGCAATATAACTTTCAAAAAAGCTGAAATGTACCCCTGCTTCGGCTAATAAAGGATAATTCGGCGACTGAAAGGCCTCAAATTTCGCAGAATTGTATTTGGTAGCCCGATTTCCTCGTAATAACTGATAATCGAAATAAATGCATACTTCGGGCGTAAGGGCTTTACCCTCTTCCTTTTCTGCAGCAATCATGATAGCAGTGATCAGGTTCTCTTTTGCATCGGTACGTATTTCGTCAATGGGTAATTGAGAGCCGGTAAGCACTACCGGTTTCGCCAGACCTTCGAGCATGAAACTCAAGGCCGAGCTGGTAAAAGCCATCGTATCCGATCCGTGGAGGACCACAAAACCGTCGTACTTTTGGTAATTTTTCTCAATAATTTTAGCAATATCTACCCAAATACCTGGGTTCATGTCCGAAGAATCAATGATGGGATCAAAGGAGTGTACGGTAATTTGATGATTCAAGCGTTGCAGTTCCGGAACATTGTCTTTAATCTGCTCAAAATTAAATGGGAAAAGCACCCCCGTTTCGGGGTTGTGAACCATCCCGATGGTTCCGCCGGTATAGATGATCAGGATATTTGCCATGCGATAGAGCCACAAATATCGCAACTAAATACCAAATATTTTTTGGGAATTTTGGGTCGTAATATCGGCAAGTCTTGCCAGGGAAATCTGATGTAAATCGGCTACTTTTTGAGCGATGTGAACCAAAAAACTGCTTTCATTGGGTTTGCCCCGGTAGGGAACCGGCGCAAGGTAAGGCGAGTCGGTCTCTAAAACCAGCCATTGTAAAGGGATTTGTGCAACTACCTGATCTAATCCGGCATTTTTATAGGTCACTACTCCCCCAATCCCCAAATAAAAACCCAGATCGATGATTTGGCGAGCCTGCTCCAGCGTTCCGGTAAAACAGTGAAAAATTCCTCTCAGGTGCTCATCATGCTCCTCAAGCAGCACCTGGTAAACTTCATCAAAGGCCTCCCTACAATGGATCACAATAGGCAAATTGAGCGATTTGGCCCAGGCAATCTGAGTTTTAAAGGCCTTAATCTGCTGCGGCAAGGTACTTTTGTCCCAGTAGAGATCGATCCCAATTTCGCCGATGGCATATATTTTTTGTTTAGGAATTTCCTCAGCAATTTGACGCAAAACCGCTTCAAAATTATCCTTTACATCGCAGGGATGTAAACCCAGCATTGTGAAACAATTTTCAGGATACAACTTCGCTAAATTCATCACTAACGGAATCGAGACCACATCTACATTTGGCAAAAAAAGACGACTTACCCCCGCACCCAAAGCCCTTTGCATGAGTTGTGTGAGGGCAAGCGGATCTTGCTCATAGTACAAATGGGTATGCGTATCGGTCAGGATCATGCCACAAAATTACCTAAAAAAAGCCCTCCGGGTATCGGAGAGCTTTTTATTGTCTTGAAATTATTTTTTTACCGGAGGTGGAGGAGGAGCTATCGCACCTTTTCCAGGTGTAATTTTTACCACTTCAATCTCGAAAATTAAAGGAGTGTATGGCGGGATACCTGAATTTCCTTGTTCACCATAGGCCAATTTAGAAGGCAAAATTAAGGTTGCTTTGGTCCCTTTAGGCAGCAACATCAAGCCTTCGTCAAATCCAGGAATACTCTGACCCTGACCCACCGCCATTTTCAATGGGGCGTAAGGGCGCATGGAATTGTAGGTTCCTGATTTTTTTGCAATTTCCGGATTGCTGGTATCAAATACTTTACCGCTTAAAAAAGAACCGGTATAGTTTACTTCAATTGTATCGCCAATTTTGGCTTTGTCACCGGCACCTGCTTTCGTTACCACATAATTCAATCCGCTTGGAGTGACCACCGGTTTAAGAGATTTTGACTGGATGTATGCCTTCAATTTACCAGATTCTGCTTTCTTGGCAGCATCCGCATCTGATTTAATGAAAGCATCAATCTTTTTGCCAAATTCTTCGTCACTTAACTTGCCTCTAGGCACTACCTTTTGAACTTTAACGGTAAAGAGTAAATATCTGTCTTTCGCGGCAAATGGTGGCTTGGGGCGTCCGGTTTTAGCAGCCATGGTATCCAAATCCAGCTTAATGGTTGCACTATCGCCTTCGCTCAGCATCGAAATGGCGGTGAAAAAGTCACCGTTGAATTGAGGCTTATCCACTACTAAAAAAGTAGGGCGATCGGTATCGTAGGTACTAAAAATCACAGAATCTTTTTCTGTTTTTTGTGTTCCACTGATAGCGATAAAATCTCCTTCTTTAATACTCTCTCCGTCTGCATCTGTATGGATTTTATACTGCAAACCTCCTTCTCCGGTTTTAAAACGAGTACAGCTGCCCAAGGTTAATGCAGCTAAGCCTAAAATGATGATATTTTTTTTCATTTGTTTTTGATAATTTATTGCAATAATAAACTTTTATAAATTGGTAAAAGATTTTTAAACTGATTTACTACTTCGTTGAATGGATCGTCAGAAGCGCCACCAGCAGCGTTGCGATGTCCGCCTCCGTTAAAATATTTTTTACAGATTTCGTTCGCCGGAAAATCTCCCGTGGAGCGGAGAGAAAGTTTTACCCGGTCGGGCCGCTCAATAATTAAAGCTGCCAGCCGGATGCCATTAATAGACAGGGCATAGTTCACCAATCCCTCGGTATCGCCGGTCTCAATGTTAAACTTTTGCAAGTCCGATTCCGGAACCGTGATCATGGCCGTGTTATATTCTGAGAAAACTTCCAATCGATTGCTTAGACAATGTCCCAAAAAACGCAATCGGTTCTCCGAGGAATTATCGTAAACCAGCTGATGAATGCGATGGTTCTCTGCCCCCTTAGCGATTAAATCGGCCACAATCTGGTGTACCTCTGCCGTGGTATTTGAATATTTGAAGGAACCAGAATCGGTCATAATACCGGTATAAAGGCAATTGGCCACATCTTTCGTGAGCAGCTCCGGTTCTTCCAGCTCATTCACAATTAATTCATATACCAGCTGAGCCGTAGCACAAGCTTTAATGGACCATAAGCGGTAATCATCAAAATCATCGGGCTCTAAATGATGGTCAATCATCACTTTTTTGGCAGCAGATTGAGCCACCCATTCGCCCATCTCGTTGATCCGAGAAAGCGAATTAAAATCAAGACAAAAAATGAGGTCTGCAGCCGCAATCAATTCCTTAGATTTCTCCACCTGCTCCGTATACACAAGCACTTCTCCGTTGTTAGGCAGCCAATGTAAAAAAATCGGGTAATCTGTGGGAGTAATCACGTGTACATGATGCCCCTTTTGAATAAGATAGTTATACAAACCCAAGGAAGAACCCATGGCGTCGCCATCTGGTTTATGATGCGTGGTGATGACCACGTTTCGTGGTTGAGCCAAGATATTCTTGAGTTGCTTGATGGCTAACATGAGATTTTTAAGAGTTACAAAACTATCAAAAACCTGCATTAAAGCGCAATTTGTCGATAAAAACCTGTGCCAACTAAGAGGTATTTTAGTGTGAAATGGTAATTTCAGATCAAAAACCCTATTTTTGCAGAAAATTTAAGCGATGGCAACAAACAGAACTTTTACGATGATTAAGCCCGATGCGGTAAAAAACGGTCACATCGGAGCTATATTAAATGACATCATTGCTGGCGGATTTAAGATCATAGCCATGAAATATACCCGTTTAAGTGCCGAAAAGGCCGGTGAATTTTATGCGGTGCACAAAGAACGTCCGTTTTACGGCGAATTGGTTGAGTTTATGTCCTCTGGACCGATTGTGGCAGCCATTTTAGAAAAAGAAAATGCGGTGGAAGATTTCAGAAAATTGATTGGTCATACGGATCCAAGCAAGGCGGAGCCTGGAACTATCCGTAATAAATATGCAAAATCGATCGATGCCAATGCGGTACATGGATCAGACTCAAATGAAAATGCAGAAATTGAAGGTAATTTTTACTTCTCTGCGTTCGAAAGATTCTAAACGAATTGAATGATTTTCAAAAAGCTCTCTGTTGTTCAGAGGGCTTTTTTTGATTTAAAGCAGTACCAGTTCTTCTACTACGTTTGCCCCGGCTTTATCATTCATTTTTTCCAGGATTTGAGAACGCATCATCAGGAGTTCACTTTTTATAACTGAGGACTCAATACGAAGAAATAATTTTTTATCCCGGATATAAATTTCTTTGGTTCGGTTAGCGATGGCAGTCCCCATCAATTCGGGCCAGGCAGCAATTAAAGACGTTTCATCATACTTACGCCTGAGCTTATAAACCTGTAACAATTGCTCCAGGGCTTCCTTTATAGATTTATCGTTCGTTTTCCTCATCAGGCCTGCGTTACAGTTCCATTTTGGACCTCAAAAATGGCAACCTGCTCTCCAATTTCATTAAAAACAGAGCGGATGCGTGCTGAGCTGGTATCGGTGATAAAAATCTGTCCAAAATCGTGGTCAGAGACCTTTTGCATTAATTTCCGGGTACGTTGATCGTCCAGCTTATCGAAAATATCATCTAATAATAGCAAGGGCTCAAAGCCTTTCGTTTGTTTCAAATAGGTGTATTGAGCCAATTTAAGCGCAATTAAGAAGGATTTTTGCTGGCCTTGTGACCCGAACTTCTTCAGAGGCATCCCATGAATACTGAAAACCAACTCATCTTTGTGTACACCCATAGTGGTACGCTCCAAGATCCGGTCTTTTTCCAAGTTTTTTTGAAGTAATTCAGCCAGAGAGGCTTCGTGAAGCGGCGAATCATACACCAGACTTACCTGTTCTGCTTCTTCACTTAAAAAAGAATAGTGCCAATTAAATATTTCCGCAAACTGCTGCATAAAGTCACGGCGTTTTTGGTAAATAATCGCACCCGACTTAACCAGCTGTTCATCGTACACTTCTAATAACTGTGGATCATATTTAGAGGTGCTGGCAATTTGCCTTAAAAGCGCATTACGGTTAGTCAAACATTTGTTGTATTGAATGAGCTCATCCAAATAAGTACGGTCAGTCTGACTGATGGCATTATCCATGAACTTCCGTCGCTCCTCACTCCCCTCCATGATAATACTCACATCGTAGGGAGAAATCATCACGAGCGGAAAGAGTCCGATATGATCGGCGAGCCGTTGATACTCTTTTTTATTCCGCTTAAATTGTTTTTTTTGATGTTTTTTTAGAGAACATGCAATGGTTTCATCTTTTCCCTGCAGATTAAAAACACCCTGAACCATAAAATAATCGGTATGCTGCTTGATCTGCTGCACATCAATGGGGTTGAAATAACTTTTACAGAGAGAGAGATAATGGATGGCGTCTAAAAGATTCGTTTTACCGGCACCATTATTTCCTGTAAATGCATTTACGGTAGGAGAAAAGTCTAAACTTGCCTCTTCGTAATTTTTAAAATTAAGGATGGATAAACGCTGAAGCCACATATGATCTATTCGTTCAAATTTACAATTTAGCCGCTGCTTTGAACTCTTTATCGAAAAATAAAGCCGAATTATTTTAAGGGTTGATTCTTAGCCGCAAAACTGTATTTTTGCAGTCTTTAATTCAAATTGCATGTCAGGTAAACAAAAAGATATTCAGGAAACGGTAGAAACGTCTAAAAAGTCGGGCGGTAAGTTCTTTCAGGAGAACAGTAAGAGCTTAAGTATAATTGGGGGTGCTATATTGGCTTTAGTCCTCTTGTTCTTTGGCTATCAGAAATTTTATTTGGCTCCCCGTGCTGAAAAAGCTGTGAACGAAATGTTTAAAGCTGAACAGTATGCTGCCATCGACTCTCTCAGCAATCGAGCGATCAAAGGCGACGGTTCTTATCCGGGCTTTGAGAAAATTGCTGAAGAATATTCAAACACCAAATCAGCCAACATCGCTAACGCATATTTAGGTGGTTTGTATCTTAAAAAAGGAGAATTTGAAAAAGCCATCGAAGCCCTGGGTAATTACAGCAGCACCGGCAGTCCGGTGATTGATCCCTTGGTTTTAGGAATGATGGGCGATGCTTACAGCGAACTGAAAGACTATGAGAAAGCGGCTACTTTTTATAAAAAAGCAGCAGCGAAAAAAGAAAATTCATTCACCAGCCCCTTATTTTTAAAAAAATTGGGATTGGTGTATGAAGAACTAAAAGATTTCGATAACGCTTTAGAGTCTTACAAAAAAATTCAGGAAACTTACCCAGAAAGTGCCGAGGCCTTCAATATTGAGCAGTATATTGCCAGAGTAGAAGCAAAACTTTAATCTTTAATACCATTTGATGACAGAAAGCTTGCCCTATTAAGGCAGGCTTTCTGTATTTTTGAACCATGGCAACATCTTTAAAAAACTTGTCTGATTTTTCGCATACTGAAGTGGCTGATGCCAGTACCTTCCGTTTTGGGATTGTTGTGGCCGATTGGAATAAAGAAATCACGCAAGCATTGTTGGAGGGCGCCTACGACACACTGATTAAGCAGGGCGCCAAGGCAGAACACATCAAAACCATCCAGGTGCCCGGCACCTATGAACTCATCGCCGGGGCAGATATGCTGCTGGCTTTCAAAAACTTCAACGCTGTAATCTGTTTGGGTTGCGTGATTCAGGGAGAGACCCGTCACTTCGATTTTATCTGTAATGCAGCTGCAAACGGGATCGCACAGGTGGCCATTAAATACAACAAACCGGTTGTTTTTGGTGTGCTAACCACCGATACCTTCGCTCAGGCGCAAGACCGCTGCGGAGGAAAACACGGCAATAAAGGAGTGGAAGCAGCTGTTACCGCCATTCAAATGGCAAACCTGCAACATCAGCTGGCCATTTAATTCTAATTTACAATACATCTTGAACGTATGAACTGGATACCACTCACCGATCTGGAGCAGTTGAACAACATCAAAGCTTCGAATTCCAAGAGCCTCATTTTCAAACATAGCACCCGTTGTTCGATCAGCCTGATGGCTAAAAAAAGATTGGAAATGGAGGCTGTATTAATTCCCGAGGAGGTTCCGGTTTATTACCTCGACCTATTAAACTACCGTGAAATTTCCAATGCCATTGCAGAGATTTTCCAGGTACATCATGAATCACCACAATTACTGGTCATCAAAAGTGGCGAGTGCGTATTCGAAGCCTCTCATGGAGACATCTCCGGTGCAGAAGCAGCGGTACAATTAGCCTAAGACCAATTAAATACGAGTTTTTCCTCCAAATCAGGGTGTAAACTTTTGGCTACCGGACAGGTTTTGGCGGCACGCTCTAAAATGATTTTTACTTTATCGCTGTACTCCCCGGCTGGAAAATTGAACACAATTTCTACGGCACCTACTCTTCTCGGATCGGTTGCCATCACTTTAGTAATGGAACAAGTGGTGCCGTCAATATTGACTTTTTGCTCCCGAGCTACAATTCCCATCACGGTCAGGATACAACTTCCCAAAGCAGTTGCCAACAAATCGGTGGGTGAAAAAGCCTCCCCTTTTCCCTGATTATCAATGGGCGCATCGGTAATAATTTGTTCACCGGAACGCACATGGGTCGCCTGTGTACGTAATTCACCTAAATAAACGGTCTCTACAGTTGCCATAGCTTTCAAATTTGAAGCAAGTTACCAATAATATGAAACTCGAATGACTGGCTAGACCGGTAAATTGCCCAAAAATTGTAATTTTGTTTCATGATCGAGTTACCGGTAATTCCTGTCAACCAAATGCAGCGCAAGCCCGACTGGCTTCGGGTAAAATTACCGGTGGGTAAAGAATATGCACACGTTCGTAACCTGGTCGATACACACAAGCTACATACCATTTGCGAAAGCGGCAATTGCCCCAATATGGGCGAATGTTGGGGAGCAGGTACGGCTACTTTTATGATCTTGGGTAATATTTGTACCCGCTCTTGCTCTTTTTGTGCCGTAGCTACCGGCCGACCATTGGCTGTTGATTTGGATGAACCCAACCGGGTAGCCAATTCTGTAAAACTGATGCAGGTAAAGCATTGCGTGATTACCTCAGTGGATCGGGATGATTTAAAAGACGGTGGTTCTACCATCTGGGCCGAAACAATTTTAGCCATCCGTCGCGAAAGCCCTGAAACTACCTTAGAAACATTAATCCCTGATTTCAAAGGCATTTGGGATAATCTTGAACGAGTTTTGGCAGTACGTCCAGAAGTAGTTTCTCACAATCTGGAAACCGTACGTCGACTTACCCGTGAGGTTCGGATTCAGGCTAAATACGATCGCAGTTTGGAATGTTTGAGCCGTATTTCCGCCGCTGGTATACGGACAAAATCAGGCATTATGCTGGGTTTGGGGGAGACAGAGGAAGATGTGATGGAAGCCATGGCCGATTTATTGAAAGCCGGTGTGCACATCCTCACGCTCGGCCAGTATTTACAACCAAGCCGAAACCATCACCCGGTTATCGACTGGATTAGGCCCGAACAATTCGAAAAATACAAGAAAATCGGCTTAGAAATGGGCTTCAGATACGTAGAAAGTGGGCCACTGGTTCGATCTTCATACCACGCTGAAAAGCATTTATTCGACTTATAGTTCCGATTGTAAGAATCGTCCGGTATGACTTCTTTCACATTTAACCAGCCCTTCTGGAGTTCCTTCATATAAAATTTCTCCGCCTCCGGCTCCGCCTTCAGTCCCCAAATCAACTACCCAATCGGCCACTTTAATTACATCTAAATTGTGTTCAATCACCAGCACGGTATTCCCATGATCTACCAGACGGTTGAGTACCCCCAACAATACGTTAATGTCTTCAAAATGAAGCCCGGTAGTAGGCTCATCCAGAATATAAAAGGTGTTCCCGGTATCTTTCTTGGAAAGTTCGGTGGCCAATTTAACCCGTTGGGCTTCGCCTCCTGATAAGGTAGTGGAAGATTGACCGAGGGTTATGTACCCCAAGCCCACATCCTCTAAAGTTTTAATTTTACGATAAATAGCCGGAATGGGTTCGAAAAAAGAAACGGCTTCTTCAATGCTCATGTCGAGCACATCGCTGATCGATTTTCCGCGGTAACGCACCTCCAAGGTTTCCCGATTGTAGCGACGGCCACCACACTCTTCACAAGGTACCTGGACATCCGGGAGGAAATTCATTTCAATAATTTTTAAACCAGCTCCCTGACAGGTTTCACAGCGACCGCCCTTCACGTTAAATGAAAAACGTCCGGGCTTGTACCCCCTGATCTTCGCTTCAGGCAATTGAACAAATAAGTTTCGGATGTCTGAAAAAACACCTGTATAGGTGGACGGATTCGACCGTGGAGTTCGTCCAATCGGGGTTTGATCAATCTCGATCACCTTATCAATATGCTCCAAGCCTTTAATCCCGCCATAGGGCATGGGTTTTTTCTTGGATCTGTAGAAATGATGGTTTAAAATAGGATATAAGGTTTCGGCGATGAGGGTAGATTTACCGCTTCCCGAAACACCGGTAACTCCAATTAAAGTACCCAAAGGGAAATGAACGTTAACATTATTCAGGTTATTTCCACTGGCATTTTCCAGAATTAGTGTTTTTCCATTCCCTTTTCTTCGCTTTTTGGGCGTTTCAATAGATTTTGTCCCATTGATATAATCGGTGGTCAAGGTATGCACCTTCATCAGCTCTGCGGGCGTGCCCTGGGCTACTACTGTTCCACCGTGAACACCGGCGGCAGGGCCCATGTCGATCACATGATCGGCCTCGAGAATCATATCCTTATCGTGCTCTACCACCAATACCGAATTGCCGATATCTCTTAAATTTTTTAGTGCATGTATTAGTCTGCTGTTATCCCGCTGATGTAAACCAATGCTCGGTTCATCCAAAATATAGAGCACATTCGACAATTGTGAACCGATCTGAGTAGCCAAACGGATACGCTGTGCCTCTCCCCCGGACAGAGTTTTGGCGGTTCGATTCAGTGTTAAATAGTTGAGTCCGACACTGAGCAAAAACCCAATTCTTGATTTAATTTCTTTGATGATCTCTTTCGCAATACTAAGCTGACGTTCATTCAATTGTTTCTCCAGCTGATCGAACCAATCGGCAAGTGTATCAATATCCATGCAGGCCAGCTCATAAATATTTTTCTGCGCAAGCTTAAAATGCAACGATTCCTTCTTAAGTCGGGCACCCTCACACTCGGGACAGGTTTTAATAGATCTGAAAGTTTCTAAATCTGCTAAAGCTTCCTCTCCCCGACGTTCGTGTTGTTCTTCCAGGAGTTTAATGATCCCTTCAAACTCGATTTGATAGTTCTTAACGTTCCAGCTATTGTGTGCAACAGGCACCGTTAACACCTCGTCACAACCGTTTAGTATGAGTTCAATTTTTTCCTGAGGAATGTCTTTTATTGGACTTGATAAGGAAAAGTTTTGCTGCTTGGCCAGAGCCTTTAATAATTGAAAAACCCAAATTTCGCGGTATTCGCCTAGCGGGGCCAAGCCTCCTTGTATAATACTCAGTTTAGGATCAGGAATCACCGAAGCTTGATCTACCTCAAAGATGGTGCCCAGGCCATTACATTTTTCACAGGCTCCGTATGGAGAGTTGAAGGAAAAGGTGTTTGGCTGTGGTTCATCGTAGGAGATCCCCGATTCGGGATCCATTAAAAACTTACTGAAGAAATAATCTTTATTACTTTGATCACTGATTTTAATAATTCCTTTCGCAAGCTTCAAGGCAATTTGTATGGCTTGTTGAATGCGCTTTTTATCCTCATCGTTCACCAATAACCGATCAACTACTATCTCGATATCATGAATCTTATAGCGGTCAACCTGCATCTTGGGCCTTAAATCCATTACCTCCCCATCTACCCTCACCTTTAAATAACCCTGTTTACGAATTTGCTCAAATAACTCACGGTAATGACCTTTTCGACCCTTTACCACCGGAGCTAAAATATGAATGGCTTGCTGGTTGAATTGCTTGAGAATAGTTTGTAGGATTTGATCTTCAGACATCCTCTGCATGATCTTGCCACTCACATAAGAATACGCTTCGCCGGCACGGGCATACAGCAAACGCATAAAATCGTAGATCTCGGTGATCGTACCCACCGTGGAGCGTGGATTTTTACTGGTTGTTTTTTGTTCAATAGAAATTACCGGACTCAAGCCGGAGATTTTGTCTACATCAGGGCGTTCCATGCCCCCCAGAAACTGCCGTGAATAGGCGCTGAACGTTTCCATGTATCGACGCTGCCCCTCAGCATAAATGGTATCAAAAGCAAGCGAAGATTTTCCGCTGCCACTCAGTCCGGTAATGACTACCAGCTGATTTCTTGGAAAGGAAACATCAATGTTTTTTAAGTTATGCACCCGGGCTCCAAAAACCTCTACATCACGTTGCTCACCTAAGTCAGGATTTGTCTTTTGCATGGCCAAAAAAACGCTCAGAATTAGAAGGCAAAGATGCGATAATGTTTGGCAAATAACCAGCATTCCAACTAAAAAGGCCCCGGAAATCGGGGCCTTTTTAGAACAAAATGATAAATAATCAACAATTAACCTGCAAACTATTATGGGCTCGTATGAATGATACCCCTCAAAAGGTTATTAGTATAAAAACGAGTATCCGGAAGGTTTATTGCATAGGAAGGAATCGGTGCTTTATCGTACCCATGTAAATTGGGATGTTCGATGATCTCTTTGACTGCAATGAGTTTGTATACATAAATAGAAGTCTCCGGATTGAACCGGATACTGAAGTAGTCGTCTTGCTCTTGCTGCCGGATTAAGCGTTTCAGTTTATTTTCACCAATATTAAAAGCCGCCGCCACGAGCGTCCAGTTTTTAAATTCTTTGTGGAGGCTGCGGATGTATTTGCAAGCCGCTATGGTTGATTTTTTTATCTGAAGTCGTTCATCCACTCCGCCGTTCACCTTTAATCCATATTGACGGGCTGTATGAGGCATAAACTGCCACACCCCGGCCGCTCCCTTGTGCGAAACCCCCGAATGCAATCCACTTTCTACCAAGGGAACATACTTGAAATCGTTCGGAATTCCATAGTCGGCCAGGATGGGTTCCATGATAGGGAACCAAGTTGACGCCACCCTGTGTAGTCTGTAAGAACGTAAATTATCGTATCCGTAGGTGTTAAACACCCGTTTTACTTTATTCAATACATAATTATCGGTTACCGGTAAGGATTCATCGGCAAAATGAAGCGAGGCAATATAAGCCTCGTCCCATTTAGGTCCTGCAGCTTTTTTAGCAACGGGCTTGGGAGCATAGGCTGTATTGACTAAAAGAAACCTGGAAATCAAGGCCAATAAAAGCAATGCAAAGCTGGCAATGAGTATGTTCTTTGTTTTCATTACTTATTCAATCATTGAAATGAAAAAGTATTCAAAATTACGCCTTAACCCAATCCAATCCCTCCTAACTTATCCACAAATCCTGTTATTTAAGCATAAATGAGGCCCTAAGCATCACAAGCTTAATTTTAAAGATGTGGATAAGCCTGGAATGAAGGCTTTTTTACGTATGTTTGCGTACTTTTTAAGTACTAACACGCATTTTTCATGCCAACTCCAAGACAAAGGAATCGTCGCGATGACAAGTCCAGCAGCGAAAGAGCTCCCAAAAAGAGCTTCAGCGATCGTAAATCAGGTTTTAAGCCAAAATCCACTGAATCCTTTCGCCCAAACCGCGATACTGACAAAAAGTCTTTCGAAAAAAAACCGGAACGTTCCTTTAAAACCGGTAAAAAAGATGCGGGCGATTACAAACCTCGAAAAAGTTTCGACAAAGAAGGTAGTGCAGAGAGTCCAAAGAAATTTGACCGAAGCAGCAAAAGACCATTCGAAACATCAGATAAACGATCTTTCAGAAAAGATGGCGATTCAGCAAAACGATCTTTCAGAAAAGAAGGTGATTCAGAAAAGCGACCCTTCAGAAAAGATGGAGATTCAGCAAAGCGATCTTTCAGAAAAGATGAAGATTCAGCAAAACGAACTTTCAGAAAAGAAGGAGATACAGATGAGCGCTCAGATTTTACAAAATCTTACAAACGCTCAGATGGTCCACATGAGCGTGGTTACCAGAAAACCTATAAAGCCAGAAAATCTGCTCCTGAAAGATTGGGTGGCAAAGGTCCGAAAAGACCTACGGCCTCTGCCAAAGATGATGGTCTGATCCGCTTGAACCGTTATATTTCCAATGCCGGTATTTGTTCACGCCGTAAAGCTGATGAGCTCATTGCCGCCGGCGTGGTTTCCGTGAACGGAACCGTAGTTTCGGAACTGGGATTCAGGGTTGACCCTGCCAAGGATGTCATTCGCTACAACGGCGAAACCCTTAAGCGGGAGAAAATGGTGTATGTATTGCTGAATAAGCCGAAGGATTACATTACCACTACCGACGATCCACAGGAACGGCGTACCGTTATGCAGCTGGTTGAAAAAGCTTCCAGAGAGCGGATTTACCCGGTGGGGCGCCTAGATCGGAACACTACCGGACTGCTATTAATGACCAACGATGGTGATTTGGCTGAAAAATTATCGCACCCAAAAAATAATGTGACCAAGATTTATCATGCGGAACTGAACAAAAGCTTGAGCCAGGGCGATTTAAATAAGATTTCGTTTGGTTTAGAGTTGGAGGATGGGTTCATTAAGCCCGATGAAATTACGTATGTTCAGGGTGCCAGCAAGCGTGAAATCGGCATTCAGATTCACAGTGGCAAAAACCGGATCGTGAGAAGAATTTTTGAGCATTTAGGCTACGAAGTAATTAAACTGGACCGGGTAATTTATGCCAATCTTACCAAAAAAGATCTGCCAAGAGGACGCTGGAGGCATCTGGATGAAAAAGAAATCATTCAGCTGAAGCACCTTATCAAATAACAGCTTTTTTATTGTTGATCTATGATTTCCTGGTAATAGGCTTCGTAAATCGGCAAAATCAATTTCAGATCGAATTCTTTTGCTCTGTTGTAGGCATTCTCCTTGAAACTTGCCAACTTATCGTCATCTTCTAAAATGGCAATGGCATGATGTGCCATGGCAGACACATCGCCTACTGGATCGAGATATCCGGTTACGCCATCCACGTTTAATTCGGGCAAACCACCTGCATTGGACGTGATAACCGGGACTTTACAAGCCATCGCTTCGAGCGCCGCCAAACCAAAACTTTCTGATTCGGATGGCATAATAAATAAATCTGCAACCGATAATATTTCCTCCACTGCATCCTGCTTACCCAAGAAACGAACGTGATCGCAGACGTGTAAGTCGCGGCATAATTGTTCGCAATTGGGACGTTCCGGACCATCCCCCACCATCAATAACTTGGCAGGCACTTTCTTTAATAATTTCTCGAAAATAGCGATTACGTCTTGCGTACGTTTCACTTTCCGGAAATTAGAGGTGTGTACCACAATCCGTTCGTTATTAGGAGCTATGGCTTTCTTAAAATGATCTTTCGCTTTCAATTTAAAGCGATTCATGTCGACAAAATTAGGAATCACCCGGATGTCTTTCTGAATGTCAAAATGTTTAAAGGTATCTTCCTTCAAATCATGGGAAACCGCGGTTACCCCATCCGATTGGTTGATAGAAAAAGTGACCACCGGTTTATAGGTCAAATCTTTACCCACCAGGGTGATGTCGGTGCCGTGTAAAGTGGTCACCACCGGAATGCGTATCCCATAGGTAGCTAAAATCTGTTTCGCCATGAAAGCTGCAGAAGCATGCGGAATGGCATAATGGACGTGCAGGATGTCGAGTTTTTCGAAGCGCACCACATCCACCAGTT
Source organism: Bacteroidota bacterium (assembly GCA_041175245.1). GTDB lineage: Bacteria > Bacteroidota > Bacteroidia > Sphingobacteriales > Sphingobacteriaceae > JAIPAN01. The sequence goes on from JBEDFI010000001.1 coordinate 15,417, forward strand.
TGCAGGCAAGTGCCGACTCATAGGGGGCGTAATCAAAAAGCGGATAATTCGCCACCGACACCTCATGGTAGAACAAGTTTTCAGAGAAAAAGTCGAGCCGTGCCGGTTGGCTGTAGGTTATGAAATGCACCTGATGACCTTTGTCGGCCAGGCCTTTCCCTAACTCAGTAGCTAATACACCACTCCCCCCGAAGGTTGGATAGCAAACAATCCCGATTTTCATACCGTAAATATCGCTCTATTTTTTCAATAAGTTATTTTGATTGAAATGAACGCCGCAAACGCAGCATCATCACCAGGCCGAAGATCAAGAGTAGTAAAGCCCCCATTAAGCCTGCTTTTGCAATTAAATCAGGATATCGGGTATAAAACGTGAGTTCTTCATTTAGATGGATGTCTTGTTTCAGTGCCGTTGCCGTCCACCATGTACTTTGCTGCACCACATCACCCCGCTGATTGATAAATGCAGAAATACCGGTATTGGCAGAGCGGGCCACCCACCGTCTGTTTTCGATGGCCCTCAGCTTGGCATAGTACAAATGCTGGTCTTTTCCGGAAGTATTACCCCACCAGGCATCATTGGTGATGATCGCAATAAAGCTGGCGCCTTGTCCAACGCTTTCTGCCACATATTCACCCCAAATAGATTCGTAGCAAATGACCGGTGAAACACCTGTGCCACTCTGCGCATAAAACACAGAGGGCTTTTCCTGACGACCATATCCACCGGTGGTACCGCCAAAAGCAGAAAAAGCAGGTTTAAGGAAAGCAAGTGCATCAGCGAAAGGCAATTGCTCTACTCCAGGCACCAATTTAGATTTGTGATAAAACTGCACCCGGGCAGAATTCTCCATCTGAACTGCCGCGTTGAAACTATCATAATAGAGGCCACTTTGCTCCATTCGGCGGGCAGTAGGTGTTTGGGCATCCTGATAAGTACGGTACGACTCAATACCCGAGAGTACGTTTCCGTTTTTGTACTTAGTCAGGAATTGCTGCACACTGATGAAATTGCGATTGCTCCGGATTTCCTCTTCGTTTACATATTCTGAAATCGCAGTTTCGGGCCAGATGAAATATTCAGTATTTGCTTGCCCGAGCGAATCGGATAACCTGATGAGTTGACTAAGTTGTGTGGAAGCCGACAAGCTACCGTACTTGGAATAAGGATCGATATTGGGCTGCACCACCACCACATTGGCTGGCCGTTCCTCCTCCTGATAATCTTGGTACCGATAGATAGAAAAAGCAGAAGGAATTAGGATTAAACTCAACCAAACATAACTTAGGCGACTAATTGTATCGGTGTTAAATTTAAGGCGAAAGATTTCAAACAAGAGAATATTACTCATTAGAACCCAAAGCGTTCCGCCGTAAACACCGGTGTATTCATACCACTGAACCAATTGATGCGTTTGCGCAAATCCATTGCCCAGGTTCATCCATGGGAAAGCCAAATCCCAGCTCTGGTGCAGGTATTCGTAGCAGATCCAGAAACAAATGAGTGCCAAATACGACCATAACCGATTTAACACCTGCCGAAAAGCGTAATATATCCAGAAAGCTGTCGCCATTAGGAGTGCTCCCAAACCAAAGGGGATCAGAGAAATGAGCACCGCCACCGGCGCCGGCATCACGGCGTGGAGGGAATTGAAAACCCAGTAAATAGATGCGGTATTCCAAATGGAAAATGTCAGAAAAGAAAGAGCAAAAATTTTACGACCCTTCTTTTTAAGGTCGGCCTCAAACAGGTGATCGATGGCAAACAGTAAGGGCACTAATGCAACCCACAAAACCGGTCCGGTATAGGGAATAGGCGGCCAGGCCAGCCAAAGTAAAAATGCAGTTAAAAGTGCTAAAGCGTAATGCTTACGAGTCATCTCTTGTAATGATTAATAATTATTGCCGGCTAAACAAATCACGAATTCTCCCTTCAGCGTATGTGTTTCAAAATGGGTTTTCACTTCCTGCAAAGTACCGCGAACGGTTTCCTCAAATACTTTACTCAGCTCCCGCGATACCGAAACAGGACGATCGGCACCAAAATAGTCGGCAAACTCCTCCAAGGTTTTCAGCAAACGGTGTGGCGATTCATAAAAAATCATGGTTCGCTCTTCGTTCAAAAGAGATTTGATTCGGGTTTGACGGCCTTTTTTCACCGGGAGAAAGCCTTCGAACACAAAACGATCGTTCGGCAGGCCAGAATTTACCAAAGCAGGCACAAAGGCCGTTGCACCCGGCAAACAAGAAACATTTATACCATGTTTGATCGCCTCCCGAACCAATAAAAATCCCGGATCGGAAATGGCTGGAGTTCCGGCATCAGAAATCAATGCGACCTGTTTACCTTCATTCAAAAAGCGGATAATTTCTTTTACCGACTGGTGTTCATTGTGTTGATGATGTGCAAATACCTTCTTATCAATTCCGAAATGCTTGAGCAGCGGGGCGCTGGTTCGGGTATCTTCCGCCAGAATAATATCCGACTCCTTGAGTAGCCTGACAGCTCTAAGGGTCATATCTTCAAGATTGCCGATCGGGGTCGGAATGAGGTATAAAGTACCGCTCATCTAGGTATTTATTTTAAGTTCGAGCAAGTTCCAGGGCAAAAAAACATAAAACTCATCGCCCACAACTCGTAACTGATATTATCTTTGTGCAAATTTCAATAAAATGCTGCAAGTTAATTATATCCGGGAACATAAGGAGGAAGTTTTAAAACGCCTGGCGGTAAAAAATTTCAAACAGCCCGAACTGGTGGAGGAGATCCTGAAACTGGATGAAAAACGCCGTCAAACTCAAACTCAACTCGATAGCCTTGCAGCAGAGGCAAATGCCGCTGCCAAACAAATCGGCGAGCTGATGCGTCAGGGCAAAAAAGAAGAAGCCGAAGCCATCAAGGCGCAAAGCGGTCAGCATAAAGAAACGCAGAAAACACTCGGCGAACAACTGGCACAGCTGGAAGAACAATTGCAGCAGCAACTGGTCATTTTGCCGAACCTGCCCCATACTTCGGTGCCATTGGGCAGCAGCGCCGAAGAAAACGAAACCGTTTTAGAAAATGGCGCCAAGCCGAACCTGCCGGCAGATGCCCTGCCGCACTGGGAACTGGCCGCCAAATACGATATCATCGACTTTGAATTAGGAAATAAAATTACGGGTGCCGGATTTCCGGTTTATAAAGGCAAAGGTGCCCGCCTGCAGCGAGCGCTCATCAATTTCTTTTTAGATGAAGCTGAAAAAGCCGGCTATCGCGAAATGCAGCCACCTATTGTAGTGAACGAAGCTTCAGGTTTTGGCACTGGCCAGCTGCCGGACAAAGAAGGCCAGATGTACCATGTGGGTATCGACAATTTATACCTCATCCCGACTGCCGAAGTGCCGATCACCAATTTATACCGCGATGTGATCTTGAAGGAAGAGGAACTGCCGGTTAAAAACTGCGGCTATACCCCTTGTTTCCGCCGCGAAGCCGGTTCATACGGCGCCCATGTGCGTGGACTGAACCGTTTGCACCAATTTGACAAAGTAGAGATCGTGCAGGTGGCCCATCCAGATCAATCCTACGATACACTCGAAGAGATGAGCACTTATGTGCAGTCTTTGTTGCAGAAACTAGAATTGCCTTACCGGGTACTGCGTTTATGCGGCGGAGACATGAGCTTTGCCTCTGCCCTCACCTACGACATGGAGGTATGGTGTGCCGCACAAGCCCGCTGGCTGGAAGTATCTTCTGTTTCCAACTTCGAAACTTTCCAGGCCAACCGTTTGAAACTTCGTTTCAAGGGCAAGGAGGGCAAAACCCAGCTGGCCCATACCTTGAACGGAAGTGCCTTGGCACTACCACGAATTGTCGCTTCTTTGCTGGAGAACAATCAAACCGAACAAGGTATCCGCATCCCTAAGGTGCTGGTGCCCTATACCGGTTTCGAGTTTATCAATTAGATTATTTTAACTCGAACACTGCTCGGATCTGAGAACTTAGCTTGATTTTTTTGAAATCAATTTCAGGCATCGGCGCTGTTTCCTCTACCGCATCTGATTTCATCAGCATCGGTGCACGATGCATCGCCTGCGGATAATATTCGTTTCCGCTTTCGTTGATCTCTAAGGCTGGGCCTACCTTTTCAGCAATGGCTTCAGCTAAATAAACGGCCTTATCACGGGCATTTTTTAAGGCTTTGATCTTTAATTCTTTTTTGAATTCCTCAATTTTGGAATGGTCATAACCATCAATGTTACTGTACTGCACCCCTCTCGAATTAACCGAATTGATGATCTGATTCCATTTATGCAGGTCGCTTACTTTGATGCGGTATTGCTTGCTGGCCAGAAAATCAGGATTCTTTTTACGGTCCCACACATCATTATAGGCAGAAATATTGTTAATGGTAAAATTCTCCTTTGGGATACCTGCCTTCAAAACCGCCGATTGCAATTGCTTTTCCAATTCTTCGATCTGCACTTTCTTCTTCCCTTCCATAAATTCTCTCAAGGAAATGCCGATGTAAATGATGTCCGGAGTAAGTTCGGTTTCGGCAGTGCCGTTCACTTCAATTTTGCGGCGCAGATCGGTTTGCTGGGCAGCTGTGCTGAGTACCATACCCAGCATCAGTAGAGAAAATAGGACTTTTTTCATAATAGAGGATGTTTTAATCTTCATTAAGTTCGTGAATAATAATCAGAATCACAACAAAAAAGCCCCCATCAAGGAGGCTTAATACTATTCTTCTACCATTTCACTTTGCGGTTGACTTTCCAAGACCTCCGGTTCTTTGAAGTAGTGTTTCTGAAAAATCAGGATGAGGATAACCCCGATGCTGATGGCCGTATCGGCCAGGTTAAACACCGGCTGAAAAAATACCAGGGGTTGATTGGCCCAAAACGGAAACCAGGATGGATATTGTGTATTTATGATCGGGAAGTATAACATATCCACAACTTTCCCGTGAAATATACCGGCATAACCACCATCGGCTGGGAAAAGTGTTGCCTTATCAAAATACGTGCTTTCGCTAAAGATTTTGCCGTAAAAGGTAGAATCAATGATATTACCCAATGCCCCTGCAAAAATGAGCGATACATTTAAAATCAACCCCCGGTGATATTTATGTTTGATCAGGTAAACCAAGCCGTATCCAATTCCAGAAACTGCTATGATCCGTAGGATACTCAGTGCCAGCTTACCGGTTTCACCGCCGAACTCAAAACCAAAAGCCATCCCATTGTTTTCGGTAAAATGGATGATGAACCAATCTCCGAGTATGCGGTATTCCTGACCGATGCTCATATTCAATTTGATCCAAAACTTGAGTAGCTGATCAGCCAAAAGCACCAGAAAAATAAGAAGTAAGGGTTTGGTATAGCCTTTCATTAGTTCTGTCTGAGTTTAGCTTCCATACTTAAAGTAGCATGAGGCACTGCACGCAAACGCTCCTTTTGGATCAGTTTACCTGTTTCACGGCAAACACCATAGGTTTTGTTCTCCACTCTCACCAATGCCGCTTCCAAATTCTCAATGAATTTCTTCTGACGGGAAGCCAACTGATTGATTTGCTCTTTTTCTAAAGTTGCAGACCCATCCTCCAAGGTTTTATAGGTTCCGGCAGTATCATCCGTTCCGTTCACATTCGGACTGCTTAGGGATTGTGTCAGGGCGCTCAATTCCTCCCGGGCTACTTGCAATTTCTCTAAGATAATTTCTTTAAACTCCTGTAACTCTAAGTCGGAGTATCTGGTCTTTTCGTTCGTGTCCATATTAAGGTTTGGTTATCGAAATGTATAATCTAACATCATCAATTTCAATGACATCTTCCGAGCTGAAACCATGTTCAAGCACCAAAGAATCGGCTAAAATTTCGGCGCAAATATACGCTAAATTATTTTCTGCAGCATGAGCGATATCCGGGTGATGACTCAGCTTAACCCGTATTCTATCGGTCACCAGAAAATCTTTATCCTTACGTAAATTTTGTATCCGGTTGATCAATTCTCTGGCAATTCCTTCCTGTTTCAACGCTTCTGAAATGCTAACATCCAGAGCAACCGTAAGTTTTCCCAAGCTAGCCACTTGCCAACCTGGTACATCTTCGGCAATAATCTCCACATCGGTAATATCAATAGTATAAGCCGTTTGAGCTATCTGATAGAATCCATCCGCTTCGAAACGGGCAATCTCCTCCTGGTTAAGCTCTGTTAGCACAGCCGCCACTTCTTTCATATCCTTGCCTACTTTCGGACCCAAAGCCTTGAAATTGGGTTTTACTTTTTTACTGATGAAACCGGCCGTATCGCTGATATATTCGATCTGCTTGATATTGGTTTCTGATAAGATCAATTCGCGAACTTTCTCAACCTGCTCTTTAAAACCCGGATCAAGTACCGGTACCAGGATTTTACTCAAGGGTTGGCGTACATTGATGCCCACTTTTTTACGCAGCGACAGCACCAGCGAAGAAATATCTTGTGCCAGCGCCATACGCTCTTCCAGCGATTGATCTACCAGTTCAGCCTGATAAGCTGGATAATCGGCTAGGTGAACAGATGCTACCTGTTCTTTTCCGGTTACGCTATTCAAATCGAGGAACAAGCGGTCGGAGAAAAATGGCGCAATGGGCGACATCAATTTGGCGACCGTGTTCAAACAGGTGTACAGCGTTTGGTAAGCCGATATTTTATCTTCCGTATAATCGCCTTTCCAAAAACGGCGGCGACACAAACGCACATACCAGTTACTCAGGTGCTCATCCACAAAATTCTGTATAGCCCGGGCAGCCTTGGTAGGCTCAAAGTCTTCATAATATCCATCCACTTCCTTCACCAAGGAGTTCAATAATGAAATAATCCAACGATCAATTTCAGGGCGTAACTGAATATCCATCTCCGTTTCTTTGTAGCTAAAACGGTCAATATTGGCATAAAGTGCGAAGAAGGAATAGGTATTGTATAAAGTACCAAAGAACTTACGACGCACTTCGTCCAAACCTTCGATATTGAATTTCAAATTATCCCAAGGTGAGGCATTGCTGATCATATACCAACGGCTGGCATCGGCGCTGTAGGTTTCAATGGTTTCGAAGGGATCGACGGCATTGCCCAAACGTTTCGACATTTTATTGCCATTTTTATCGAGCACCAAGCCATTAGAAACTACATTTTTGAAGGCCACGCTATCGTTCAGCATCACCGAAATGGCATGCAGGGTAAAGAACCAGCCACGGGTTTGGTCTACCCCTTCGGCAATGAAATCGGCCGGATAGGCATTTTTAAAATCGCCTTCATTTTCAAACGGATAATGCCATTGCGCAAAAGGCATGGCACCTGAATCGAACCAAACGTCGATCAGATCGCTTTCGCGGAACATTTTTTTGCCTGTTGGCGATACCAGGATCACCTCATCCACGTACGGACGATGCAAATCGAAAGTGCCGCTCTCCAAAGCTTGGGCGTATTCCTGCACCTTCGCTTTTTCAGCATCGCCGAGCAGGCCGCCAGCCAGCGATTTTTGCAGTTCTGATTTCAATTCGTCGATAGAACCGATACAAATTTCTTCGGCTTTATCTTCCGTTCTCCAGATCGGCAGCGGGGTACCCCAATAACGGGAACGCGATAAATTCCAGTCGACCAGATTTTCGAGCCAGTTACCGAAACGGCCGGTTCCGGTAGCTTCCGGCTTCCAATTGATGGTTTTGTTCAGCTCCACCATGCGATCTTTGACTGCAGTGGTCTTGATGAACCAGCTGTCCAGCGGATAGTACAATATCGGTTTATCGGTACGCCAGCAATGCGGATAGCTGTGTTCGTATTTCTCTACCTTAAAGGCTTTGTTTTCTTCTTTCAGTTTGATGGCAATGAGCACATCGGTTGGGCGGAAATCAGGATCTTTGCGCTCCTCGTCGGTGTAAAACTCTTCTTTCACAAAGCGGCCGGCAAAATCGGTCACTTCGTCTACAAACTTACCTTGTTTGTTCACCAGCGGCACTTCGTTTCCGGCTTGGTCTTTCACCATTACCGAAGGCACCTCGTTTTCCTTACATGCCCTGAAGTCGTCTGCACCAAAAACGGAAGCGGTATGGACCACACCGGTACCATCCTCAGTGGTTACAAAATCTGCCGGAATGACGCGAAATGCTTTTTGCTCCAATTCTTCATTGGTCACGTATGGCATTAACTGGTGGTAACGCAGTCCGAGCAGATCCTTCCCTTTGAAGGTAGCTGCCACTGTCCAGGGGATTACTTTATCTCCTGCCTTAAACGCTGAAAAATCAGCATTTTCACCTTCCGATTTGAAATATTTGCCCAGCAATTCTTTAGCCAGCACCACACTTACCGGGGCGGAGGTATAAGGATTGAAGGTTCTCACCTTTACATAGTCGATCTTTTCGCCTACCGCCAGGGCACAGTTGGCAGGTAAGGTCCATGGCGTGGTGGTCCAGGCCAGGATCACGGTATCTTCCTCTGCACTGTCGAATAAAACCGACATCAGCGCATGCTGCTGATCCTTCTTCGGACGGAATTGCGCCACGATGGAAGTATCTTTTAGTATTTTGTAAGTGCCGGGTTGATTCAGCTCGTGCGAACTCAACCCCGTTCCGGCAGCCGGAGAATACGGCTGTACGGTATAGCCTTTATACAGATAACCCTTCTGGTGCAATTGTTTCAACAACCACCACAGGGTTTCGATGTACTCATTTTCGTAGGTGATGTACGGATTCTCCAGATCCACCCAATAGCCCATTTTCTCGGTCAGGTCGTTCCATACATCGGTATATTTCATCACCTCCTTGCGGCAGGCCGCATTGTAATCGGTCACCGAGATCTTCTTTCCGATGTCATCTTTGGTGATGCCCAAAGTTTTTTCAACAGCCAACTCAATCGGTAAACCATGCGTATCCCAGCCACCTTTACGTTTTACTTGATAGCCTTTGAGGGTTTTATATCGACAAAAAATATCTTTGATGGCACGGGCCATTACGTGGTGGATTCCCGGCATCCCATTGGCGGATGGAGGGCCTTCATAAAAGGTATAGGGCTTGGATGCAGGTCGATTTTGAATACTTTTTTCAAAGATCTTTTGCGTTTTCCAATACTCCAGAATTTCCTTTCCGGTTTGCGATAAATTGAGTTGTTTATATTCTTTGTACATCAGCGCTGTAGATCTCCGAATTAAGCCAGCAAAATTAGAAAAATTCGGGGTTAATAATAGGCATAAAACTTGTAGTGAATATTTATTTATCAGAAAAGATCATGAGCGTAAATAATCTGTTCCAATCCATTTTAAATACGAAATATGTTTGTAGCGGTATCGTATTATTTTTTGTTGGCTTAGGGATGCTATGCCTCGGCTATCTGATCCGTGATCAGGAGTGGGGCAAGTACGGTTGGGCCATGATCATTGGCGTACTGCTGTTGGGTGGCAGTTTTGTCCTTTTCTTATGGAGTTTAATCCGTAAGATGGATTATCTGAGTCTGAAAGAAGAACGACTTAAGAAATCAACGCAGAAGACTGATTAGCAGAAGACTGATTAAATGATCAGCTTAGCTCCTCCGGCTCCAGTTCAAGCAAACTTTCCGGTGTTTTCTTTTTCAGGTTACGTTTTTCCAGACTCAGCAGTAATGCCGGCAAAAGCGTCAGATTGGAGATCAGGGCAAGCAATAGCGTTATGGAAAGGAGGATCCCTAAGGCTACGGTTCCGCCAAATGTGGATGCCGCAAAGATGCCGAATCCAAAAAACAGGATCATAGCTACATAAATCATGCTCAATCCGGTTTCTTTGATGGTATCGGTCACAATTTGCGAGATGGTCCATTTGGTTGTTCGCAATTCTTGACGATAACGGGTTAAGAAATAAATGGTCTGATCGGAGGCAATACCAAAGGCAATGCTGAAGATCAGGATGGTGGACGGTTTCAATGGAATGCCGGCAAAGCCCATGATGCCTGCGGTTAAGATCAATGGAATAATATTCGGGATGAGGGAGATCAAGATCATCCTGCCCCCGCGGAACAAGATCCACATTAAAATGGCAATTAAGGCCACCGCCAAAATCAGGCTATCGCGTAAATTATTCAGCAGGTAATTGGTTCCCTTCACAAATATGATACTCGATCCGGTGAGCTCCACATCGTATCGCTCCGGATTAAAAATAGAATCAATCTTTGGTTCGATCTCTTCAATCAGCTGGTTCATGCGTTCCGAACCCACATCGGCCATCTGGAAACTCACCCGCGTCACCTGGCGGTTTGGATCCACGAAATTTTTAATCAGGTTGTTACTATTGTTCTTACCGGCAGCATTAGCTGCATAGGATAGGATGAAATTCTTCTCCATCTCATTCGGAACGCGATAAAAACTCGTATCTCCTCCGTAAAATGCCTGTGAAGAAAATTTGAGCACTTCTACCAAGGAAACGGCTCTCGAAAACTCCGGGTAGGCGGTGATCATTTCTTGCAAACGGTCTATTTTATTTACCACCGACAAGTTCATGACCCCATTTTTTCGGCGGGTATCTACACTTACTTCGAGTGGAATAATCCCCTTAAAGTTTTGACTAAAAAATTCCATATCCTGGTAAATGGCATCTCTTTGAGGCAAATCATCTACCACATAGCCATTAATTTTAATCCGGTTTAGCCCCAGGATAGCAATTAATAATAATAGTACGGTTGCACCATACACCCAATTCCTTTTATGATGTGCCAGGATATCGAGCTTATTCAACCAGGATGCCAGCAAAGGGCTGTAGAGGTGACGGGTATGTTTGATGTTTGGAGGGGGCAAAAAGCTGAAAATGATGGGAATCAGACACAAACTCATTAACCAGGTGGCCATTACATTCAGGGAGGCCACCACTCCGAATTGCATGAGTAATTCGCTGTTGGTAAAATACAAAACTCCAAAACCGATGGCGGTAGTCACATTGGCGATCAGCGTGGTGATGGCAATCCGTTCAATAACCGTTTGCAAAGCTTTCTGCTGGTTGCCATGAAGAGTGTATTCGTTGTGGTATTTGTTGATGAGTAAAATGCTGTTCGGAATACCGATCACCACGATCAGCGGTGGAATTAGACCGGTAAGCAGGGTAATATCGTAGCCGAACATCACCAGGGTACCCAAACTCCAAACCACCCCGATTAATACCACCAGCAGCGGAAAAAATACTGCTGAAAACGAACGGAAAAATAAAAAAAGAATCAGAGCCGCAACTACAATAGAGAGCACAATAAATAAGGCAAACTCCTGCGAAACCTTGTCGGAAATAACCGTTCGGATATACGGGAGGCCAGAATAATGGATGTCGGTTTGATGTTTCTCTTTGAAGGCCTTTGTTTTCTGAACAATGACCTCAATTACCCCAATGCGGTCAGAAGAATTCAGTACGGAACCGGCAAACGTTATGGCCATCAAGCTTGCCTTTTTCTCCGGATTATAAATCAGGTTTTTGTAGAAAGGCAGCTTGTTCAGCTTGTCGGCAACGCTATCTACACCCGCCTGCGTAGCAATGGGCCAGCTGGCGATGGGTCTGGCAACAAATTTTTGCTCGACGGTATCTTTTGTGAGTTCAACCAATTTACCCATAGAGAGCACTTGTTTGATTCCCTCAATCTGCTGAATCTCATTGTTTAGTTGCAGCCAGTCGTTAAATAAATCGCTTTGCAGGAGTTTATCAGACTGAATGCCCAGCACCATTACACTACCATCCTCTCCAAATAACTGTTTAAAACGATCGTATTTAATATAGGCCGAATCCGTTAAGGGCAGCATTTTACCGGCATTGAACGATAAACGCACCTTACTTCCCTGCCAGGCCATGAAGACGGTGGCCACTAAGAAAAAAACGAGAAGGAGGTATCGCTTAGCTAAAATGAATTTCGAGAGTCTTTCCCACATGTGCGCTTAACTGGTCTTGGTAAATCCGCGGTAAAACTACAAATTTTCCTAAATTGGCGGCAGCTGAATTGAGCGAAAGTCATGTTGCAAAAAACCCGGGGAATTGTATTCAAAACCACACACTATGCTGAGAGCAGCGTGATCGTACAGGTATTCACGGAAAAGCTGGGTTTGCAATCTTATTTGATCAATGGGGTGAAAAAACCAAAAGCCAAAATCAGTTTGAACATGCTGCAGCCCTTGCACCTGTTAGATATGGTGGTGTATCATAAATCAAACAGTACTATACAACGGGTATCAGAGTTGCGACAAAGTCCGGTTTTTCAGCAAATTCCTTATGATATCGTGCGAAGCAGTTTGGCTATCTTTTTGAATGAAGTCATTTATAAAAGTCTTAAACAACAAGACAAAGACGAGATCTTATTCGATTTTTTGTTCCATGCCATCGAACTGCTCGATCGGATGGAGAAAGGCCTGGCCAATTACCATCTTTATTTCTTGATGAGATTGACCCGATTTTTAGGCTTTTTCCCGGATGAACACTCCTTTCGGGAAGAGGCTTATTTCGATCTTAAAAATGCCGAGTTTACTTCTTTTGTACCGCCGCACACCTTCGTGATAGGACCAAATTTGACTGGCTTGTGGAATCTATTGTTAAAAAGCTCGTTTGAAGAGCTGGATCAGCTGCAGGTAAGCTCCAATGAGCGAAAGCTCTTGCTTGAGCACCTGCTGGATTATTACCGCTTACACATCGAGAATTTTGGCGAGATCAAATCTCAGGCAGTATTAACCGAGCTTTTCAACTGAATTCCATCTGCAGGCCGATACAGTGGCAGCGTAAACCAAAAAGTAGCTCCTTCACCCTCCTTGCTTTCTACGCCGATTTCGCCCCCATGGCGCTTCACAATTTCGGAAGAAATATACAAGCCCAAGCCCAAACCCGAAAACTTCTGTGATGATTCCTGAACTCTGAAGAAACGGTCGAAAATATAATGAATCTTATCTGCAGGGATCCCAATGCCAAAATCCTGTATGGCGATGATGAGGCATTGCTCATCTTTTTCCAAATTGACCAATACCCGATCGGCATCCGGCGAATATTTAATGGCATTGGATAAAAAATTGATGATTACTTGCTCAATTCGGTGCCGATCGGCAAAAATTAAGACCTCCTCGGTGCCATTGATCAAAATTTGGTGGGTATTTGTTTGAGACTTAATTTGATCTGCACAATCGGCGAGTACCTCTTCGAGCTGAAAAACCGAATGGTTGAATTGCATTTTACCTGCATGTATTTTGGTAACGTCTAATAAATCCTCCACCAGTGTAATTAGTTTGTTTACTTGCTTATTTGCCTTCTCAATAAACGTATTGATGGCAGAAAAGGTCTCTTGTTGATGGGCCAAACGTTCTAAAATTTGCAGCGAAGCCTTCATACTCGTAATAGGAGTTTTGAGTTCATGGCTGGCAATGCTCATGAACTCGTCTTTTTTCTGCATCAAGATTTTAGTTGCCTGCTGAGCCAGCTCCTGCTCGGTAATGTCGGTTAAACTGCCAATGTATCCCGAAAACTGTGGATTGAACAATACATTCCCCTGGCTAAGCACCCAGCGGTACTGGCCATCGCTTCTTCTTAAACGAAATTTAGATTGGAAGGGAGTACGTTTTTCAAAAGCGGACATAAAAACCTTGAATTCCTGATCACGGTCCTCAGGATGTACGGCAGCGCCCCAGCCGAAGCCCAAACTATTTTCAAACGACATGCCCGTAAAATCCACCCAGGTCTTATTTACATACGTTGCCGATCCTTCATTGTTCACCTTCCAAATCATGGTGGGTATCAGATCGGCCAGTTCGGTAAAATGATCTTCCAGTATTTTTCGTGGTGTTGGACTCAGGTTTTTCATGGTATGATCTAAGATTTAAGTATCGGGGACGAAAAAATCAGGATCTGTTGAGCTTTCAGTACACTGTACTCATAGATGCTTAAAATTTAGGACAATATCCTCCAACTCTTTGATGTCAAACGGCTTAGACAGGAAATTATTGGCTCCAGCCTCTTTAGCCAGCTTTTTGATGTCGTTATTGGCGGAAAAGTAAATGATCGGAATTTGATACACTTCGCGGTCTTTCTTGAGCAATTGAGTAGCTACAATCCCTCCACAGTCGGGAATCCAGTTATCCATTAAAATCAAGTCTGGCTTTAACCTACGAACGGTCTTCAGAATATCGTTGCAATGTGTGCGGGTATGCACCTCCCAGCCTAAAGCGGATAAGATATAATCACAAATGGAGAGGATATCGGTATCATCGTCGCAAATTAAGATTCGCTTAGACATAGCTTAAAGTTTAGTAACTAGGTCTGCGTCAAAAGTTGTACCACGAGTGTATACAACAAAATAGAGGAACTTATTTGTGCTTTTAAAAAGTATGAAAGCCTAAAATTCAAGGGGAATTTTTCAATCTCTTGTTAATGATTCCCATACCGACATAAAGTACTGGCGAAATCAGAAACTCTTGAATGGTTACAGTAAAATCTTTGACTTGTTTACTCACCATACCGAAAACCCAATCATATGTCCCAATCAATACCAATACTGCCAAGAGAGAAATATGGATAAAATGCCAAATTTGGGACATCCATTTATCGTTTAATTTACCCAGATGCGAAGTTCCAATGAGATACACCAAAAAAGTCGTTGAAAACTTAATAATATGCCTGATACGACGTGGAATAAATTGTGTTTGATCAGACTCAATAAAAAACAAGTAGAATAGGGAATAAATTATCAAAATCAATATTAAACCCACTATCCACCTAGACCGCTCGCTTTGATAAATTTTCATCAGTCAATTTTAAAACTTAGTTTTCTGGCATAACACATCCATAATAGGAAGATGGTTCCATAGATGATGATTTTGAAAACATAGTGATGTGCAAATTCAAAATAAGATTGGATATAAATCTCAATGGTTGCAAGGCCTGCACACCTTATCAGGTTAGCAAGATGTATAATTATTACGCCAGAAAGAATATACAAAACTTTTCTTTTTAAGGTTGACGGTAACAACAAGATAAACCCAATGTATAAAACAAATAATTCCAGTCCATTACAGCCATCGGCAATATGCATTACTTTAAAGTTGTTGAACGTTATTCTACTTACATTAGATTCAATTAATTGGCCTTCGAAAAACTTTTTACTCACAAAAGGAGAAGAAGTAAAACTAGTTGTTCGGTGAGAAAAATTGAGGATACTAACTGTTTGGCTACCAACTAAATTGGTTAAGGGACCATCTAAAAGCCTATTAGGTAAAAATACTATAAGATAAACGGTCTTCCAGATGACGAATAGCAGAAGAGCCCTGTAAAAGAAATCTCTAACAGGGCCTTTTACATCTTTAAACAAAAATTTAAAGATGTCATTTATTGGTTTTAACCAAATCATTCACTACCCTGGTCTTTGGATGCTTTGTAAACATCTCTCGCCTTTTTGGCGCCGTAACCAAGCCCTGCAGCGAGTAATAGACTAATCCCTCCATCTATAGGTACATCATTCTGATCCGGATCAAAGTCAGGCTGAGCATGAACTGAAAAGAATAGGCCAAGGAAGATGATCAAAAAAATGAATTTCTTCATATCAAAGTAGATTTTATTTCTTAATTATTTTATGAGTATATCTACGTTTTCCGGAAATTAGTTCAACAATATAAGTTCCAGCAGTTAGAGCGCTCACATCAATCGAAAAAGAGTTACCGTCACCCACCTCAATATCCGCAGTTAACAGACGTTGTCCGTTGAAATCAGATATAAAAAGTTTCGAATTTTCTTGTAATTCAATATCACTGCCCAGAGACAGATTTAATTCATTGGTGACCGGATTTGGATAAACCATAAATCCTTTTTGTGTGACTGCTTGTGTGGAGGAAAGTTCTAATACAGGTTTTCTTAACAGTAAGTAGAAGTTGTCGAGGGTTCTTTGACCAGTAACTGGTGCAATTGATACATCGAATATAGATCCTTTATTTACTCTGTATTCAGTACCTTTAAGTTTATCTACCAAAAAGATTTCATGCTGGGCAGCATAATCTTCCGCATTAATCCTTAATACATAAGAACGGGCATTCAAATTCCATAACTTTAAATCAACTGAATCGCTCAGCAGATTGCTCAGCGGATTCTTACCTTCAAATGCAAAATTCTTAGCGCCTCTTGAAAGTGCAATATTTTCATCTGGATTATTCAATTTATCCGCATCATCCACCCCTAACTCATCAGACCATCCATTAGCGTAGTATAATGTTGCAGCATCGGCTGCTTTCTTATCTAGATTCTCTTTTAGATAAATTAAAATTGAAATTCTATTCTCACCCACATCAGGCTGCAGATTGTTTGCAGAATTGGTGGAATTGGAAACAGGTGGGGAATCTACTGAAAAAATTGATTTCCGTCCATTGCTACCGGTGTACTTGTCAGTTTCGTTAAAAGTGATTGATGGACTTGAACCGGTGGTTTTTACAAAAAAAGCTTGCCCTGGCTGAATGTAGCGATCTAATCTTGAAGTGGTACCATTTTGTTTTTGTCCAGAATTTGTTCCAGGATTATAAATCCAGGCTTCAAATCCACCTCTTCCATTCGTTCCTGCAATGGTCGGATCCCAAACATAATAGGTATTGCTAACATTTTGTTTGGTAACCGTATGCCAATCTACATAAGCCCAGTATGGATTTCCGATAAATGACCAGGCATTGGTGGTGGCATTTAAACTAACTGCAGAAAGAACGCTGGTACCCGAACCTGTGGAATTAAATATAGTTTCACAATAGCATAACTGACCCGTTGTTCTGATCGTGGTTGAATCGGGCACAGGGGTATTCGTGTTCATGTTAACAGCCCGGCTTCCCCTAATCAAAATTCGATAAGCTTCTCCGAATTTCATGAGATCAGTACTCGCATTGTTTGTACTACTAACCGAAACCCAGGTTTGTGTAGCATTATCGAATTTGAACAAACTTGGATTACCGGTCAGTGTGGCATCAAACCCATTTGCTCCAGTTGTGCTACCGGTAATATGAGTTCCATAGCCAGTTGTATTATTTTGATAGCTGGCATATACCGTAGAAGTATTATTTTGACCTTCTTGCCAATTGTCACGAATAGTTCCTGTGGTGTTTACACCGGGAGTTAAAAATCTAAAAGCTCGTTGACTACCTGGAATCAGTCGCTCAACAATCACGTTACCATTAATGGTTGCGGCGTTTGAGCAATTTACAGTACCCAATATCCCCTCATCACTGGCTGTACTTTTAAAAGTTAGGTTTCCATTCGTACTAAGTTGCCCACTATTTATCGACAATACCCCAATCATGTTAACCATGGTACCTACGTTATTGCTGATAGTTACTCCAGAGGTATTTTCAATTTTTAAGCTTTTAAAAGCTCCAGTACCTGAAATGGTCTGGGAATTGGTACCACTCAGTTCAAGTGTGCCCTCTCCGAGTGATTGACCGTCATTGCTAACATTGCCTTTTACTGACAATACCGTGTTGTTGTTGATAGTAATTTTCGCACCTGACTGAATTACTAAATCCTTGATGGAAACATCATTCCCTACTTCCGGATCATTAGTTATGCCCGAGGGAATACTGATTGAATAATCTACAGAAGGGCTAAGGTCATTTGGATTCCAGTTTGAACTACTTCCAAAAGAATTGTTACTGGCACCAGTCCAGACTAAAGGGTCGTTGTTATCCGCAATGGTCCCAGTAGAAAATGTACCGCTACTATTTGAAATTTCTTTGGTTGTTGCACTTTCAGTAAATGAATTCGTTTTAATTACAAAATTTTCATTTACCTCCGGTCGAGAATCATCCGTAACAGAAACTCGCAGGAATACAGTATTAGTTGTATTCGTTACAGTTATTGAACTAGTTAGATCTGACCAAGTTGAATTATTAAGCGAATATTGAATAGTTGAACCTAAATCACTTCCCACAACTGCGGTCCCATCTATTAATGTTGGCGTAAAAGATATAGAATTACCAGTGGCTCTACTTTTTGAGAAGCTTAGTTCAAAGTTAATGTAGTTATTACCCGAAGCCTCTATAACCACCGATGGATCTGAAATGCTGACAACTACTGTAGCATCTTGAGTGGTTTTTGCAGATTCCAAGTCAGTTTTTACGCCAGAAGAATTAAACCTAAAATTAGACCCGACGCTGAAATTCGATTCGTAGCCAGGAAGAACAAATAAATATCTAGAGGTGCCACTG
>JBEDFI010000002.1:0-32293 GCA_041175245.1 Bacteroidota bacterium
TGTTGATTATATTTTAAAAGTCAATCCCAGAAGAGTAATCTTTAATCCAGGTACAGAAAACGATGAATTAGTTGAAAAGTTAAACGAAAAGGGCATTGAAAGTGTAGAAGCATGCACATTAGTAATGCTTGCAACTGGTCAATATTGATTTTTTACTACTCATTACCAGCTCATTCAGCCTATAATCAAAAAAAACTTTGGAATTGCAGTAAGTCTTGTTACCTTTGCAACCCCGCAAGGGATATAAGTGTTCTTTTTAAATAAATACAAGCAATGATTTTGAGCTTTAACAACTGTTTAACAGTTACTTAAAGAAATGGTCGAAAAAACTTAATATTTATTTTGCAATACTAAAAAACATTTCTACTTTTGCAGTCCCCAAACGAGGGGTACTTAATAAAGGGAAAAGGAAAATAGAGAAGGGGAAAAAAGTGAGATAAAAAAGGTTAGTTAATAGAAACGAGTGGATCGAGACCACAACTAACAGCGATACTAAACGAGAGGTTTGGTAAAAGTTCTTTGAGATGTACTATGTAGCATAGCGGGCAGAGACACTACGGTGTTTCAGCCAAGAAAGTCAATAATAAAAAAAATAATCTTAGTTAAGATTAAACTTAAAGTTTTATACAACGGAGAGTTTGATCCTGGCTCAGGATGAACGCTAGCGGCAGGCCTAATACATGCAAGTCGAACGGGATTAAGAGGCTTGCTTCTTATGAGAGTGGCGCACGGGTGCGTAACACGTATGCAACCTACCTTCAACTGGGGGATAGCCTTCCGAAAGGGAGATTAATACCGCATAAAATAATTGAGTGGCATCACTTGATTATCAAACGTCAGGGTTGAAGATGGGCATGCGTCCGATTAGTTTGTTGGTGAGGTAACGGCTCACCAAGACTACGATCGGTAGGGGATCTGAGAGGATGGCCCCCCACACTGGTACTGAGACACGGACCAGACTCCTACGGGAGGCAGCAGTAAGGAATATTGGTCAATGGACGGAAGTCTGAACCAGCCATGCCGCGTGCAGGAAGACGGTCCTCTGGATTGTAAACTGCTTTTGTTAGGGAAGAAACTTCCGTACGTGTACGGGACTGACGGTACCTAAAGAATAAGGATCGGCTAACTCCGTGCCAGCAGCCGCGGTAATACGGAGGATCCAAGCGTTATCCGGATTTATTGGGTTTAAAGGGTGCGTAGGCGGCGTTGTAAGTCAGTGGTGAAAGTTTGCAGCTTAACTGTAAAATTGCCATTGATACTGCAGTGCTTGAGTATAGATGAGGTGGGCGGAATGTGTCATGTAGCGGTGAAATGCATAGATATGACACAGAACACCGATTGCGAAGGCAGCTCACTAAACTATAACTGACGCTGAGGCACGAAAGCGTGGGGATCAAACAGGATTAGATACCCTGGTAGTCCACGCCCTAAACGATGATTACTCGATGTTAGCGATACACTGTTAGCGTCAAAGCGAAAGCGTTAAGTAATCCACCTGGGGAGTACGCCCGCAAGGGTGAAACTCAAAGGAATTGACGGGGGCCCGCACAAGCGGAGGAGCATGTGGTTTAATTCGATGATACGCGAGGAACCTTACCCGGGCTTGAAAGTTAGTGAATGATACAGAAATGAATCAGTCCGCAAGGACACGAAACTAGGTGCTGCATGGCTGTCGTCAGCTCGTGCCGTGAGGTGTTGGGTTAAGTCCCGCAACGAGCGCAACCCCTATGTTTAGTTGCCAGCACATAATGGTGGGGACTCTAAACAGACTGCCTACGCAAGTAGAGAGGAAGGAGGGGACGACGTCAAGTCATCATGGCCCTTACGTCCGGGGCTACACACGTGCTACAATGGTCGATACAGAGGGCAGCAAGCTAGCAATAGCAAGCAAATCTCAAAAAGTCGATCACAGTTCGGATTGGGGTCTGCAACTCGACCCCATGAAGTTGGATTCGCTAGTAATCGCATATCAGCAATGATGCGGTGAATACGTTCCCGGGCCTTGTACACACCGCCCGTCAAGCCATGAAAGCTGGGGGAACCTGAAGTCTGTCACCGCAAGGAGCGGCCTAGGGTAAAACTGGTAATTGGGGCTAAGTCGTAACAAGGTAGCCGTACCGGAAGGTGCGGCTGGAATACCTCCTTTCTAGAGAAAGACGATTACTGGAGCCTGCTGTGCCTACATAGACATATCAAAAGAAATTGAAATTAGAGAAGAGCTCGTAAGAGCCGGTAACCCGAATCGGGGTACTGAAGCTCGGAGATAAATAGTCCCGTAGCTCAGCCTGGTTAGAGCACTACACTGATAATGTAGGGGTCTGCAGTTCAAATCTGCACGGGACTACTTCTAGTTACTAGTAACTAGTCACTAGTTACAAATTACGAATGCACCTGGGTGCTATGAAGGTCATACTTCAAATTCGGCGAGTCTATCACAATGGTGATAGTACAAAGTTCTTTGACATCTTGGAAGAAGTATTATATCCGCGAGGGTATATAAAAAGTTAATGAAGTTGGCCTTACAGCCAACTATAAAGAAGAAAGTAAGAAAGGGCACACGGGGGATGCCTTGGCTCTCAGAGGCGATGAAGGACGTGATAAGCTGCGAAAAGCTGCGGGGATTCGCAAATAGGAATTGATCCGCAGATATCCGAATGGGGCAACCTACTATACTGAAGGTATAGTGCAAAAGCGCAAACCTGCTGAACTGAAACATCTAAGTAGGCAGAGGAAGAGAAAACAATAGTGATTACGCAAGTAGTGGCGAGCGAACGCGTAAGAGCCCAAACCGGTATTGTTACGGCAACACCGGGGTTGTAGGACCGACATAAAGATGCATAGACGAAGTTGAAGCTATTGGGAAGTAGCACGACAAAGGGTGATAGTCCCGTAAACGTAAGGAAGTGCATTGGGTTGGGATCCTGAGTACCGCGAGGTCGGAGACGCCTTGTGGGAATCTACCAGCACCATCTGGTAAGGCTAAATACTACTGAGAGACCGATAGTGAACCAGTACCGTGAGGGAAAGGTGAAAAGAACCCCGAACAGGGGAGTGAAATAGAACCTGAAACCGTGTGCTTACAAGCGGTCGGAGCAGACTTGTTCTGTGACGGCGTGCCTTTTGCATAATGAGCCTACGAGTTACTCTTCTCTGGCAAGGTTAAGTGATTAAGTCATGGAGCCGAAGCGAAAGCGAGTCTGAATAGGGCGTATAGTCAGAGGAGGTAGACGCGAAACCTTGTGATCTACCCTTGGGCAGGATGAAGTGGCGGTAACACGCCATGGAGGTCCGAACCGATAAGCGTTGAAAAGCTTCCGGATGACCTGAGGGTAGGGGTGAAAGGCTAATCAAACTGGGAAATAGCTCGTACTCCTCGAAATGTTTTTAGGAACAGCCTGGCGGTTGAGTGTGGCAGAGGTAGAGCTACTAATAGGACTAGGGGGAGTCAAATCCTACCAAATTCTGATAAACTCCGAATGCTGACCACATATACGCTGGAGTGAGGCCTTGGGTGCTAAGGTCCAAGGCCAAAAGGGAAAGAACCCAGACCAACAGCTAAGGTCCCCAAATTACTACTAAGTTGAACTAACGAGGTCCGATTGCATAGACAGCTAGGATGTTGGCTTGGAAGCAGCCATTCATTTAAAGAGTGCGTAACAGCTCACTAGTCGAGCGATCGGGCATGGATAATAAACGGGCATCAAGTAGTATACCGAAGCTTTGGATTTGACGTAAGTCAAGTGGTAGAGGAGCATTCTAATAGCAGTGAAGGTGAACCGTTAGGTTTGCTGGAGCGATTAGAAAAGCAAATGTAGGCATAAGTAACGATAAGGCAGGCGAGAAACCTGCCCACCGAAAGACTAAGGTTTCCTGATCAACGCTAATCGGATCAGGGTTAGTCGGGGCCTAAGGATCAGCCGAAGGGCGATATCCGATGGACAACTAGTTAATATTCTAGTACTTTCTATGATTGCGACGGAGAGACGGAGTAGTGAAAGAACCGCGAACTGACGGAATAGTTCGTTAAAGCCAGTAGATATAGGTTTGGTAGGTAAATCCGCCAGAACTGTCGAAGGTGATAGTACCGCGAGGCTTCGGCTGAGTGGATAGTGTTCCTAAACAGACTTCCAAGAAAATCTTCTAAGCTTCAGATTATAGAAACCCGTACCGTAAACCGACACAGGTAGTCGAGGAGAGAATCCTAAGGTGCTCGAGTGATTCATGGCTAAGGAACTCGGCAAAATGGCCCTGTAACTTCGGGAGAAGGGGCGCCTCTAGCAATAGAGGCCGCAGTGAAAAGGTCTAGGCGACTGTTTAACAAAAACACATGGCTTTGCTAAATCGAAAGATGATGTATAAGGCCTGACACCTGCCCGGTGCTGGAAGGTTAAGAGGGGATGTTAGCCGCAAGGCGAAGCATTGAATCGAAGCCCCAGTAAACGGCGGCCGTAACTATAACGGTCCTAAGGTAGCGAAATTCCTTGTCGGGTAAGTTCCGACCTGCACGAATGGTGTAACGATCTAGACGCTGTCTCAGCCATGAGCTCGGTGAAATTGTGGTATCGGTGAAGACGCCGGTTACCCGCAACGGGACGGAAAGACCCCATGCACCTTCACTATAGCTTAACATTGACTTTGGATACAGGATGTGTAGGATAGGTGGGAGGCTTTGATCTTGCGTCGCTAGGCGTAAGTTAGCCAACGTTGAAATACCACCCTTTCTGTATTCGGAGTCTAATCCCGCAAAGCGGGAGACATTGTTTGGTGGGTAGTTTGACTGGGGTGGTCGCCTCCAAAAGAGTAACGGAGGCTTTCAAAGGTATGCTCAGTACGCTTGGTAACCGTACGCGGAGTGCAATAGCATAAGCATGCTTGACTGTGAGGCCGACAAGCCGATCAGGTACGAAAGTAGGATATAGTGATCCGGTGGTTCTGCATGGAAGGGCCATCGCTCAAAGGATAAAAGGTACGCTGGGGATAACAGGCTGATCTCCCCCAAGAGCTCATATCGACGGGGAGGTTTGGCACCTCGATGTCGGCTCGTCACATCCTGGGGCTGGAGAAGGTCCCAAGGGTTCGGCTGTTCGCCGATTAAAGTGGCACGCGAGCTGGGTTCAGAACGTCGCGAGACAGTTCGGTCCCTATCTGTTGTGGGCGTAGGAAATTTGAGTGGGGCTGTCCTTAGTACGAGAGGACCGGGATGGACAAACCTCTAGTGAATCTGTTATGGCGCCAGCTGTACTGCAGAGTAGCTACGTTTGGAATAGATAAGCGCTGAAAGCATCTAAGTGCGAAACTAGCCACGAGATGAGATTTCCATTGAGGGACGTGAGAGACTATCACGTTGATAGGCTACAGGTGTAAAGGTGGTAACATCAAAGCCGAGTAGTACTAATTACCCGAAGCTTTCTCAAGCAGATAGACTGTTGTTTTCTCCATTTCAATTGTTTTTTTCAATATATGTCAAGGTTTTTACCAGTGATTGGTTTTAACCAAAAATCTTCAGGTGCCTATATCGGCGGTGTCCACCTCTTCCCATTCCGAACAGAGAAGTTAAGCCCGCCAGAGCCAATGGTACTGCGGTAACACGTGGGAGAGTAGGTCGGTGCCCTATTTTATAAAAAGCTCTGCGAACTTTCGCAGGGCTTTTTTGTTTTATAGCTTTTTATTTTCCATCTAACTATATGATCCCTATTAGTTGTGTATATTTGATCTTATCCTAGTCTTATGCAAAAAGAAATATCGGTTGAATCGAGAAAAGAAGTAATGGCTTATTTGGAGCCTTTTATGGAGGGTGAAATGGCGGAGCATCTTAAACCTGTGGAGGAATTATGGCAACCTACCGACTTTTTGCCTGATGCAAGTAAAGATTCTTTTTTTAAGGATGTGAAAGACTTGCAGGAACATGCAAAGGGATTACCTTATGATGTATTAGCTGTTTTAATTGGTGATACCATTACGGAGGAAGCATTGCCAACATACGAATCGTGGTTAATGATGGTGGACGATGTCTCGAGAAACGAACAGGGCGGTTGGATGAAATTTCTACGTGCCTGGACAGCGGAAGAGAACCGTCATGGTGATTTATTGAATAAATATTTATACCTGAGCGGCCGTGTGGATATGCGTGCCATGGAAGTTTCTACCAACTACCTCATCAAAGATGGTTTCGATATTGAGACACAAAATGACCCGTATCGCACTTTTGTTTATACTTCTTTCCAGGAGCTAGCTACTAACCTCTCCCATCGTCGAGTGGCAAGTTTGGCCAAACAGGCTGGAGATAAATTATTAGCTAAAATGTGTGGAGTTATTGCCTCAGATGAGGCCCGTCATGCTAAGGCGTATATGTCCCTGATCAAAAGAGCCTTTGAAGTGGATGCGAACCAGGTGATGTTGGCCTTTGAAGATATGATGAAAAAGAAAATCGTGATGCCTGCCCATTTATTACGCGAAGTAGGCCTGAAAGTTGGTCAAACCTTTGGTCATTTTACCGATGCGGCTCAACGTACCGGGGTGTATACTGCTACGGACTATGTCGATATCATGAAAGATCTGCTCCATGAATGGCAAATTGAAAGTATGCGTGATTTAAATGAAGCTGGAGAAAAAGCCAGAGATTATTTAGTTGCGCTACCAGATCGTTTAATGCGGGTGGTAGATCGCATGAAAGCGCCAACTTTAGAATATAAATTTAGTTGGATACATGCTTAAACAAAAAGCCCCCCGATAAAATCGGGGGGCTTTTTGTTTACCTACATATTTCGGCGGTATTGGCCTCCAACCTGATACAAGGCATGTGAAATTTGGCCTAATGAACAGATTTTGCAAACTTCTATTAAATCTTCGAAAATATTTTCTCCATTTAAAGCCTGCTCCTGCAATTTTCTCAGTGCCGAATGGGCAGTGTCATTATTTCTCTCCTGAAAGGCTTGTAGGGCAGCAATCTGGAATTGTTTTTCTTCTTCGGTTGCTCTGATCACTTCTGCCGGAACAATGGTTGGTGAACCATTTTTGTTCAGGAAGGTATTTACGCCGATAATCGGATATTCGCCCGTATGTTTCAGCGTCTCGTAATACAAACTTTCTTCTTGGATTTTACCCCGCTGGTACATGGTTTCCATGGCACCCAATACACCGCCACGTTCGTTGATGCGCTTGAATTCCATCAACACCGCTTCTTCTACCAGATCGGTCAGTTCTTCGATAATGAAAGCACCTTGCAGGGGATTTTCATTTTTTGCTAAACCTAACTCCCGGTTAATGATGAGCTGTATGGCCATTGCTCTCCTCACCGACTCCTCGGTCGGAGTGGTAATGGCTTCATCATAGGCATTGGTATGCAATGAATTACAGTTGTCGTAAATGGCATACAGGGCTTGTAAGGTGGTGCGGATATCGTTAAAATCGATCTCCTGAGCGTGTAATGATCGTCCGGATGTTTGAATATGATATTTCAGTTTCTGCGAACGATCATTGCCTTTGTATTTTTGCTTGATGGCTTTCGCCCAGATCCGTCTGGCCACACGTCCGATCACCGAATATTCCGGATCAATTCCGTTAGAGAAAAAGAAGGATAGATTTGGGGCAAAATCATCAATCTTCATTCCTCTACTTAGATAGTACTCTACATAAGTAAAGCCATTGCTCAGGGTGAAGGCTAATTGAGTGACCGGATTAGCACCGGCTTCTGCGATGTGATAACCCGAAATGGATACGGAGTAGAAGTTCCGAACCTTGTTCTGGATGAAATAATCCTGAACATCACCCATCATACGCAAAGCAAATTCCGTAGAGAAAATGCAGGTGTTCTGAGCCTGATCTTCTTTTAAAATATCTGCCTGAACCGTTCCTCTCACCGTTGAAATGGCTTCAGCTTTAATCTTTTCGTAAACTTCTTTAGGTAATACCTGATCTCCGGTCACGCCCAATAGCATCAAGCCTAAGCCGCTATTTCCCTCGGGCAAAGAAGCGTTATAAACAGGCCTCTTAAGTCCTTTTTTACGGTAAATGTCTTCTATTTTAACCTCAATTTCTTTTACCAGTCCATTGGCCTTGATATATTTTTCGCATTGCTGATCAATCGCAGCATTCATGAAAAAGCCAAGCAGCATGGGTGCAGGGCCATTAATGGTCATGGAAACGGAAGTTGCCGGATGACAAAGATCAAAACCGGAATATAATTTCTTGGCATCGTCGAGCGTGGCAATACTTACCCCGGCGTTTCCGATCTTTCCATAAATATCCGGCCGTGTATGCGGATCTTCCCCGTAAAGGGTCACCGAATCAAAGGCGGTAGATAAGCGATGTGCCGGCTGATCTAAGGATACATAGTGAAAACGCTTATTGGTACGTTCCGGCCCGCCTTCTCCGGCAAACATCCGGGTGGGATCTTCTCCGTCCCGCTTCAGCGGAAATACACCGGCCGCATAGGGGAATTCACCAGGTACGTTCTCAGTCAACAACCAGCGTAAAATATCGCCCCAGGCTTCGTATCTAGGCAAGGAAATTTTAGGTATGCGTAATTGCGAAAGCGAAGTATGGTACAGCGACTGACGAATCTCTTTGTCCCGCACTTTGTATACGAATTCATCTTCGCGGTAGCGCTTCAGAGTGTCGGGCCATTCACGCAGTAAGCGTTTACAATCGCTGTCTAAACGCTCTTCATATTGATTATAAAGCGCTTGCAATGGTTCTACTTTTTCTTTTCCAGCTTCTTTTAGCAGATCGATGGTACCTTTTAACTGGTAAAGGCGTTGCGCAATGTCAGATTGCTTAGTTACCCATTGCTTGTATTCCTGATTTGCTTCAGCGATCTCCGCCAAATAACGGGTTCGATCGGGTGGAATGATGTACACTTTTTCAGCTGCTGCCGGGGTCATGTCCATTTTTGCATTAAAGTCTATACCCGTTTTCTGCTTGATCGACCGCATCAGTGCCGTAAACAGATCATTCATCCCCGGATCGTTAAACTGCGAAGCCATGGTGCCGAAGATGGGCAGGCTTTCATCGGCCGCATCAAATAAGTTGTGATTGCGTTTGTATTGTTTTTTAACATCCCGTAAGGCATCCAATGCCCCACGTTTATCAAATTTATTGATGGCCACCAGGTCGGCAAAATCGAGCATGTCAATCTTCTCCAACTGGGTTGCTGCACCGAATTCGGGAGTCATCACATACAAGGAAATATCGCAATGCTCAGTAATCTCGGTGTCTGACTGTCCAATGCCTGAGGTTTCTACTACAATTAAATCGTAACCGGCAGCTTTACAAATTTCTACCGATTCTTGTACATATTTTGACAGCGCCAAATTCGCCTGACGGGTAGCCAGGGAGCGCATGTAAATTCTTGGGTTGTTAATGGCATTCATCCGGATACGGTCGCCGAGCAAGGCGCCTCCGGTTTTTCGTTTGGATGGATCGACCGAAATGATAGCCATGGTTTTATCGGTTTCAATCAAAAACCGACGCACCAGTTCATCTACCAGAGAAGATTTTCCGGCGCCGCCGGTTCCGGTAATACCCAAAACAGGTATTTTTTTCTCACCAATCAGTTTTTTGATTTCGTTTAAGAAGGCCTTGGCCTCTTGGGGCAGATTTTCTGCAACCGTGATAGCCGCTGCAATGGCAGGGG
The DNA here is from genome assembly GCA_041175245.1 of Bacteroidota bacterium. Taxonomy (GTDB): domain Bacteria; phylum Bacteroidota; class Bacteroidia; order Sphingobacteriales; family Sphingobacteriaceae; genus JAIPAN01. The sequence goes on from JBEDFI010000002.1 coordinate 9,635, forward strand.
CTTCCTGTTTGCCGATTCCCTTGATCTCTCCGTTCAGGTGAGTACGTGTTGGGAAATCGCATAGTGCCATCATGTCGTTGATCATGCCTTGCAAGCCTAATCTCCGGCCATCATCTGGCGAATAAATATTGGCAATGCCATATGCTTTGAGTTCTTCAATTTCGTGTGGAAGAATGACACCGCCTCCGCCTCCAAAGATCTTGATGTGTCCGGCACCTCTTTCTTTCAAGAGATCGAACATGTATTTGAAGTATTCCAAGTGGCCGCCCTGGTAAGAAGTTAGGGCAATGCCCTGTACGTCTTCCTGTATGGCACAATTTACCACTTCATCTACCGAACGGTTATGCCCCAGGTGAATTACCTCTGCTCCCGAAGATTGCAAAATGCGGCGAATGATGTTGATGGTGGCATCGTGACCGTCGAATAAAGATGCGGCGGTTACGAAACGGATTTTGTGTTTAGGTTGATAAACAGCAATGGTTTCCATACGGTATAATTGGTGTTCAAAGGTACAAAAAAATGTGCTTCAAACGCTTTCTCAGGTCAACCGATGGTCAGATCTCCAAACAAAAAATGAGGGAAAATTTCCCTCATTTCTGTTTTCAATTTCAGTGATTTTATTTGTTATCTTCTTTAGAACGACCGCCATGAGATGCTTTTCCGCCTTTGCTGGCTATTTCTCTCTGTTTTTCTGCATCCATCGATGCAAAACCTCTTTTCGAAGTATCACCTTTTTTGCCTTGGTTGGAACCTTGTCCACCTTGACCACTCTGATTAGTTGCCATGATTTCTGTTTTTTATTGTAATTGATAATGTTTTGTAAGCACTTACATAGAATTTAACACGCTTTTAGTACGGATGTTTTTACTTTCTGAAAATTGTCAAGTATAATTTGATGGTTTAAGATGATGCCCCAATGCGTATCTTTAGGCTTTATTAATCAGTTTTGGGAACGCCACTCGACTACGGACATAAACCTTATAACCATTACGGTGCTTATCTGCGTGATAAGTATGAAGGCAAGCGGGTTTTTAAGATCATTGCTGATGGTGGTTTTACCTGCCCTAATCGGGATGGCAGCAAGGGTTACGGTGGATGTACCTATTGTAATGTAGATTCGTTTACGCCTGAACTATCCCGTAAGTTGCCCACTATCCGTGAACAGATTGAGCAGGGGATGGAGCGGGCTATCAAAGGCTATGGCGCTGAAAAGTTTATCATTTATTTCCAGCCAAATACCAATACGTATGCCCCCACACATTACCTCAAGAGTTTATATGATGAGGCGCTGAGCATCAATACCGAAAATATTGTCGGTCTCTCGGTGGGTACCCGGCCCGATTGTATAGATTTTGAGAAAATTGCACTTTTAGAAAGTTATAGCGATCGTTTTGATGTGGATTTAGAGATGGGGATGGAGTCGATCTACGATGAGACCCTGGCTCAAATTAACCGGGGCTGTACACATGAAGAGCTGGTTCAAGCCTTAGAACTGGCAAAAAACAGTAAGCTGGATTTGTGTGTTCATACCATTTTCGGTTTCCCCTGGGAAACTAAAGAAATGATGCTGGCGTATGCAGATGAAATCAATCGCTTTCCGCAAATCAAGTTTGTGAAATTACATCACCTGCATATTGTGGAAGGATCCATCATGGGCGTGAAATACAAACGGGAACCCTTCAAATTGTTTGAATTGGAAGAATACACGCAGTTTTTGGCCGATTTTATGCCGCGGCTGCGGCCGGATATTGTGATTCAGCGAACGTTTGGCCTGGCCGATTACGATTTATTAATTGCTCCGAACTGGGGGCTCAAAAAGTCGGAAATTCAGTTATATATTGACAAAGGCTTAGAAAGCCGGGGGGCAACTCAGGGAAGCATGTATCAAGTTCAGGCGCCAGTTTAGGCCCGGAATTTTCCGAACAGCTCTTCTACTTTTTTCTCGCGATAGTCAAAAATACCTCTGACTTCTTTCTCCACTAAAATGGTGTTGGCGATGCGGCCAATAAATCCGTAGGGGATGGCGTAGTTGATGATATCGGTCATGTGTACACCGCCTTTAATTTCTTCAAAATGGTGTTGGTGATGCCAAAGTGCATATGGGCCGAAACGTTGCTCATCCACAAAATATTTACCCTCTTGTACATGAGTAATCTCGGTCATCCAGTTTAATTTAATTCCTAATAGCGGTGATACTTTGTAGGTGATGATCATTCCCGGATACATTTTCTGGCCTTGTTTAAAATCAGAAGTGATGATAAATCCCATATGATCGGGTGTAATTTTCGCCAGGTTGATAGGGGAAGAGAAAAAATCCCAAGCTTGCTCCAAAGAAATGGGCAGCTTTTGTTCAAATTTCAGCTGATAGGTTTTCATCTCGCAAAACTACATGTTGCAACACATTAACCCTGCCGCTGATTGTAACAGTTCAGTCAATTTAATGCACCATTTTATTGGCGCAAGCTGAGCTGGCAAATGCCTCCGGCTTGGCTTTGAACACAAAGCCCATGCTGAGGATGTAACCCATGGCTTCGTGAAGCGCAGCATTCGACTTGAATTGCGGATTGGTATTGATATCGGCATGGACCTCCAGGTCTACGTCGTACAGATCGAGCAGATCGCAGAGTTTATAAGCCGTTTCGATGGATTTTTGCACTTCGGTGAGCATGCGTTCTTTAATGCTCATTTTCTGTGAAGTACGTTCTTGATGGATGAACATAAATCCGCCTTTTTGCTCCCGAAGAAATACGATGACGGTGGCAAAATCGGTTACAGCTCCTTTTACCTGTGAGTCGGTACCGATACAGACTTTGAGTTTATTGCCCAGGTTGTATTCCCGTTCAATAACCTGTTCCACTTCGCTCAGAATGGGGGTTTGGAGAATTTCTCCGTTGAATTTTTTCCAGGTCATACTAGTTCGTTTGATTTACAGACCTTTGGAGGTCTCATAAAAATAAAAGAATTAGGACCGGAAAAAAGTCTTTTCCGCTTTATTTATTTGTTAACATATTAACAATCAATCGTTAACCAACTAGCTTTTTGTATCGTATTCGTTTGGGTCCGCTATCACCCATGCGTTTCTTACGATTTTCTTCGTAATCAGAATAATTACCTTCAAAAAACACCACTTGCGAGTCGCCTTCAAATGCAATAATATGGGTGCAGATACGATCCAGGAACCAGCGGTCGTGAGAAATGATGACTGCACAGCCTCCAAAGTTTTCTAAACCTTCTTCCAGAGCACGTAAGGTGTTTACGTCGATATCGTTGGTTGGTTCATCGAGTAGCAATACATTCGAACTTTTCTTCAAGGTAATTGCCAGGTGCACCCGGTTGCGTTCACCACCGGAGAGAATGCCTACCTTTTTTTGTTGATCGGCACCATTGAAATTAAATTTAGACACATACGCTCTGGAATTTACCGGGCGATTGCCCAACAGCACATTGTCCAAGCCATCGGTGATATTTTCCCAAACCGATTTTTCTGCATCGAGGTCATCGTGTAACTGATCTACATATCCCAAGGCCACGGTTTCACCTACACGAAAGGTGCCACTGTCGGGCTGTTCCTGGCCAGTAATCAAGCGGAACAGGGTGGTTTTACCGGCGCCGTTTGGCCCGATGATGCCCACAATTCCGGCAGGCGGCAAAGAAAAGTCCAAGTTTTCAAACAGAATTTTATTACCATACGCTTTGCTTACTCCTTGCGCCTCAATCACCACATTTCCCAAACGCGGACCCGGCGGAATAAAGAGCTCCAGCTTTTCTTCCCGTTCCTTGGTTTCTTCCGAAGCCAATTTCTCATAATTAGATAAACGGGCTTTGGATTTGGCATGCCGGGCCTTCGGCGCCATGCGCACCCATTCCAGCTCACGCTCTAATGTTTTTTGGCGTTTACTTTCTGTTTTTTCTTCTTGAGCCAGGCGTTTCGATTTCTGGTCAAGCCAGGAAGAATAATTGCCTTTCCAAGGAATACCTTCTCCGCGATCCAGCTCCAGAATCCATCCGGCTACGTTATCCAGGAAATAACGATCGTGGGTAACGGCAATCACCGTTCCCTTGTATTGTTTCAAGTGTTGCTCCAGCCAGTCAATACTCTCTGCATCCAGGTGGTTGGTTGGCTCATCGAGCAGTAAAACATCCGGCTCTTGAAGCAAAAGGCGGCAAAGAGCTACCCGTCGGCGTTCTCCTCCTGACAAAGTGGCAATTTTTGTATCTGGATCTGGGCAACGCAAGGCATCCATGGCCCGCTCCAGTTTACTATCCAGTTCCCAGGCATTGGTGGCATCAATTTTATCTTGCAATTCTCCCTGCCGGTGGAGCAGTATATCCATCTCCTCCGGGTTTTCGTATACTTCTGGTAAGCCGAATTTTTCGTTTATTTCTTCGTATTCTTTCAGGATGGCCGTGATTTCGGTTACACCCTCTTCCACAATCTCTTTCACCGTTTTGTTGGGGTCTAATTCGGGTTCCTGCGCTAAACAACCTACCGTATAGCCCGGAGAAAAGACTACTTCACCTTGATACGATTTATCAATTCCGGCGATGATTTTGAGTAGGGATGATTTCCCCGAACCGTTCAAACCAATCACCCCGATTTTGGCTCCGTAAAAAAAGGAGAGGTAAATATTTTTTAAAACTTGTTTCTGTGGCGGGTGGATTTTGTTCACCCCGGCCATCGAGAATATAATTTTTTCGTCTGACATCTTTGCTGATTAAAGAGTGCAAATATCGCCATTTTCGTCACATCAGCGTAATTAGAAGTAAGATATTCGCTTAAACATCGTTTTAAACTAAAATGGTTCAATTGTTGATAAATCTTTACAAAAAACGCTCTTGGAATCCTGTAATTAATTAATAGATTAGGACATTAAACACCAAGACAGAAAGGTAATCACATGGAAGCGAAATTTTCACCACGTGTAAAAGACGTGATCTCATTTAGTAGGGAAGAGGCTTTACGCCTCGGGCATGATTACATTGGCACGGAGCATTTACTCTTAGGTTTGATCCGTGAGGGAGATGGAATGGCCATTAAAATTCTGAAGGAATTAGGCCTGGATACGGCAGCCGTACGTCGATCTGTGGAGGATGCAGTGAAGGGTAACCAAGGTGCTACCGTAAATCTGGGAAATATTCCCTTAACTAAACAAGCCGAAAAAGTACTGAAGATCACTTATTTGGAAGCAAAAATTTTTAAGAGTGAAATCATCGGCACTGAACACTTGTTGTTGTCTATTTTACGAGATGAGGACAATGTGGCTTCTCAAATTTTAACGCAATACCAGATAGATTACGAAACATTTAAGGTGGAAGTAGAGAATAACCGGGAAGATATTAAAGACGAAGCCCCCGGGTCTGCAGCCGGAGGCGATGACGACTACCGCGAAGAAGAAAGCTTTAGTCAGCCTAAAAAAGTATCGGACATCAAGTCTAAAACTCCGGTTTTAGACAATTTTGGCCGCGACTTAACCAAAGCAGCCGAAGAAGGGCGTTTAGATCCAATTGTGGGTCGTGATAAAGAGATTGAACGTGTTTCACAGATCTTGTCCCGTCGTAAAAAAAATAATCCGATCTTGATCGGGGAGCCCGGCGTGGGTAAATCGGCCATTGCCGAGGGTTTGGCTTTACGTATTGTTCAGCGCAAAGTTTCACGGGTATTGTTCAACAAACGGGTGGTGACTCTGGATCTGGCTTCATTGGTTGCCGGAACGAAATACCGTGGACAGTTTGAAGAACGAATGAAGGCCGTGATGAATGAACTGGAAAAATCACCGGATGTGATCTTGTTCATTGATGAGATCCACACCATTGTAGGGGCCGGCGGTGCTTCCGGATCACTGGATGCTTCCAACATGTTTAAGCCGGCATTGGCCCGTGGAGAGATTCAATGCATCGGCGCTACCACGCTGGATGAGTACCGCCAGTTCATTGAAAAAGACGGAGCTTTGGACCGTCGTTTCCAGAAAGTAATGGTAGAGCCGGCTACACCGGATGAAACCATCGAAATTCTTAATCGAATTAAAGAAAAATATGAAGAGCATCACGGCGTAAGCTACACCCCGGAAGCGATTAATGCTTGCGTGAGCCTCACAGCTCGTTACATTACGGATCGTTTCCTGCCGGATAAGGCCATCGATGCCTTGGATGAAGCAGGCTCCCGGGTTCACCTGACTAATATTCATGTGCCGCAAAACATCATTGATATTGAGCAGCAAATTGAGGAAATAAAGGTAGAAAAGAACAAGGTGGTGCGTAGTCAGAAGTACGAAGAGGCGGCCAAACTGCGTGATACGGAGAAAAATTTGCTGGAGCAGCTGGATAAAGCTAAAGGAGAATGGGAAGCCGAAACAAAGACGAAACGCTATACCGTTAACGAAGATAACGTTGCCGAGGTAGTATCTATGATGACCGGTATTCCGGTGCAGCGGGTGGGGCAAACCGACAGCCAGAAATTATTGGGCATGTTTGATGCGATCAACCATCGCGTAATTGGCCAGGAAGATGCAGTTCGTAAATTAACCAAAGCCATCCAACGTACTCGTGCCGGATTAAAAGATCCGAAGAAACCGATCGGTTCCTTTATTTTCCTGGGTCCTACCGGGGTAGGTAAGACAGAATTGGCCAAAGAACTGGCTCGTTTCATGTTTGATTCTGAAGATTCTTTGATCCAGATTGATATGAGCGAATACATGGAAAAATTTGCCGTAAGCCGTTTGGTAGGTGCGCCTCCGGGATACGTGGGTTATGAAGAAGGCGGTCAGTTGACAGAGAAAGTTCGCCGCAAACCGTATGCGGTAATTTTATTAGATGAGATTGAAAAAGCACACCCGGATGTGTTCAATATTTTATTACAAGTTTTGGATGAAGGTCAGTTGACGGATAGTTTGGGTCGCAAAGTGGATTTCAGAAATACGATTGTGATCATGACTTCCAACATTGGTGCCCGCCAATTGAAAGATTTTGGACAAGGAGTAGGTTTTTCCACGTCGGCTAAAGTTAACCAGGCTGATCAGCATTCGAGAAATGTGATTGAAAATGCGCTCAAAAAGGCGTTTTCTCCGGAGTTCCTGAATCGTGTTGATGATGTGGTGGTATTTAACTCGCTCAGCAAAGAAGATATCTTTAAAATTATTGATATTGAATTGAAGGCCCTGTTTGGACGGATCAGCAGCCTGGGTTATCAAATTCAGCTGACCGATGCAGCCAAGGATTTTATTGCTGAAAAAGGCTATGATTCCAATTTTGGGGCTCGCCCGCTCAAGCGTGCCATCCAGAAATATTTGGAAGATCCGGTAGCGGAGGAAATTTTGAAAGGCGAGCTTCATGAAGGCGATCAGATCAACATCGATTTTGACGCCGAAAGCCAGGAGATTAAGATTTTGGGCAAAGGCAAGCCAAAGAAACGAAAAGAAGAAAAGAACGAAGGTTAACAAAAAAGCCCCGATAATTATCGGGGCTTTTTTGTTAATGAAGCAGTTGATTTATTTCTCCATCTGTTCAATAACGGCATTCGTAACTCCTGTGTAAGAGAATCCGCCATCGTGGAACAAATTCTGCATGGTCACCATACGGGTCATATCAGAGAACAAAGTAACCGTATAATCGGCGCACTGATCAGCATTGGCATTACCCAGTGGCGACATTTTTTCTGCATACATCACAAAACCATCAAATCCTTTCACCCCCGAACCAGCGGTGGTAACGGTTGGCGATTGCGAAATGGTGTTTACTCGTACTTTTTTCTTCACACCGTAGTGGTATCCGAAGCTACGTGAAATACTTTCCAGTAAGGACTTGGCATCGGCCATTTCATTATAATCAGGGAATACACGCTGTGCTGCAATGTAAGTTAAGGCCACTACCGAACCCCACTCATTGATGGCATCGTGTTTCATGGCGGTTTGTAGCACACGGTGCAAACTCATGGCCGAAATGTCCATCGTTTTGTGCATAAAGTCGTAGTTGGCATCGGTATAGGCAATACCCTTCCGCACGTTCAGACTCATGCCGATGGAGTGCAAGATAAAGTCTACACCGCCGCCAAAGTGAGCCTTAGTTTGGCTAAATAAATTATCCAGATCTTCCATGCTAGTCACATCGGCAGGTATTACCGGTGCCTTGCATAGCTCAGCGAGTTTATTGATTTCACCCATGCGTAGAGCAATTGGGGCGTTTGTTAACACAATTTCTGCGCCTTCTTCCACGCAACGTAAGGCAGTTTTCCAGGCAATAGAACGTTCGTCTAATGCGCCGAAAATTATTCCCTTTTTCCCTTTCAGTAAGTTGTGACCCATGTCTTTTCTTGTTTATTGATTTATCAAAGGTTATAAAAAATCTTAAAATCTTCTACCACAAATTAAATTAATTGGCCAAAAGTTCTTTGGCATGTTCGATCGCAAATTCTCCGGGATTTTCTCCGCTCAGCATTTTTGCGATTTCTTGAACCCGCTCTTCTGCACTCAACTGTAAAATACTAGTTCGGGTATGGTGACCGCTTTCGTCTTTAAGCACCTTGAAATGGGTACCATTTTTGCTGGCGATTTGTGGCAGATGCGTGATGGTGATTACCTGCATGTGTTGTGCTAATTGCTGCATCTTTGTGCCTACTTTTAAGGCTACTTCTCCGGAGATGCCCGTATCAATTTCGTCGAAAATAATTGTAGGCAAGGCGGTTTGTTTCGCAATGAGTGATTTGATACTCAGCATAAGTCGCGAAAGCTCACCTCCAGAAGCCACCTTGTTCATGACTTGAGGTATTTGGCCTTTGTTGGCACTAAATAGGAACTCGACAGTGTCGGCCCCGGTCTCATCGAGACGCTCAAAATTACTTTCCTGATTAACTCTTAACTGAGCATTCGGCATGCCTATCTCGGCTAAACTTGCTTGTACTTCTTGCTCTAACGCCGGAATATGTTTTTTTCGATTTTCCGAAAGTATACCGGCCAATTTCAATAAATCCTCCTTGAGTTGAGCTTCCTGCTTCCTTAGCTCCTCAATTTCTTCTTCTCCCGAAATAAGCTGACTCAACTGATTGGAAAGTTGGTTTTGAATTTCTAATAATTCAGCGATGCTGTTTACCCGGTGTTTCTTTTGCAGGCTGTAAATCGTATCCAGGCGTTCGCTGATAATTACTGCCCTGTCTTCATCAATTACAATATCTTGCCCCATTTGCTCAAGCTCGGCATGGATGTCCTTTACCTCAATGAGTACACTCCGCAGTCTTTCAGCTAAATTGCTGAAGTTTGGACTGAATTTTTCAATGCCCTGCAGGAGGGTATTTGCCTCTTTGATTTGCTGAATGGCCGCTTGTTCCGATTCGGATAGACCGTATGTTGCAGCAAGTAAGGACCGCTTTATTTCTTCTGCATGTTCCAGCATTTTTAATTCCTGCTCCAGCTTCTCTTGCTCCGTTGCCTCCATACTTGCTTTCTCCAGTTCGTTAAACTGAAATTGCAAGTAATCTTGTTCGGCTTTGGCCCGCTCAAAACTGTTGATGCGTTCAGTCAGTTTTCTGGAGAGCTGTTTGTGTTCTTTAAAGTGTTGCTGATAGTTTTTCAATACATCCGCTTGCGCCGCCAGCGTATCCAGCACCAGTAGTTGAAAATCTTCTGTATTAATGGCGAGGATAGCATGCTGCGAATGAATATCGACCAATTGTTCTGTCAAACGCTTCAGTATGGCGAGGTTTACCGGGGTGTCATTAATAAAGGCCCGGGTTTTACCATCGGGAGAAATTTCTCTTCTTAAAACCGTCTCTGCATCGTAATCCAAGTCATGCGCTTCGAAGAATTTTTTCAAATCATATCCTTGTACATCGAAGACACCCTCTATCACACATTTTTTGTCCTGATGAAAGAAATTTTTACCTTCTGCACGTTGACCAAGTATTAGCGATAAGGCTCCCAGAATAATTGATTTCCCCGCACCTGTTTCTCCGGTCATGATGGTTAAGTCCCTGGAGAAGGAGATGTTAAGCTGATCGATTAATGCGTAATTGCTTATGGAGAGCCTTTGCAGCATTGCAGGGTTTTTCGCTAAAATAGGAATTTTACCAGATTCTGCTTCCCCTCAGCAGAGATAATTGACTATTTTTTGAGGGATTCATACTTGGCCGAATTGGTGGGGTCGAGCTTCATTAAAATCTGAGCCGCTTTCATCCTATCAGCGCTTGGAGCATTTTTAAGAATATTGATCAGCTCATCTGCTTTTGCGGTAAAAAATAGCTGAGTGAGCATGGCACCCTGTTTTTGCTGGTCGAGTTTTTCGAGTTCAGGCAGTACTTCTACCATCGCTTTTCGAGCTTTTGAGGGATTGTCGCTTAATTCATCCAAGCCATATCGGTGGTACACGTAAAATGCTTCGCGGAGCGGGATAAAACTCTTATTGTTCAAGTTCTCGATAAGCCAGAACCGGTTTCTGAGTCCCTCGAATGCTTTCCATCCCAGATTGGGAGAATTTTGGGCATTATTTAAGATGTTTTGTGCCTTCGTAAAATAAGGATTCCCGCCCAGCCGGTTAAAGGAATCGTTATCAAGGCCCACCACAATATTGGCATAAAACGCCAGTAAAGAACTCAGATTGGAGAGGTAATTTTGGTCAGAAAAATCGATCGCTTGGCCCTCGGCATAATAAAAATCAAAGTAAGGGTCGCTCAGATTGAGCAAGGTGCTGTTATAAGAGGAGTTGTACACCGGGCGACTTAGCTGTAATTGTGCTTCGGCTTTAAAATTTGGTGAAGAACCATCCCATTCGGTGATGTTAATTACCAGGTTGCAATCAATCCGTTCTTGCGGCTTAATCACATCATTGCTCCATTTGCGGCCGTTCATGAAATCGACCATGGCTGTTTCCAGTCCCTCTAAAATTCGCTTATTGGCGCTTTGAATTTTTGGAGATAAAACTTGTACCCGGGTATTCAAGTCCTGGCCCATCAGCGATGTGGACAGGCCGCAAAGGATCAGGAGCAAAAAAAGCCGAGGTAGCATTAAATTAAAGTTAGGATTTTTTGACATAGGTCTGCGGCAACTTCATGCTTGGGTTTTAAATCAAACGTTTCTGCATTCAGATTCTTGTCGATGATCGTAATTTTATTTTGATCGCCTTGAAAGCCGGCACCCTCATCTCTCAATGAGTTTAATACGATGAAGTCCAGCTTCTTATTTTGTAATTTCCGAATGGCATTTTCCTGCTCATTATCCGTTTCTAAGGCAAAGCCGACCAAAATTTGTCCTGATTTTTTCTGTGCGCCCAAATGGGATAGAATATCAGCTGTTTTTACCAAATTGATTGAAAATTCAGGTTCTTTCTTTTTAATTTTTTGGGAAGAAACCCTTTCGGGTTTATAATCGGCTACGGCAGCGCTCATTACCGTGATCGATGATTCTGGAAAATGCTGTGTTACGGCTGCTTGCATTTCAGCAGCCGATACTACATCGACCCTTTTGATGTGTGAAGTTCTCAGTTTTTGGGCGCTCGGTCCGCTAATGAGCACTACCTCTGCCCCAAGCTTGTTGAGCTCTTCCGCAATGGCAAAACCCATTTTCCCGGAAGAATGATTGCCGATAAAACGGACAGGGTCTATGGCCTCGTACGTAGGGCCTGCGGTTACCAGGGCTTTTTTACCGCTGAGGGGGAGTTTTTTTTTTAGTTCGCGGTGTAAAAAATCGACGATCGCTTCGGGCTCGGCCATGCGGCCCTCGCCTATTAATCCGCTGGCCAATTCTCCGTGAGCAGGCTTGATCAGACGATTGCCAAATCTGCTCAATTCCTCGATGTTCTGCTGGGTAGCCGGATGTTTCCACATGTCTAAATCCATCGCGGGAGCAAAATATACCGGACATTTTGCGGAAAGATAGGTAGCCAACAGCAGATTATCACAAATGCCCTTCGCCATCTTGGCAAGGGTATTGGCACTGGCGGGGGCAAGGAGAAAAAGATCGGCCCAAAGGCCTAAATCCACATGGTTATTCCACTCTCCGGTATCGGGTTTGAAGTATTCAACAAATACCGGACGCTTGGAAAGAGTTGATAAAGTGAGCGGTGTGATGAATTCAGTGGCATCTTTGGTCATCAGCACCTGGACATCTGCTCCTTCCTTCACCAACAAGCGAATGAGCGAAGCAGCTTTGTAGCTGGCTATGCTGCCGCATACACCCAGGATGACTTTTTTGCCCTGAAGCATAAGCCTGTATTTATCAGGAATTTTGTTCCTTAGAAGGGTTGCGATGGTACACTTTACCGTTGATGAACTCGTCTACGGCAATAAGCGTTGGCTTTGGCAAACGCTCATAGTGTTTGGAGATCTCAATTTGTTCGCGATTTTCAAAAACCTCTTCCAGATTGTCGTTTGAAGAAGCAAACTCAGCCAGTTTGGCATGTAATTCTTCTTTCATGTTGGTCGAAATCTGGTTAGCACGTTTTGAAATCACTACGATTGATTCGTAAATATTGTCGGTCTCTTTGTCTAACTCACGCAGATCACGGGTGATGGTGCTGGTTGGAACACTTGGTTTATTTGTCATCATTTTGATTTTTATTTTCTACAGTTTTAGCTTCGTTGGCTTTTTGCTCGGCCGCCAGGTTGGCCAAAAATTTCTTCACACTTACAATATCCTTTTCTGAATCAATTTTGAATTGTTCGGCTTCTTTCAGGTATTTACTCGAAGGATAATTTTCGGCAAATTCGTTGCTTAATTGGATGGCTTCCAGAAAACGCTCTTCTTGTTTTTCTTCAAAACTGTTTTTTGCGTATAAATATTGTGATTTAATGGTTAGAAACTCCATCTCTTCGGCATATTTTGTATCGGGAAAGTCACGCATCGAATTCTTAAATGCAATCACCGCTGATTTATAATCGCCGATGTTCAGGTATAATTTCGCGTTTTCGTAAGATTTAATCTCGAGTTTATCTCTCAGATTTTGGATCAGTTTACTGGCTTCTTCTACCCGATCGCTTGCCGGATAGAGATTAATGAAAAGCTGCAACGCTTCGATGGCTTTGAGCGTATTGCCCTGATCGAGCGAAAAAGTAGGAGATTCCAGGTAAAAGCAATAGGCCGACATGTAACGGCACTCTTCTGCTTTACTGCTGCTTGGGTAGGTATCGGCAAAACTTTTGAAGTGATACCGGGCCGTGGTATAATCCCTTAACTTGTAATTGGTGTAGGCAAAATAATAATACAAATCCTCTGCTTCGGCACGGCCGCGATAGCGTTGTACCAAGTCGTCAAATAAAATTAAAGCCTTGGTGTAATCTTTTTTTTCGTATAATTTAACTGCTTCTTGGTATTTTTTTGCAATATCAGTACTCTCCCTTAATTGCTCGAACTTGCTTTTACAGCCTTGTACAATCAATAAGAGTGAAACCGTTAAACAAATTAAACCAATACGATGAAACCTCAACATCCTGCAAAGATAGCTTTAATTGTGCTAAACATCAATTTTTTAAATCTATTGACGAATCTAAACGGATTTGGGCAGGCATTTCTATTTTTAACACTCTTTAACAAAAAGCGAGAATTGCGCTCAGTAAATTGCTCATCGAAAACTCATACGCCACAGACAAACTAATATCGGCGATGGCCCTTTTGGGAAAGACTGGCATTTTCATGTAAATTGCATGCTATGAAACGGATACTACCTCAATCTCTCCTGGTACTTGGCTTCTTGCTGGCCCCTCTGCTCTTTTTTGCTCAATCAAAAGATAAGCCAAAGGATCATTGGCAGCATTTAGATCTTTCATCGGAGGGAGTGTTCGGTATCAGTACGGAAAAAGCCTATCAGTTATTAAAAAACAGAACGGCTGTGCCGGTACTGGTAGCGGTAATTGATGGAGGGATCGATATTGAGCACGAGGATTTGAAGGAGGTAATTTGGACAAATACCAAAGAAATTCCGGGGAATGCTAAAGATGACGATGGCAATGGCTATGTGGATGATGTACACGGCTGGAGTTTCATTGGTTCAGAAAAAGGAAATGTGCAGTTCGATAATACGGAATTGGTAAGGCTGCTGCGCAAATTGAAACCCAAGTATGAGTCGGCCCTGAATTCTACCCCCTTCAGCCCCGAAGAACGCAAGGAATTTGAACAATATCAGCGTTTAATTACGGATTATGCGGCTGAACTAGAAGCTGCAAAAGGTGGATTTTATAGTATTTCCCTGTTTAAAAAGACCTTGCAGGAGATACTCGAGAAGATGGGTAAATCCTCCCCAAAATTAGCTGATTTTGAAAATTATAAAGCTACCAATGACTTGGAGAGCAGGGCCCTGAAAGCGGTTAAGTCTTCTTTAAAAGAAGATCCTGATTTTGAGAAGCTGAAAAAAGAGCTGGATGAATCCTTCCAGCAGTATGATGTACGTTTAAAGTATCACCTCAATATGGAATATGATTCCAGATCAATGGTGGGGGATGATTATACTAACAGCAGCGAACGGTATTATGGTTCGCCCGATGTGAAGGGCCCCGATGCGGAGCATGGCACCCATGTGGCGGGAATTATCGGAGCGGTTAGAAATAACGGGAAAGGCCTGAATGGGATAGCCGACCGGGTACAGATTATGCCGCTGCGGGTAGTACCTGATGGTGATGAACGCGATAAAGACGTGGCCAATGCCATCCGCTATGCGGTGGATAACGGCGCTAAAATCATCAACATGAGTTTTGGAAAAGCCCATGTGTGGGACAAGGCCGTGGTCGATTCGGCTCTTAGGTATGCGCAAGCGAAAGATGTATTGTTAGTGCATGCTGCCGGCAATGATGCTAAAAACATCGACATCGCGAAAAATTATCCGACTCGATACTATACCGACAGCACCGGACTGAACGTTGGGATGGCGGCGGCCTGGATGGAAGTAGGAGCCTCGGGATGGGAGGATGATGAACACCTGGTAGCTGAATTCTCTAATTATGGCAAGAAAAATGTCGATGTGTTTGCTCCGGGAGTTCAAATCTATTCGAGCATACCGGGTTCAGCCTATAAACAGATCAATGGAACCAGTATGGCCGCTCCGGTTGTTTCTGGTCTCGCTGCAATTCTTAGGTCTTATTTCCCGGAACTGAGCGCTACCGCCGTAAAAGATCTGATCATCCAATCGGTACAAAAAGTGGATCAAAAAGTGAAGCTGAAAGCTGAGCAAGGAGCCAGCCGCCTCCATTTTTCTGAAATTTGTGTGAGTGCTGGCGTGGTGAATGCAGCAAAGGCTGTGGAAATGGCGATGAAATCATCGCGGTAGCTCAAGTTTTACTGAAAACAGGGCAAGGAAAAATCTTCACCGGTTGTTTTGGAAAACTGAACCTGTTTTTAACCCAGTCGACCGTTTAATTCAGTATCCCACTTAAAAAAATCTTTGTTGCATCGGCAATTGCCGGATTTCTTGAAATTGCCTGAATGTAAGCGCTCCCTATGATCGCTCCGTTGCTATGTTTGCAGGCCAGGTCGAAAGTAGCTTTATCTTTAATTCCAAATCCCACTAGTAAGGGGTTTTTCAGCGCCATGGATTGTAATTTTTGCAAATAGTCTCCTACGGAATTAAAATCCTGTTCCGAGCCTGTTAATGAAGAGGAAGAGACGGCATACAAAAATCCGGAGCTAAGTTCATCCAACTTTCTTATGCGTTCTTCAGAGGTTTCCGGGGTAATTAAAAAGATAAAATCTAAGCCATATTTTTTCATGATTTTGCCATATTCCTGCTGAAATTCATACATCGGAAGGTCCGGAATGATCAGACCATCAATTCCTAAGGCTGCTGCATCTGCACAAAACTGCTCAAATCCATATTGCAATACAGGATTTAAATAGCCCATCAATACTACGGGCAACTCTACCTCTTCTCTGAAGTTTTTTAACTGATCAAATAAAGCCGGAATACTCATGCCATTGCTCAGAGCCCGGGCACTGCTCGCCTGAATGACCGGCCCGTCTGAAAGCGGATCGCTGTAGGGCATTCCAAGCTCTATCAAATCGGCCCCGTTGGCTTGCAAAGCCTTTATAACACTCAGAGTAGCATCCAGCTTCGGGTAGCCGGCGGTACAATAGACGTTTAATACACGTTCTTTTTTTCGCTCAAACAGATTTTTTATTCTACTCATTTTTGATCCTCCAGGTGTTCCATGAATGTAGCTAAATCTTTGTCGCCCCGGCCGCTCAGGCATATCACCACCCGGTCTTGCGGTGTAAACTCAAGTTGATCCAATACAGCGAAGGCATGGCCGGTTTCCAAGGCCGGGATAATACCTTCGGTTTTGGCCAAATGGAAGGAGGCCCTCAGGGCTTCTTCATCGGTAGCACTCATAAATTGAGCCCGGCCGCTTTCATATAAATGAGCATGCATGGGGCCTATACCCGGATAGTCCAGCCCAGCCGAAATACTGTACGGTTCTTCTACCTGTCCGTCGGTACTTTGCATGACCAAACTTTTACTTCCATGCAAAATTCCTGCACGACCCAATTGCGTAGTTGCTGCACTCATGCCAGTATGTACACCATGCCCCGCTGCTTCAACCGCAATGATTTTAACCTCCTCATCTTCCAAAAAATTATAGAATGCACCGGCAGCATTGCTTCCACCGCCTACACAGGCAATTACATGGCTGGGTAAAGCATGCCCCGTCTTTTCCAGCAATTGTTCTTTGATCTCTCTGCTGATAATGCTTTGGAAACGTGCAACCATATCCGGGTAAGGGTGAGGCCCCACTACGCTGCCAATAATGTAGTGTGTATCGGTGGGATGATTTATCCAATCGCGGATGGCTTCGTTGGTGGCATCTTTAAGTGTTTTGCTGCCACTTGTTGCTGGTCGTACTTCGGCACCCAGCATCTGCATCCGGGCTACGTTCGGAGCCTGGCGCTCAATATCTTTTTCGCCCATATACACAATACACTTAAGGCCTTTCAATGCGCAAACTGTCGCGGTGGCCACACCGTGCTGCCCTGCGCCCGTTTCAGCAATGATCCGTGTTTTGCCTAATCGCTCCGCCAGTAAAATCTGGCCAATGGTGTTGTTAATCTTGTGCGCTCCGGTATGACATAAATCTTCTCTTTTCAGAAAAATCTGCGTACCGAATTCCTTGCTTAAACGTTCTGCATAAAACAAGGGAGTGGGTCGTCCTACATAATCTCTCAATAAGCTTTCCACTTCTTTCTGAAAATCAGGTTCGGCGGTAATTGCCAAATAACGCCGACGCAAGTCTTCCACATTAGCATGTAGCATTTCAGGAATAAATGCTCCACCAAAAGATCCGTAATAACCCGCTTCGTTTGGCGAGCTGAAAATACTGTTTGTGCTCATGATTTTAAATCATTTATAAACTGTTCAATTTGTATGATATTTTTCCTTCCGGGATGCGTTTCAAAGCGACTGTTCAGGTCTACCGCCCAGGGCTTGATTGGAAGGCGCCAGTGTTTAAGTGTGTCGGCATCTTGCGGGGCAATTCCGCCACTCAATAAAAAAGGTTTTTTTAATGCCAATAACTCCATCAGACTCCAGTCGAATTTTTCTCCGGTTCCACCCTGCTGCGTCGCAGATTGGTTGTCAAACAAAAAGTAATCTACGTGTTCCTGAAACTCTTCCGTTAGGTCCGATAGATTACACCCCGGTTTGGGAGCGATGGCTTTAATCACAGGAATCTGTCCATTTAATCTGGCACAAAATTCAGGCGATTCTTCCCCATGGAGCTGCACCAAATTTAAGCCGAAGGCATCTATCTGAGTTAAAATCTCATCTTCGGTCGAATTCACGAAAACGCCCACTTTTTTCAAACCCAGGGGTGCAGATTTTAGGTCCTGGGCACTAAGTTTACCGCTTAATACACATCTTGGACTACCGCGATGGAAAATGAATCCGGCCATTTGTACACCAATAGCGTCCAGTTCCTGCACCTGGGCAAGTTCGGTTAAGCCACATACTTTCACTTGCATGATGCAGCATTTAAGTCCTTAATAAAATCGGCGAAAGCGACACCCGGATCTGCTTGTTTCATGAACGCTTCCCCGATCAGGAAACCCTGAAATCCGGTAGATTTTAATTCCAGGAGGTCTTTGGGGCTTCGAATGCCGCTCTCCGCAATTTTAAGGTGATTCCCCACTTTTTCGGCCAAACGAATGGAATGCTCCAGATCAACTTCGAAATTTTTCAGATTCCGGTTATTGATCCCCACCAGCGTTACCTCCGGGCAGAGATGATCCAGTTCGGTCTCGGTGTGCAATTCAAGTAAAATTTCCAGGGACAAGCTCTTTGCGAAGCGGGCCAATTCTTTTACCCTCTTTGCGGATAAACAAGCGGCAATTAACAGAATGGCATCGGCTCCGTTTGCTTTGGCTTCCAAAATTTGATATTCATCGATGATGAATTCTTTTCGTAACAATGGAACTTCTAACGACCGTACAGCCTGCAGATCTCTCAAGCTGCCCCCGAAAAAAGCTTCATCGGTCAATACTGAAAGTCCTGAGGCACCGTGCTGAGCGTAGGCCGAACACACCTCATATACCTTGGAACGATCGTTTAGGGTACCTTTAGAAGGCGATTTTCGTTTGAATTCTGCAATAATTCCGGTTTTCTGAGGATCCTCTACAAAGCTGCTCAGCGAGCTTAATTCACGGCTGAACATCGGGCTTTTTTCTAAAACGGCCGTACTTACACTGCGCTTGCACCGTTCCAGTTCCAGGTGTTTTTGTGCGATAATTTGATCCAGAATAGTCATTTATTGCAGGTCGATTAATTTTTTAAAACATTGGTATGCACTGCCAGAAAGCAAACTTTTTTGTGCCGCAGCAAACGCATCTTGGTAACTTGTAAAGCTTCCGGTAAGCAGCAGGGCGCTGGCTGCATTTGCCAGTACTACCATTTTTTGTGCCTGTGTCCCTTCGTTTTGTAGGATGTCCAAAAATATCCGGGCTGATTCGGCAACTGTTTTGCCACCGCTAATTTCTTCGGGCTTGACCACAATTCCTGCTAATTCAATGGCAGATTTAATATGCTCCCCCGAAGAAGTAATCATTTTTGTGTCTCCGGTGAGGGAAATTTCATCATAACCCTCCAGGCTATGTACGATGCAAAATGGACGTTTATCCTGTTGTAACAAATAATTGTAAATACGAGCCATTTCTAAGTTGTAAACCCCAATGAGTTGGCAGGCCGGCTTAGCTGGATTAACTAAGGGGCCAAGCATATTGAAAATGGTCCGGAAGCCTAATTCTTTACGAACGGAGGCCACATTTTTTAATGCCGGGTGGAAAAGCGGCGCATGCAGGAAGCAGAAATTAGTTTGGTCTATTTCTTTGCGCAACTCATCCGATTTATTTTTAAAACGATAGCCCAGAAATTCCATGGCATTGGAGGCTCCGCTAATGGAGGAGGCTCCGTAATTTCCGTGTTTGCTGACTTTAAATCCAGCACCGGCAACCACCAAGCAAGCCAGGGTTGAAATGTTAAAGGTGTTCTTGCCATCGCCGCCGGTTCCCACAATGTCAATAGCTCCGTATTCTTCCAGCTCTGGCTCGAGCGCAAGTTCCAGCAAAGCGTCCTTGAATCCCATTAATTCATCGATACTGATGCTCCGCATCAAAAAAACGGTTATCAAACTCGATAATTCAGAATTATTAAAACGACCTTCTGCCAATTGCATCATCAGGCTATTGGCTTGTGATCTGTCCAGATTTTTATGCTCGAATAGATGGTTTAAGATTGCTTTCATCGTGTTAACCAGTTTTTGATAATCAGTTCTCCATCGGGTGTAAGCACACTTTCCGGGTGAAATTGCAAGCCTTCCACATCGTAACTGCGGTGTTTTAAAGCCATGATAGCACCTTGTTCATCTCTGGCTGTAATTTCCAATTCGGCAGGAAAATACTCTTCAGCAACCATCCAGCTGTGATAACGTCCTACTTCAAAACTGGGGGCTAGGCCCTCAAAAATTGAAGTACGAATTTCTGTTTGATGAATGGGAGTGGCAATGCCATGGTATACCGTATCGAGGTTGATTAACTCCGCTCCAAAGGCCTGCCCAATGGCCTGATGGCCCAGGCATATTCCTAAAATTGACTTGCTCGGGGCATAGCGTTCAATGAGGGCCAGGAGCAGCCCAGCTTCAGAAGGTATGCCAGGTCCGGGAGAAAGGATGATTTTATCATAATTTTCGACCAAGTCCAGCGAGATCTCATCGTTGCGAACAACCTGTACTGCTTTACCGGTAATTTTTTCTACCAGGTGCACCAGGTTGTAGGTAAAGGAATCATAATTATCAAAGACTAAAATTTTCATGTTTCAGGAAATAGTTTCGGCTTGTATGATGGCTGATTTCAAGGCGTTTAGTTTATGATTTACTTCTTCCAGTTCATGTTGGGGTATACTTTTGACCACCACGCCTGCACCGGCCTGATATTGGAGCGTATTGTTTCTGCTCAGAAAAGTACGGATCATGATGGCGTGGTTGCAATCGCCGTTCAGGCCAATTGCGCCGATACAACCACCGTAATACCCCCGGGCATCGGGCTCCAAATCCTGAATAAGTTGCATGGCCCTGTATTTGGGGGCTCCGCTGAGCGTTCCTGCCGGGAAGGTTTTGGATAGCACTTCAAAGGGATTAAGCCCGCTTTTCACGTCCCCTCTCACCTCGCTCACAAGGTGGATAAGATGGGAATAATATTGTACCTCTTTAAACTGCGAAACCTCTACTCCGGTGCATACCCTGCTTAAATCATTCCTTGCTAAATCGACGAGCATGACATGTTCGGCTTGCTCTTTGACATCAGCCTGAAGCTGTGCCGCTAGCCGCCGTTCCTCGGTTTCGTCGCCACTGCGCCGAATGGTACCAGCAATGGGATGCAGCCTGGCCTGTTGATCTTTAACAATTACTTGCGACTCGGGCGATGAGCCCATTAATTTATAATCTCCATAGTCAAAAAAGAAGAGGTAGGGAGAAGGGTTGATATTGCGCAAGGCCCGGTAAACATTGAATTCGTCTCCAATAAATGATTGTTCGAACCGGCGGCTTAAAACAATTTGAAAGACATCTCCACGGTGACAATGCTGAATCCCATTTTTAACCATTTCCAAATAGTCATCGTCCTTCATGTTTGATTGTTCAGCACCTGCTCTGCTGAACGGATAAACCGGAACATCTTTGCTTTTGATCAAGGCTTCCAGTACCTTGAGTTCACTCCTTAATCCGGCTATCTTGTTTTCACAAATCACTAATTCATTTTTAAAGTGATTAATCACAATGACATACTGATAAAGCCGGTAACGCATGGGGGGGATACTGAGCTTCGGGGTCTTAGTATCAATTTTTTCGAAAAAGGGGATGGCATCGTAGCTGGTATACCCATACAGTGATTGCGCAAATTTAGCAGCAGAATGTGGCGGGGGCGAAACCTTGAAATAGCCCATAAATTCTTGGAGCAACTCATTCAAATCTGAACTGCCTGCCAGAGATCGCTGCTCGGGTTCCTCGCCGGGCAATTTAAACTCAAGGGTTTTATAATTACATATTTCTAGACCTCCAATCGCGTTTACACCAATAAAAGAATAACTGTTTTCGGTTGCATGATAATCGCTGCTTTCTAATAAAATGGTATCTCTGAAACGATCCCGCAGCCGTAGGTAAATACCCACAGGGGTGTGCACATCGGCCAGATGTGTGGTACAGATTGTTTCCAGTTCTATTTTGCTCATGGTTGAAAAATAAAAAACCCCGAACGATGCCGGGGTTAAGTATTATTGGACAATAGTAATAGCCTCAAATTACCCCAGAAGAGAATTTAAGCCACCACCAATTGTTTGTATGTCTGTTCATTGCGAACAAATATGCTGTACTGCATTGACAATTACAAATATTGTTCTCGTTTTTTTGAACGGATATACTAGCCGGCCTGATTTTTGGTCATGGTTAGCTCGTAGAACCATGAGATCATTCTTCACAAAAAGAACTTGTCTCTTCAGTAAAGGAGGATCACCTTAGAATTTTTAGGCAGCAACAAAAAAGACTCTACGATATTTCGTAAAGTCTTGATTGTGTGGTAGCGGGGAGCAGGATCGAAAGCCGACCTCAGGGTTATGACGACTATCGAAGTTGCTGCTTTAAGTATGAGGGTGTTTGGGAAGAATGTCTATTAAAAAACATCATAACTTATTTGTTCATTAAGCTATTAAGCAATGTTAAAAGCTCAGTTGTTTCAGCATTGCTAACAAACTTAGTTTGGGACACATCTATACCATATTTTTTTGCAAAAGTATCCCAATGAGATGTATCTGCCCCAATTGATTTTAGCCTTTCAATAGAACGTTTTGTATTTTTAGCAACAACATCATCATAATCTTTCCATACTTCCCCAAGTTCTGAATCACTAGTATAACTTTCTTTTAAATTCTTATTTATACTATCAATCAATTCGAACACCCTTTTGATTTCTAATTTATTTCTAAAGCCGTATTTTTTGTTTAATTCAAAGTTTTTACCCTTCAAAAGCTCTGATTTGTCTTTTTGCAAATTCTTAAAATGGTCACCTAACACATCTGATTCCTCATAGAGCATATATAACCATTTTTTATCTGCTATATTTTCAAAAAAATCTTTTGGTTTCATTTCATTAACATGCCCATTTCTATTACTATAGCAAATTCCGCAGCTAAGGCATTCAACCCCATATGTAATTATGG
>JBEDFI010000003.1:0-31371 GCA_041175245.1 Bacteroidota bacterium
AAGTTAAGCTGAGCTTCTCTAAATTCAACGGTACTTAAACTGCCCAGACGTAGTTTTTCGATGGAGATATCCAGATTTTGTTTGGCGATCTCCTGGTTTTCTTTTTCCATTTTCACCAAGGCTAAGTTGGTAAGGTAGGTTTGGTAAGCAATCTGAAATTGAGCAGCAATCCGTTGTTGTGTTTGCTTGTATTGCAGTGCAGAGTTATCCATGCCAATGGATGCATTTTTCTCGTTTCTGCTTTGCAAAAAGCCGTTGAAAATAGGTATGGTAGCGGTGATACCCATTAGGATACCCTGACCGCTGGCTTCGCGGGCAAAACCCAGGGCCGAGGTGGAATTATTGAAATTATAGCCGGTATTGAAATTAACTCCAGGATAGCGATTTGCTCTCACCTGCCTCTGGTTTAAACGGGCCAATTGTTGCTCAATACTTGCCTGCAGTAAAGCTGGATTTTTAGTTTCTGCCAAATCTTTTAATTCAGAATAGTTCAGATTCTCTGCAATGCGGATGTTTTCGTCAATACTAAAGGAAGTCTGTATGTCTCTGCCTAGCAATTCGTTCAGTTGAATTTGTACCCGTTTGTACGCATCTAATTGGCGCAATAAGTTTGTGGTATCTGTATTCAAATCTACTTTGGCGGCCAATACTTCCAGCTTGGAGGCCTTGCCAATTTTAAAGCGGTTGGTGGAATTGCTCAAACGCAGTTGAGAAATTTCGAGGGCCGTTTTAAGGGTACTGATCTGCTGCGACTGTCTTACCAGATCATAATACGTATTGATCACATTGGCAATCGTGTTCTCGACGGTTATCCGGAAGCTCAATTCATCAGATTTTGAAAGTTTTTGCAAGCGTTCGTAGCTGGCAAACATCCCCATTCCATCAAAAATTCGCCAGTTGAGACTGAAACCATACACGGTGTTGGTATTACGGGCACCTTCCCGTTCCTGTTGGGTGCCATTGGCCAGTGTTTGCTTGCTATCCTGTATACTTCTGTTATTTGAGAAGTTAGCGTTAAGGCTAGGGAGAATTCCGGCATTGGCCAGACTTACATTATTTTTTGAAATTTTAACCTGATTGCTACTAAGCTGAATATCGTAATTGTTCTTTAGGGCGATTTCCAAGGCATCTTTCAGCATAAGTTTCTCTTGGGCGAGCAAAGGAACCCCCAGACCCACTAAAAAGACTAAAAACAGAACAAAGATCGATGTAATTTTTTTCATGATGCTTGTTTAATGGCGCTATTTCTGAAAGGTCTTGACCAGAGCTGATAAATTGCCGGAATAACGTATAATGTGAGGGCCAAGGAGAACAAAGTCCCTCCAATAATTACGATCCCCATTCCCATTCTGCTTTTAGCCGCTGCTCCAATGGCCAGTGCAATGGGTAGAGCACCCAGGGCAATGGCTAAACTGGTCATTAAAATTGGCCGTAGTCTGGTTTCGGCAGCCTTCCTGATTGCCTCCGGTATTGGGAGACCTTGTTCTTTCAGCTGATTTGCAAATTCGACGATCAAGATCCCGTTTTTGGTCACCAGACCGATCAACATAATGGTGCCAATCTGGCTAAAAATATTCCAGGTTTGTCCGAATAACCAAAGCGAAAAAAAGGCTCCGGCAACAGCCATGGGCACGGTGAGGATGATGATCACCGGATCGATGAAACTTTCAAATTGGGCCGACAAAATCAGATAGATCAGCAAGAGTGCCAGTCCGAAGGCAAACAGGGTATTCGATGAGCTTTCTTTAAAATCTCTCGATTCACCTCCCAAATCGGTCGAAAAACGGTCATCCAATACTTTTTCAGCGATGCGATCCATGGCATCTATGCCATCGCCAATACTTTTACCCGGAGCAAGGCCAGCCGATACTGTGGCTGATATAAACCGGTTGTTGTGGTACAACTGTGGCGGACTGCTCAGCTCCTCCATTTTTACCAGATTGTCTAACTGGATGAGTTCACCCTGATTATTCCTCACAAAAATCGTGGTCAGGTCGGCGGGTTCATTTCGGTTAGTCCGTTCGTACTGGCCGATCACCTGATATTGCTTCCCATTCATTATGAAGTAGGCAAAGCGCTGTCCGCTCAATGCGAATTGAAGTGTTTGCGCAATGTCTAAAACAGATACCCCCAGGTTTTTGGCCTTCTCCCGGTCAATTGACAGGTTAATTTCCGGCTTATTAAATTTCAAGTTAGCATCACTCACAGTAAAGGTTGGATCTTGAGAAACGGCTTCCAAAAATTGAGGCAATTTTTCGCGTAAACCTTCAAAATTTGGCGCCTGGATGATGTAGTTGATGGGCAAGCCCCCACGGCGGTTTACGGAAATGGTGGGTTGCTGAACAACGAAGGTTTTTGCTTCTGAAAATCCCTTGGTCAACTTACTGAGGTAGTCCGTAATTTCAGCCTGGGAGCGATTTCTGTCGTCTTTCTCCACCAAGCGTAAGCGGACGAAGCCGGTGTTGGCCGCCCCGCTTCCAGAAAATCCGGGAGAGGTAACGGTTAACTGGATTCTTTTTTCCGGGATGGAATCTTCCACCACTTGAGATAGCTTGAGAATAAAATTGTCAGTATACTCATAAGAAGCACCCTCCGGAGCAGAAATTTGCATGTTAATGGCGGCCCGGTCATCATAAGGAGAGGTTTCTTTTTGTAGAAGCACCCAGAAAAAACCAATCATGGCCAGGCAGCCGAATAAGATGATGAAGGCCCTGCCTGGTTTCATTAAAAATTTCTCCAGCGATTGCTGGTAGGCATTTGTCATCTTCACAAAATAAGGTTCTGTTAAATCATAAAATTTGCTCTTTTGCTGATGCCCTTTCATCAGGTAGGCATTCAACATGGGGGTCAATGTGAGAGAAACAAAGGCAGAAATGAGTACAGCTGCACCAATCGTAACTCCAAATTCCCGGAAAAGCCGGCCAACAAAGCCTTCCAAAAAGATTACCGGAAGGAATACAGCCGCCAGGGTGATCGAAATAGAGATTACTGCAAAGAAAATTTCATTGGAACCTTTTATGGCTGCTTCAACAGGAGAATAACCTTCCTCCAGTTTTTTGAAAATATTTTCCGTCACAACAATTCCGTCATCTACCACTAAACCGGTGGCCAATACCACCGCCAGCAGAGTAAGTACATTGATTGAATACCCGAAAAGGTACATGATGAAAAAGGTAGCGACCAGAGACACAGGAATATCAATGAGCGGACGAATGGCAATGCTCCAGTCACGAAAGAAGAGGTAAATGATTAAAATCACCAAGATCAGTGATAAAATCAATGTTTCTGCCACTTCGTTGATGGATTGTTTGATAAACAGGGTAGAGTCTATCACAATATCCAGTTTAAAATCCTTTGGCAGATCTTTTTTCAGCTGTTCGTATCTTTTATAAAATTCGGTTGAGATATCCAGATAGTTTGCACCCGGTTGCGGAACAATTGCCATGGCAACCATGGGTTTGCCCGATTTACGGAGCATGGTTTCTTCATTTTCTGGAGCAATTACAGCAGATCCGATGTCGCGTAAGCGGATGATGTTCACTCCATCGTTCTTGATGATGAGCTGATTGAAATCTTCTTCGCTCGAAAGATTCCCAAGTGTACGGACGGTCAATTCGGTCGATTCGCCGGTGATTTTGCCGGAGGGAAGCTCAATGTTCTCCTTGTCGAGTGCACTCTTAACATCCAGTGCCGTAATTCGGTAGGCTGCCATCCTGGCGGGGTCGATCCACAAGCGCATGGCAATCCGTTTTTGCCCCCAGATGTTTACGTTACTTACACCCGGAATGGTTTGCAGGCGCTGTGCCAGCACATTTTCTGCATAATCGCTGATGGCCAATTGATTGCGCACATCGCTCTCTAAGGTCATAGAAATGATAGGCTCCGAATTCGCATCCGCTTTTGACACTACCGGAATACCGTCAATATCTTTAGGGAGTGAACGGGTCGCTTGTGAAACTCGATCTCTGACATCATTAGCGGCTTCCTCGAGATCTTTACCCAGATTGAACTCCACATTAATATTGCTGGATCCCTGGTTGCTGGAAGAAGAAATATTTCTTACCCCATCAATACTATTGATTGCTTTTTCAAGCGGCTCTGTAATCTGAGATTCGATTACATCAGCGTTCGCTCCCGGATAATTGGTCCGGACAGAAACCACGGGCGGGTCAATGGAAGGATATTCTCGTACGCCTAAAAAATGAAAACCAATCAGTCCAAATAGAACCAATGTGAGGTTCATCACAATAGCGAGTACCGGGCGCTTTATACTGGTGCTGGATAAACTCATGCTTATTTGATTAGGCTTACTTTGACAGGACTTTCTGCTTTTAAGGACATCATCCCACTGGTTAGAACGGTGTCCCCAAGTTTTAGCCCGGAAAGCACCAGCACACTTTTATCGGTTCTAGAGCCGGTTTCAACCAGTACTTCTTTGGCCAATCCATTTTCAGTAATAAACACTTTTTTCCCTTTTAAAACGGGTATGATGGATTGAGTAGGGATGAGGATGGCATTTTTTAGGCTTTCCAGATTGAGACTGATTTTTGCAAAGGTTCCCGGCAGAAGTTCGCCCGAGGCATTATTTGCCAAGGCCTTCAATTGGAGGGTACGGGTGCTGGACTCAATACTCGGCTCAATGGCAAAGACCTTAGCCTCAAATTTCTTTTGCGAACCGGCCGTACTAAAACTGATGGTGGTATTTTTCTTCACCTGTCCGGCATATTTTTCAGGAATGGAAAAGCTAATTTTTACCGGATTGGCATTGGTTAGTTTTGCAATATTACTGGAGGGAGTCAGGTATTCACCCACCGAAATGGCTCTTAAGCCGATGCGACCACTAAAGGGGGCTCGTACAGATGTTTTAGACAATTGGGCTCTGATAAGTTCAGTTTGAGCCTTCAGGCTGCTTAGCTCCGCAAAGGCCACTTCGTATTCTTCCTGGCTGATGGCTTCTTTTTTGAGCAATTGCTTGGCCCTTGATTCAGTTTCAGCAGCCAGTTTTTCCCGGCTTAAGGCCTGTTTTAGCTGCGCTTGCAATTCGGTATCATTCATTTTTACCAAGAGTTGTCCCTTACTTACGGTACTTCCCTCCTGAAAATAAATCCCTTTTACTAAACCAGCTACTTCCGATCTTACATCTACCTGTTCGTTTGCCTCAACGGTACCAATAACGGATAATTGATCGGTAAATTCACTGTAGGAAACAATTATACCACTCACTTTAACAGGGGGCATCGTAGTCCCATTTCTACCCCCTGATTTGCCTCCGCTTTGCTGCGGGCCGCCATTTTGCTTGTTTTTAATAATCCTGTATACAATGGCTGAACCGAGTAGGAGGCTGAGGATCAGATAAACGAGGGTTCTTTTTTTCATCTAAAAATTTAAGTCTTATTAGGAATTTAGCTGTTATCAGAGTGTGCAAAAATATCCTTTTGGATTTAAATAAACGGATGTGTATCTAATAATTTACAGCTTTTAAACATGCATCATTTTTGATTTTCGAGATAAAAAGTACTTTTGTTTTAAACTATCATTCATGAAAAAATTAGTAACAGTCAGATTCACCTTATCGCTACTATTTATGGCATTAACAGCTGGTACGGTTGCTGCACAGAGCCGCATTGCATTCGAAGTTTCCTTTACTGAGCCACAGGCGCATTATGCAGATGTGCAAATGCACATCACCGGAAATACGAAATCTTATGTGGACGTAAAAATGCCTGTATGGGCACCTGGATCTTACTTGATCAGAGAGTTTGCAAAAAATGTGGAAGGATTTAGAGCGTCTGATGAAAAGGGGAAAGCCTTGCCTGCAGAAAAAATTAGTAAAAACACCTGGAGAATTCAGACCAACAAGCAAAACCAGATACAGATCAATTACCGGGTGTATGCCTTTGAAATATCGGTGAGAACCAGTTTTGTAGATGCGGCTCATGCCTTTTTATCGCCAACAGGTATTTTCATGTATCCGGATGGTGGAATCAATCAATCTGCTACCGTACGCATCAAGCCATTTGAAACCTGGTCGAAGGTTTCTACGGGGCTAGAACCGGTAGCTGGTAAACCGTTTACTTATTTTGCTCCCAATTTCGACGTGCTGTTTGATTCTCCCATTGAGGTTGGTAACCAGGATATTTTTGAATTTACGGCATCCGGAGTAAGACACGAGGTTGCCATGTACGGTGGTGGCAATTATGACAAAGAACGATTGAAGAAAGATATGGCCCGTATTGTTGAAGAATGTACAGCAGTTTTTGGGGTCAATCCGAATAAATATTATGTTTTTATTGTGCACAACTATGCTAATGGCGGCGGAGGTTTAGAACATTTGAATTCTACCGTATTGGGCGCCAGCCGGATGGGCTATACCAATGAAAATACCTACAAGGGATTTCTGAGCCTGGTGGCGCATGAGTATTTCCACCTCTGGAACGTGAAACGAATGCGCCCGGCCGCTCTGGGACCGTTTAATTATGAAGCGGAAAACTATACCAACAACCTTTGGATCGCCGAAGGATTTACGGCGCATTATGATAATCTTTTTGTGAGAAGAGCAGGCTTTTATACTGCCGATAAATATTTAGAAATTCTGGCCTCCTCAATGAGTCTCATTGATAATCAACCCGGCTACAAGTTCCAGTCTGCAAGCGAATCTAGTTTCGATGCCTGGATTAAATATTACCGGCCAAATGAGAATTCGAGAAATTCAACGATTTCTTATTACGATAAGGGTGCCTTAATCGCCATGTTAATGGATTTAGAGATTTTACATGCTACAACTGCTCAAAAAGGACTTGATCAGGTGTTGAGGGCAGTGTATGAACAATATTACCAAAAACTCAATCGTGGGTATACTGATGCTGAGTTCAAAGCCATGGTGGAAAACGTTTCAGGTATCTCTTTCAATCGTTTTTATGAGGATTATGTATACGGTGTAGCCTCTGTTGATTATAAAAAGTATCTAGGCTATACAGGCTACGAAGTGATTGATGAGAACGCCCAAAAAAATGAGGCCTACCTGGGTGCTACATTTACGGCAAGAGATGGTAAATTGCTGGTAACCAGTGTAATTAGAGATAGTCCGGCTTGGAAATTTGGATTAAATGTAAATGATGAACTAAAAACAATAGATGGCGAAAAGGCTGCATTCGCTCCCCGTGAGTCAGAAAAGTTTTTCGCTACAAAACAAATAGGCGATCAGTTGCAGTTGGGAATTATCAGAGATGGAATGGAGCAGCAATTGCCGGTGAAACTGATGAGAAATCCAGCCGTTAAATATCGGATTGTCAGTATTGAAAACCCGAGTGAACAACAATTAACCCTTCGTAAAAGATGGCTCAAGCTCTAAGAAAAAACCCTCCAAACGGAGGGTTTTTTTATGAGATTTAAAAGGTAAATCGAAACGAAAGCCCAAGTCCCTCGGCATTTAATCCGGTATTTGGTGCCACTTCCAAAGTAGGTTTCCAGTCCAGGGAGAGATTAATGGGTGCTCCATTAAATTTGTAATCCAAGCCAATTACTCCGTCTATGCCCAGTAATAACTCATTATCATCGGTGGGTTTATAGTTTCTCGATCCCAAGGTTCCGCCAAAACCGTAATACCAACGCAGCCCATCGGCATTTTCTATGTTTTGATGAATTTCATATAATCCTGTAAATCGGAAATAGGAATAATCGTTTTTAGACTGGAAATTCAAAATCAAGTCTAAGGCCCGGTCGTTTTTACCATTAAAGGTTTTAAAGCTGATCCCATTGGCAGTTCCAAATCGTCCGCCCAAGGCATGCTTGTACTGAGCTTGAACCGATGTGCTCAGCAGGCCAAGAGTTAGGACGAATAAAGTATAAACAAATAGTTTCTTCATAAGTTTTTTCCGCCATTCGTATCAAATTTAGTGCCACTCTATTTTTTGATCAATCAACTATAATAAATTTTGTGGAGGGTTAAAAAACTATTGTTTTTTAGCATTAAGGTGAAGGATTTAGTCGATTTTTACTATATTGGTGGTGCAACTTTTATTTATCATTTGATCAACCTATGTCCGTTCTAACCAGAGTTCATGACCTCTTGCCACATGTTCTTCAGTATTTTCCCCGGGAAGTATTGGTGGCCGGTAAGCGTAATGGAAAGTGGATTACGTATAGTCCGAGTCAGTTTATTCAAGCCATAGACGAGACCAGTAAGGGGTTGATTGCCTTAGGAATCAAGAAAGACGAAAAGGTGGCCATTATGTCAGCCAATAGGCCAGAATGGAATATTTGTGATTTTGCTATCATGCAAATCGGGGCAACCCAGGTACCAATGTATCCTACACTTTCTGCAAATGATATTCGTTTCATCCTTCAGGACGCACAAATAAAATTGGTATTTGCCGGATCAATCGAATTGGTAGAGAAGTTAACCGCCATTCGGGCTGAATTAGGTTTAGATCTGAAAATATATGCCTTTGAAGAAGGTAAGGAGGCACCTTTTCTGGGGGAGTTAAGAGAACTTGGACGGGCACAATCCAACATCAATTTACAAGCTTATCGTGATCAGGTACAACCGGAAGATCTGGTTACCCTCATTTATACTTCGGGCACCACCGGAACGCCCAAAGGAGTGATGTTAACGCATCGAAATGTAGTCACCAACTTGACCGATACGCTCAGTGCCTACCCGAAAGGTCTTGAAAAAGTGATTAGTTTCTTGCCCCTTTCTCACATTTTTGAGCGGGTGGTTTTTTACATGAACTGTTATGCTTTGGTAAGCGTATATTATGCTGAAAGTATAGAGACCGTTATGGCTGATATTCAAGAGGTTAAACCGCACGGCTTTACTACGGTACCACGTGTGCTCGAAAAAATTTACGATCGCATTGTCGAAAAAGGATCGGCGCTGACCGGTATCAAAAAGAATTTATTTTTCTGGGCCTTGGAATTAGGTTTAAAGTACGAATTGGATGGTAAAAACGGACCCTGGTATGAATTTCAGCTGGCCATCGCCAATAAACTGATCTTCAACAAATGGCGGGAAGCCCTGGGGGGTGAAGTGAGAACACTCATGTCGGGCGGGGCAGCGCTTCAGCCTCGTTTAGCCCGGGTGTTTTGGGCTGCCCAAATTCCAGTTCTGGAAGGGTATGGATTGACGGAAACTTCACCGGTGATTAGTCTTAATCGCCTTGATCCTCATCAAGCCTCCTTTGGCACCGTGGGTAAAACCATTCCGAATGTGGAAGTAAAAATTGCTGAAGACGGAGAGATTCTGTGTAAGGGGCCCAATATCATGAAGGGGTATTACAATCGTCCAGATTTAACTGCAGAAGTAATTGATGCTGATGGCTGGTTCCATACCGGAGATATTGGGGAGATTATTGAAGGCGGTTTCTTGAGAATCACCGACCGAAAAAAGGAGATTTTCAAAACTGCCGGTGGTAAATACATAGCCCCTCAACTCATTGAAAACAAGTTGAAAGAGTCGGCTCTCATTGAGCAGGTGATGGTAGTAGGCGAAAACAGAAAATTCCCTTCTGCACTCATCGTACCGAATTTTCTGGCATTGGCTGCCTGGTGCGATAAGAAAGGAATTCCGTACACTACTGCAGCTGAAATGATTCAGCATCCGGAAGTGCTCGATAAATACCAACGGGAAGTAGATCGTTACAACGAAGGCTTTGGACGTTGGGAGCAAGTGAAGAAGTTCAAGTTGCTGCCCAAAGAGTGGAGCATTGATGCCAGCGAACTGACCCCGAAATTGAGCTTAAAGCGTAAAGTGATTTACGAACGCAATAAAGACTTGATCGAAGATATTTACAAAGATCTGGAGAGCGGAAAAATATAATACTAAGGTTTTGTCTGCGTGTCTGCTGAGCCTTCCTGTTCCGATTTATTTTCTTTCTTAATCCACCGAGTGAGTTTTTCTATCCAATCAGTCATCTTTTCAAGCGTAATGCCCGACACCGCCTTTTGTGAAACCAGAGCGATGAGTGCTTTTACCAAAAAACCGGAACGTCTGAAAATCAAGGAGTTTAACAGATAGGGCACTCCAAGTTGGGCAATGGAACTGAACCAATCACTCTTTTTATCGACCCCTTTTTCACGTATTCCAAGCCAGCTCCCAACTTCTTGAAGAATCCGGTAAGGCGCCTTAATTTGTTCCGATATCTGATGAAAATCTTCTTTCAGCTCTGCTTCGCGTACACTGACTTCTCCCTGTAAACGGGTAATCTCCGAACGTAAATCGCCGATGCTCCTGATTTGATTATTCTCCATCCTGTTCTTTCTTTTTCTCGCTGAGCATTTTTTGCACCATCTGGTCCATAAGCGGCTCTTCGATCCATTTAGACTTGATCAGCCATAAGATGAAAAATAAGAAGAGGTAAAAGCCAGCAAGCATGCAAAAACCCATCCAAGTGCTGTTATAGATTTCGTTCAGCCACAATGCGCAGCCTAAACTTGCAAATATCAAGGCCATGATAAAGCAGAAGGCCAACAGGAGCTTGCTGACGCTAGCTGCGTACAATTCTGCGACTTTTTCTACCGTACTCAAGACAGCCAGACGACCACGTAGGCTGATATATACTTTGATTTTTTCGATCAGACTTTCCTGCTCGGCTCTCTGCTCTTCCATGTCAATGGATTTTAAATTAAACTCCGGCCTGATTACCCGCTTCGTTAAACGTATCCTGTGTTTTCTTGATCTTAGACTTTACCGTATTACTCACTTTTTCAGCGGTTTCGCTCAAATCTTCCATTCCATCCGACGCCAGATCCTGAATACGCTCTCCCAGATCTTTTAGGGATCTGCTCAATTTGTCCCGGGTTTCCGAGCCACTGTCTGGGGCAAAAAGAATTCCCAAGGCTGCACCCACCGCTACTCCAGCCAGCAGGGCCACTACAATTTTTGAATTATCGCTCATGTTGTTCTCTATTTAATACTTGTTCTTTCTTCAACAAGCCAATTTTCAAAGTGTTTAGAAATTCTTTACAGATGTTCCTTAATCCCTTCTTTCTCAAACTCTTCTTTGTGCGAGGCATGATAACTTCGTTCATAAATCTTAAAGGTGAGGATGAAATAAGATAACAATAAGGGCCCAAATACCAGGCCAAGAATTCCAAAAACCGGGATCCCAATCACCACTCCGATCACGGTGATGATGGGATGCATGTTGGCCACTTTTTTGGCGATGATCAGCCGAATCACATTATCAATATTGATGACCAAGATGAATCCCCACAGCAGCAGTCCCCAGCCTGCCGTATCGTTGCCATTAGAAAGCTGAATGAGTGCAGCCGGAATGAATACGAAGGGCGCTCCCACAACGGGCAAAAAAGATAAAAAGGTGGAAATCACTCCCCAAAAAATCGCGTCAGGTATCCCGAAAATAAGAAATCCCACACTTACCAGGCTGCCTTGTACTAGTGCAATAAATCCTTGCCCCAATACATTTGAATAGGTGGTGTCGCGTAGTTCTATGGCAAATTTAATGGCATCGTGTTCTTTAAAGGGGGCATATTTCAGCAGGCCTTTCTCGAAACTTTCGTGCTGAGTGAACATGAAGAATAATAAGAAGTACATGATCAATACCCCAATGAAAATATCGGCAGCACCGCCGATAACAGCCGGAAATAAGTTGGCTGCATAATCATCCAATTTGCCAATAAAGAGATCGAGCGAATGCGGAATATTGAAGGTTGAGCCGATGTAATTTTCAATGCCCATGATCAGGTTTTTAATCGCCTCCGGGTTTTGCTGAAACCCCGAAATCTTGTTCAAAACCATCATGCTAAGGGCCAAAAAAGGGAAAACGATCATCAATAAGGAAATGAGCATGATGCCGA
Organism: Bacteroidota bacterium; assembly: GCA_041175245.1. Taxonomy (GTDB): domain Bacteria; phylum Bacteroidota; class Bacteroidia; order Sphingobacteriales; family Sphingobacteriaceae; genus JAIPAN01. The sequence continues at coordinate 11,821 of JBEDFI010000003.1, forward strand.
GTGTGGTAAGCACTTTATTGATCTTCCATTTGCCTATACAAAAGAGATATGCCGGTCTGAAAATGGTATATAAAACCAGTGTGCTCAGCAAGGCTCCGGCTATAATTCGTAGCGAATACAGGATAAACCCTCCCAATACAAGGAGTAAACATAAAATGATGGCGTTACGCTGCTTTAAATTATAAATTGACATGTGCTGGTATGGTTATCGCCCCTTAAACACCTAAAGATAATCAAGGTTTCTGCATAAAAAAATCCTATCCCTGCTTGGGGATAGGATTTACAGGATCGCACTCAGCCTAAAAAATATTGAATTCTACCCTTCGGTTGCGCTGTCTGCCTTCTTCGGTTTCATTGTCGGCAACCGGTTGTGATTCTCCAAAACCACGGGCTTCTATTTTATTTTTGGATACTCCTTTTTTTACCAGATAGCTTTTTACCGCGTTGGCCCGATTTACAGAAAGTGTTTGATTCGCTTTTTCGGAGCCCACGGCATCGGTATGCCCGCTGATCTTCAAACTGTAATTCGGTTTGGTAATCAGCAAGGTGGCCAGTTTGTTGAGTGAAGGATACGAAACTGTTTTGATGATCCATTTACCGGTGGCAAATTCCAGATTTTCAAAAACATCCTGTAAAATCTTTTGCTCCTCCGCACTTAGCTGGATACTTGGCCGGCTGATCACGGCAGCTTTGGCCACTTCAGGGCAACCATTATTGGTTTTTGGGCCTTTAACCAGCGGACATTTATCCAGATAATCAGCTAGCCCATCCTCATCGGTATCTAGTGGGCAGCCCGAACCGCTTACCACTACACCCCGCGGCGTGCTGGGGCATTTGTCAAATAAATCACCGATCCCATCGGAGTCGGTGTCGCATTTTAAATCGTCCACATCTTTCTCTAATACACTCACTCGTTTTCGGAGTGCTGCCAGTTCAGCCGAATCATTTCTGAGATATAAATCATCGTACATCATCGAAACCGGGTTTACCCAATCGAGCGCAGGCCGATTTTTCTTACCCAGCGAGAATTCTAAACCGCTGTATGCATAGGAGAACTTATCCGGAGAGGTCCGGTTTATTTTTAGTCCGTCTATGAAATCACTGCCTGAGAAATGCATGGTATAACCCAAGTCGAAATGCATCCGTTCGGAGATTTTAAATTTTACACCCACACCTACCGGCACAAATGATTCATAGCGGAATTGTTCGGTGCCGCTTTTTCCATAGGTGCCTTTATAATCGGTAGTAATATCAAATTCGTCAGTTTGTGTATACGAAAAGGCCGATTGTCCCCAGCCGGCTTTCACCAAGAAATTGATCCAGTTCTCTTTTCTCAGGAAATCGAGTGTGGCTACATTCACTACTCCCATTATGCTGCTGGTATAGATACTGGTCTCGTACGATTTTAATCCAAAACCAATCCCATTGAGAAGGTCTTTATTGCTACCTGAAATTTTTCCGGCTGTGGCATTAAACTCCAATCCGAACGAATGGGCAAGCTGTTTACGTACACTGAGCCCATATCCAATATTTACCTCCCAATTCGAAAAATCATAATTACCTGGAGCAAAAACAACGGGAGCCAATGCACCGGTATGTACACCCACCGACCAGGTACGGTAGGGTTTTTGGCCTTTAAACAGCGTAAAAGGGGGTTTATTTCGGGTTTTTAACAGGCTATCCGTGTGGTGAGTTTCCTGGGCACTTAAATTAAATCCAAGTACGAGCAGACCAAGCAATGTGAGCGTTAATCTTATTTTTTTCATAGGTATCGATATTTTTTTAGGATAAAAACTATTCCTACCTATTACGAAAAAAGACCAGATTTATTGTGTTCGTTATTTAATGCTGAAGGCTTTCATCTTATTGTAAAGAGTCTTACGATCAATTTTAAGCATTTCTGCGGCTTTGGTTTTATTGAAGCGCACTTCTTTCAATACATTCATAATTGTTTCGTACTCGGCCTCGTGTGCGATGTTCTTCAAATCCGAGGGATGCCCCATACTCTTGAATGCCGTGTTGTGTTCAATACTTCGCGGCGGATGCTGGCCGGCTGAAATTTCCAGTGGGAGGTCCTTTGCTTGCACTTCATCACCCTGGCATAATAAGGCAGCCCGGCGTACCACATTTTTGAGCTCCCGGATATTGCCCGGCCATGGATAGGCACTGAATTGGGCCAGCACTTCATCAGAAAATCTGCTAACCTCTCTGCCTAGTTCCTTGTTGGTCATCATCAGGAAATTTTGTGCAAAGAGCAACAGATCATCGCCCCGTTCTCTCAATGCAGGCAGTTGGATCATAAATTCATTAAAGCGATAATAAAGATCTTCCCTGAAATGACCCTCCGCTATTGCCTGAGGTAAATTTTCGTTGGTGGCTACAATGATGCGAACATCCAAATCGAGCTCTTTGGTACTGCCAATACGCCGTACTTTACGTTCCTGAACGGTACGGAGTAAGGCCACCTGACTTTCATAACTCAGGTTTCCAACTTCATCCAGAAACAAGGTTCCCCCGTTGGCCAATTCAAAATGACCAATTTTGGTGCTCAAGGCTCCGGTAAAAGCACCTTTTTCATGTCCGAAAAATTCACTGGCAGCCAATTCCTTGGTCAGTGAGCCGCAGTCTAACGCTACAAATGGTTGATTTTTTCGCTTACTTTTCAAGTGGATGCTTTTGGCCACTGCTTCTTTCCCGGTACCACTTTCGCCATATAAAATCACGCTGTAATTAGTAGGTGCAACCAATTCAATCTGTCTCATCAGTTCTTTAGAAGCAGGGCTGTTCCCTACAATATAATCTTCGGGCATTCCAGAGTCTTGTACTTGTTTTTTTACCGTTCGCTGAACAGGATGTTGAGGTAGAACTTCCGTTGCAGACAAAGCTTCTTGAGTAGCCAAGGCCTTATTGATGGTATTGAGGATCTCATTGGGATAGAGCGGTTTGCTGATGTAATCGTAGGCACCCATCTTGATGAGTTCTACCGCCAATCGGATGTCTGAATAGGCCGTGATGATGATGACACCCGTTGCCGGATATTGAGTTTTGATTACTTTCAGGATTTCTCTTCCATCGGTGTCTTTCAGCCTGAAATCACATAAAACCAGATTAAAGAATTGTTGTTTGAGCAGCTCCATGGCGGTAGCACCGCTGTTCGCTGTTTCAACTGTAAAACCGTTACGGCTTAAAAATTTAGAAAGTAATTGGCCGATGGTAACTTCATCGTCGATGATTAGGATCTTTTTCATAAGTAGGTAGCGTTAGTAGATGGAATATCGCGGGAGCGAGCTGCATAAAGACCGAAGTCTTTTAGTAAATATACTAAAATAAATTAGTAGCCTTACGCCCTCTAATGAATAAATTAGCTACAAAAAAAGACTTATTTCCCTTTAAAATCGGCTTTTCTCTTCTCTAAAAATGCGGCCACGCCTTCCTTAAAATCTTCGGTATCAAAACAGCGGGCAAATTGATCAATTTCTGTTTCAAAGCCGTTTATACCGTCTTTGAGAGCGGCATTCACAGCCTGTATGGCAGCTCCTACCGCAAGTGGAGCCCTGCTTAAGATTTTTCGCATTTTCTCTTCAGCGCTATTCAGGAGATCTTCAGCGCTCACCACCTGGTTTACTAAGCCATACTCAAGGGCAGTATCGGCACTGATCATGTCGGCTGTTAAGATCAAATCGAGTGCACGGCCTCTGCCCACCAGCTGAGTTAAACGTTGAGTGCCGCCATAGCCCGGAATGAGCCCCAGCGTTACTTCCGGCAACCCTAATTTTGCAGAATCGGCTGCAATACGAAGTTGGCAGGCCATGGCCAGTTCGAGGCCACCGCCCAGAGCAAATCCGTTGATGGCCGCAAGGATCGGTTTTTCGCTTTCATGAATAATGTCGAACACTTTATGATGGCCCTCTTGTGCAAAGATGCGGCCCTCATCCTCATTTAAGTCAGCAAACTCAGCAATGTCGGCCCCGGCCACAAAAGCCTTGCTGCCGGCTCCGGTAATAATGATTCCGCCCACTTCCTCATCTCGAAAAGCATGGGTAAGGGCAACATGTAATTCGGCCAGTGTAGCTTTATTTAATGCATTTAATTTGCTTTCGCGATTGATGGTAAGCCATAATACACGATCTTTTTTTTCGAGCAGGATGTTTTCGTATGTCATTTTTCAGGAAGATTAAATATTAAAACGGACGGTTTTCTGCCACCCAGGTACGGATATATTCTACAATATCAGTGGTAGGCGTTCCGGGAGGGAACAGTTTTCCCACACCCATTGCATGCAGCGTTTTCATGTCGCTATCGGGGATAATGCCACCGCCGGTCAGCAATACATCGTTCAACCCTTTTGTCCTCATCAGGTCAATCAGCTTCGGAAACACGGTCATATGTGCCCCAGAAAGAATAGAAACACCAATGGCATCCACATCTTCCTGCAAAGCAGTATTTACCACCATTTCGGGGGTTTGACGCAGACCGGTATAGATCACTTCCATTCCTGCATCTCTCAAGGAAGTGGCTATGATGCGGGCACCACGGTCGTGGCCGTCGAGCCCAACTTTCGCAACTAATACACGTAAAGGTCTTTTCAAAAGCTATTTTATTGGTGTCCAAAAATACTTAAAAAAAACAAAAACAGATTCTCGAAACCGGGTCTCATCACATAAAATAAAATCGAGAACACAGTATTTTTACTAATTTTAACCTCCCGTATATTATTATGTTAACGAATAAAAGTCATGAGTGAAGAGCGGTCATTAAATTTTTTGGAAGAGATTATTGAAGAGGATCTTAAAAATGCCAAGCACGGTGGCCGGGTGCTTACCCGTTTCCCGCCAGAACCGAATGGTTACCTGCACATCGGCCACGCCAAATCCATCTGCTTAAACTTTAGTCTTGCCCAGAAATATGGCGGTCAAACCAATCTGCGGTTTGATGATACCAATCCGGTTACGGAAGAAACCGAATACGTGGAAAGTATCAAAAAAGATATCGAATGGTTGGGTTTTACATGGGCACAAGAACTGTATACCTCCGACTATTTCGATCAATTATATGAGTTTGCGGTGGCGCTGATACAAAAAGGTCTGGCCTATGTTGACGACAGTACTGCTGAAGAAATTGCAGCTGGAAAGGGAACCCCAACCGAACCCGGAATTCCCTCTGTTTACCGCGATCGTAGCGTGGCAGAAAATCTGCAATTATTTGAAGAGATGAAGGCGGGCAAGTATGCGGATGGTGCCAAGGTGTTGCGAGCCAAAATTGATCTGGCTTCGCCAAATATGCATCTCCGCGATCCCTTGATGTATCGCATTAAGCATGCACACCATCATCGTACCGGAAATAACTGGTGTATCTATCCAATGTATGATTTTGCACACGGACAAAGCGATGCCATTGAGCAAATAACCCATTCTATTTGTACGCTCGAATTCATTCCACACCGTCCGCTCTATGAATGGTTTATTGAGCAATTGGATATTTTCCCTTCCAAGCAATATGAATTTGCACGGTTGAACATCAATTATGCCGTCATGAGTAAACGCAAATTGCTGCAGCTGGTGAACGAGCGGCATGTAAATGGCTGGGATGATCCGCGAATGTTTACCATTAGCGGCCTGCGACGTAGGGGTTATACGCCTGCCAGTATCCGTAATTTTTGCGATCGTATTGGCGTGGCCAAGCGGGAGAACCTGATTGAAATGAGCTTGCTCGAATTTTGTATTCGTGAAGATTTAAATAAAACCGCCTGGCGCCGGATGGCTGTTCTGGATCCGGTTAAATTAGTGATTAGCAATTACCCCGAAGGCCAGGAAGAATTACTACATGGCGAAAATAATCCGGAAGTGGAAGGTGGAGAAGGATCGAGAGCCATCCCGTTCAGCAAAGAATTATGGATAGAGCGTGAAGATTTTATGGAAGAAGCACCAAAGAAATTCTTCCGATTAGGTCCAGGTCTCATGGTCCGATTGAAACATGCCTACATTGTTCGATGCCATGATTTTGTGAAGGACGCAACAGGCAAGGTAACAGAAATTCATTGTACCTACATTCCTGAATCTAAATCAGGTAACGATACCAGCGGTATTCATGTGAAAGGCACCATCCACTGGCTAAGTGTTCCACATGCCAAGTCGGCTGAAGTCAGATTATACGATCGCTTATTCCGGGTAGAAGATCCATCGAGCGAGGAAGGTGATTTTAAAGATTACCTCAATCCGCACAGTTTGCAGGTAATCCCAACTGCATACATTGAACCCGATCTGGAACATGCGGAGGCCGGTAAGGGTTACCAGTTCATCAGGAAGGGTTATTTTACCTTGGATGCTGATACAACAGACGGCAAACTGGTATTTAACCGCACCGTTACCTTAAAAGACAACTGGGCAAAAAAGCCTGAATAATCATCCCATGGATCGTCCTAAACTCGCCTGGCTAAAATCGCATATCGGCAAATCAACCAAAAATAGTCCTTCGCCATTTGCACATTGGCTGGATGGGATTTTAGAAGAAGTGGAGTTCGGTGAGCTTAGCATCCGGTTTACCGTACGGCCTGATATGACCAACCCGCATGGCCTGCTCCACGGTGGAGTGATCTCTGGCATGTTGGATGATGTAATTGGTACTACGGTAGCCACTTTAGATAAAGATTCTCCGTTTGTTTCCATCAATTTATCTGTAGATTTTGTACAGGGTGCCCGGGTAAGTGATGAAGTAATTGCCAAGGCGAAAGTGATCCGAAATGGACGAACGGTGATTTACGTGCAGGCAGAATTGTATAATCAATCTGCCAAATTACTTGCGGTTGCTACCAGTAATTTAGTAGCTGTTCCAAAAAGAGTTTAATCCCCCACTATCTTTTTTTCGTAGTCTCTTACTATTAATTTTATAGAAATAAATTTTCTATTTATTTTAATTGTTTATTAATTTTGTAAAGAGTAAACAAACTCAGGTGTCAAAAAATGCACTTGTTTGGGAAGTTACCTGCGACGTATTTCATTCTACAGGCAAACGTGAAAATTTTTGCGTGGGTGTATGTTGTCGGTTGGGTAGTCGCAGTACCTATTCATGCAGCATTATCCACGCATTTTTTGTTCAGAAATTAGAATTTTCTCAAACCCTTTTTGTTTCCGGTTGTTTTTTCAGCACATCAAATGTATAGCTATGAAAAATAAATCAGGAAATACTCCGCAAGGAGAAATAGACATCAAGGATTCGGCCTTATTTGAATTATTTGTGTCAGAGCTCAGGGACATTTACTGGGCGGAGAAACACCTTGTTAAACATTTGCCTAAAATGGCAAAGGCAGCAACCTCCGATGATCTCCGGATGGCTTTTATGGAACACCTTGAAAAAACAGAAGGGCAGGTAGAACGTTTGGAGGAAATTTTTCAGCTAATCGATAAAAGGGCCATTGGTAAGCGCTGTGAAGGCATAGATGGAATCGTGGATGAAGGGAAAGAAAAAATTGAAGACACGGAAGAGGGCACCCTCACCCGCGATGCGGGCTTGATTTCTGTAGCACAAAAAATTGAACATTATGAAATTGCCACCTACGGCACCCTGAAAACGCTGGCCACCGTCCTGGAATTAGACGATGAAGTCATAGACCTTCTGGGAGAAAGCCTGGAGGAGGAGAAAACAGCCGATATGAGGTTAACAGAAATTGCAGAAGGACACGTAAACGAGGACGCCCGTGAGGAGGAAAAATAAAGCTTAAACTGATTGACGATTTTGTAAGGCTGTCCGTGGAGATGGCCTTTTTTATTTAAAGCTCTTCTGGCTTTCGCGGTCCCAATACACCCGGCTAATGTAAGGCCGGTATTGCAATTGGGTAACCAAGGGCAAATGCGGAAAACTCCGGATGATGTGCCTGCAATGCAGGGATTTACAAGTACATTTCATCGACCAAAAGGGATCAAGCTCCGTGCTCGAATAGTCTAAAAATAATTCACTATGAGCCGGAATTAAGGCCCAGCTCATAATTTCTTTGTGCTTATTGATAAATACATTTGGCTTGCAGGAATGATTCAGGTAAAGTACCGGACTGCCGGGTTTAGGCACTATCCATTCCCGATCGCCCACCCCGATCCAATTGGGGCCTTGTATGGCAAATTCGGGCGTGTATTCATGAAAAATATGTTCTCCATCGAAGCGAAAGATCACTTCTTTCGGACGGATATTAATGGATGTAAACAGCCCCTGGCCTGCCACCGCTGATGCGGAAATATATAAGTTTTCCATATTTTATTGAATTAGATGTCGGATGGATAAGTGCTCGAAAAATTGGCTGAGTGCCTGTTCTAAGCTGCCTAGATTGGCACCCCGCTCAGATTGTAGGACACTGAACGCCGGCCGGATGGCTTTGAAGCCCAGTTCCTGCGCCCTTTTTCTGGTAATTGCCGATCGGGGATAGCCGGCTTTCACAGCAATATCCTCTGCGAAGTCTGCCCAGCTGAGCATTCCCTGATTGACCAAATGCCAGATCCCACTTTCTTCATCCAGTAGCAAATCCAGGCATCTTTCTGTCAATTCAGGAACATAGGTGGGTGAAATGAACACGTCCTTGGCTGCCAGCACCCGTTCATCTTTTCGCAGTGATTGAACTACCTGATAAGCGAAATTTGCCTCATCCCATGGTCCAAAAAATGAGCTGCTTCTAACAATCAATGCCTTCGGATATGCTTTCAACATCCGACGCTCTGCCAGGGCTTTACTTTGTCCATAAATATTTAACGGACTTACCGGATCACTCTCCAAATATGCCCTGCGCTTATTCCCTCCAAACACCAGATCGCTCGAGAACGTCAGCAATTTAATTTTATGCCGGGCGCATGCCTTTGCCAGGTTCTCAGCTCCCTGTGTGTTCGCCATAAAGCAAGCCGCAGGATCTTGTTCGGCATGGTCTACATGAACATAGCCGGCCGTATTCACAATGGCCCAAGGTTGATAGGTTTCGATCATTTTCTCTATGCTGAATCTATTCGTTATGTCCAGTTCCTCCCGACTGCTCACCCTAAAATCTAGTGCTCTTTGACTGCAAATTCTTGCAAAAGCTTGTCCGAGAGTTCCATTCTTGCCAATAATCAACAAGGGTTTAAACGATTCAGGCGAATGATTATTTTGAGCATACGATGATTTTTGTGTGGATGTCTGATGGCGATGCCACCAGCCCGACCGGCTAAAAACCGGATGTGGGGTCGACTTTTGTTCTGTAATCTGTCTAAGGAGTTTTGCTAATGCGGTCGGTCTTGGATATCCGCTGCTGATGTCAAACACACCGGATTCATACATTCCTTTTCCGGCAGTCAACAACTGGTTCCAGCCGAATGATCCCAATAATGCCCAGGCAGTAATTGCTTTGATGGGGATGCCCCTTGTCTCCAATTCTCTTACTGCGTTCCAGTTTTCCAAAAACCACCTGAGCTGTTCCTCCCGCGAACAGTGCAAATGCAGCTCGGTGATGGCCATGTCTTGCTGCAGGTGTTCCCATGCCTCCATTAATAAGGTTTTGATTCCAGAAAATTGATGCGGACAAGCCCTGATCGCCTCCAAATCGGCATACGCATGAAGATGATTTGTACCGTGTGTATGTTTCGGATATAGATTTAATCGTTCATCGAGAAAGCGTTCGGAAGTGAGGTAATAATTAAAGCCGATGATAGCTGGCCGCATACTTTGGGCTTGAAAAAAGTCTAATTCCTTGAGGTCTAATCCGGTCCATTTCAGATAATCCCAAAGCGGGTGTTGCGAGTTTACCTTCCCCATTAGCAGATCGAAACCTAACCACCTTCGTTTATTTTCGAAATCGGCCTGATAGCGCAGTGTTTCAGTACTATGGGTTTTTCCCAGATCTTCTGTCTGAATCCATATTGCCTGAGGATTAACAGAGCGGATGGCTTGCATGGCCAGAATGCTTGCTTTACATTGATGAACTAGCATCCGGACGAAGCTCAAATCATCCCGCGAATGCGGATACCATAAACCATACAGTCCGGAAAATCGGGCAGTAGTCAAAGGCTCGTTGACAGGAATGTAGTGATTGATCCAGGGGAATCGTTTGGCAACCTGATAGGCATAATCGGCAAATTTTTCTGCAAAATCCGGATCGAGTAAATTGGTGAATGCCGGTCCGCTGCCATGATGGATTAAGCCGGCAATGGGATCCAGCTGATGCGCTTTCAGCTCCTGGAGTTTTCGTTCGGTAGTTTCCCAATGTCGATATTCGTGTTGTTTGTCCTGGTGCCTTTCCCATAAAATAGGGTAGCGAATTTTGCTGATTCCCAGTTGGGCAATCCGATTCAAATCTCCTGAGCGGTCCCAGTGCCCCGCATAGGCCAGCTGAACATAATATTGATCTCCGACCCGGTTGATGGTGCATTCTAAGCCTCCCCAAATCTCCAAGTTCGACTTTTTCATTTCTTTAAATCAGGTGTACTCAGGCAACCGAGATCATTTGTTTTTCTTCGAGGGTTTCCTTCATTTTATGCATCATGGCTTGGCAGGTATGTTCCCACGATTGCCGGGACAAATAGGTATCTACATCCTTCATCCAAGCGTTGGTTTCAGATTTGGTACGGCTTAGAATTTTCTGCACATGCCAGGCAAAATCTGTTGCATTTTCTCCGATCCAGACCAAGCCCATCGTTCCGTAGGCTTGTACCACATCACGTATTGGAGTTGAGATTACCGGCTTACCCGCTGCCAGGTATTCAGGTGTTTTGGTCGGACTGATATACCGGGTGGTTTCATTGATTAAGAATGGGATGAGGGCAATATCCCAACCAGCCAGATAGTTTGGGAGCGCTTTATATGCCACCTGCCCCACATAGTGGATGTTGGGAGCTGTGGGTAGCAAATCGGGATTTATTTTTACCACCGGTCCGATCAACTCGATCTGCCACTCCGGGTGTTGAGCGGCCAGCTTGCCGATCAGCATCGAATCGAATCGTTCATCAAGTACACCAAAAAAACCAAGTTTCGTCTGCATTCCTATGTTGAGCAGTGGTTTTTGTACTTTTTTGGCTTTTTCAAAATGACGCTTTTCGATACTGCTCGGAAACGCATAGATATTACTATGTAGATGTTTCTTCGCTTGAAAGAGTGAAAGCCCTCCTGTGAACACTAAATCTGCCTTTTTAAATAACTTTTTCTCCAGTATTCCAATATTTTTTGGAGCAAATTTGAAGGCCGATAGTTCGTCCATGCAATCGTAAACAATGAGTTGAGGAGACCAATGTTCAGAAAAAGGCAGGGCCATGGGCGTATAATACCAAAACACAAATTCAGCCATATTTTGTGAAGCCAATAGCCGGTCTAAAAGTTCTTTTTGAAGCTGTAATTGCTCCTCAGCAGTACTGTCTTTGGGTAAGTGAGGTACAATTACCGAGATATTTTTTTGTATGTTTTCTAAGGTGAGGTAGGCTCGATCCTCGGCATCGAGGATGGGTTCCTCAAAAAAATAAGTGTTAAAATGTTTCGAGAAACGACTAAATAATTGCTGAGGCCGTTGAAACACAAAATTCCATCGGAGATGGGAGAAACATAATAGGTTTTTTGGGATACATGTATGGGTGTTCGGCTTTAAGCTGTTTATTTTTATAGGGGATGTTTGCATAATTTCTTATTAAAAGGGTGAACTTTTAATAAACATCAATTAGCAAGAATCGTTTGACCACAGATCTGAGGTCCCTAAATTAAACTTTTGATTAGGATTTTTCTTCCCAAATGCTGAGCAAGTGCACTAAACTTTGTACGGCTTTTCCCATATCCTGCACCGAAATCCATTCTTGCTTGCTGTGGAAAGCATGCTCGCCGGCAAAAATATTAGGGCAGGGCAGCCCCATGAACGATAAACGGGAGCCGTCTGTTCCGCCGCGGATACTTTGTAGTTTGGGATCAATTCCGGTGCGGCGGATGGCTTCCAACCCAAATTCAACAATTTTCGGGTATTGGTCCAGCACCTTTTTCATGTTACGGTATTGCTCTTGTACCTTGAACTCATAACGAGAATTCGGGTACGCTTTTATTACCTTTTTAAGTGTTGTTTCCAGGAGTTCTTCGTGTTGTAACAGTGCTTGGTCGGTGAAATCGCGGACAATAAATTCCAGACTGGCTTCCTCTACGCTACCGCGAATGGCTACCGGGTGCACAAAGCCTTGTTTTGCTTCGGTAATTTCCGGACTCAGACGATCTTTCGGCAATTGAGCAACCAGCTCAGCAGCAATTTTGATGGCACTTTCCATTTTGCCTTTGGCAAAACCGGGATGCGAACTTAGGCCATAGATCTTGATCACCACTCCATCAGCTGAAAAGGTTTCATTTTCAAAAGAGCCCAAGGTTTCGCCATCTACGGTATAACCAACAGTGGCACCTAATTTTTTCAGGTCTACCCTGTCTACCCCACGGCCAATTTCTTCATCCGGTGTAAACAAAATTTTGAGTGTACCATGCTTTACTTCCGGATGTTGTACGAAGAAATTTACCACATCCATAATTTCAGCCAGGCCTGCTTTATTGTCGGCACCTAAAAGCGTGCTTCCGCTTGCAGTAACCAGGTCATTGCCGATTTGATTTTTAAGGTCAGGGTGCTCTTGCATCCGCAAAACCTGGCTGGGATCATCCGGCAATACCAAATCCTGACCCTGATAATTTTTATGAATAATTGGCTTAACGCCCGTGCCGCTACAATCGGGCGAAGTGTCCATATGCGAACAAAAGCAAATGACCGGAACTTGTTTATCCGTGTTGGCCGGAAGCGTGGCATACACATATCCAAATTCATCTAAATGCGCATCCTGAATGCCCAAATCGAGCAATTCCTTTACCAATACCCGGCCCAGATCTTTCTGTTTTTCTGTCGAAGGATAGCTTTTGGAGTAAGGATCAGATTGAGTATCGATCCGTACATATCGGAGAAATCGCTCTAAGACAGTGTATTGATAATGATTGAGTGCATCCATGAAAAGAGCAGGCCATGCTGTTTTTATAAATTTACATGCTTTTGTTGCCGATTTAAAAATTCGATGAGTTTTTTAAGCAAAAAACATATATTCATGAATAATTAATCACAATAATTATTGATCATGAAAATATGGCTTCGTGTCATCTTGGTTTTAGGCCTATCGATTAACCTTTCATCCTCTTTCGCCCAAAAAGATAAGCAAATCGTGAGTCACAATTTGGAAGAAATTGCTGCAATGGAACGGGAGCGATTTGCCAATCAGCTGAATCAGAATCTAGCAACAACTTCGTTTACCAACAGTAGCACTGATTTTGACGTTAACTACTACCGCTGCGAGTGGGAAATAGACCCCGCGGTCAGGTTTTTGAGTGGTAAGGTCACGGTGTATTATACCATTACACGAAATACATCAGCGATCTCACTCGATTTGATAAACGGATTAACGGTTGAAGGAGTCACACAAAGAAGTAGTCCACTTAGTTTTCAGCACACTAACAATACCATACAAGTAAATTTTCCGGCTTCGGTTTCAAGTGGTAAGCGTGATTCCATTAGTATTACGTACAGCGGGGTCCCCCCAAATACCGGCTTTGGGTCATTTGTAAACTCTTCTCATAATGGTACGCCCATTGTCTGGACTTTGAGTGCGCCATACGGTAGTCGCGATTGGTGGCCTTGTAAAAATGGCTTGGATGATAAAGCCGATTCTATGGACGTCTTCATAACTCATCCTGCTCAATATAAGGCCGTTGCAAACGGGCTACGTCAAAGTGAAGTGGGTTTGGCAAATGGAAAAAAACGTACGCATTGGAAACACCGTTATCCTATAACAACCTATCTGGTTTGTTTGGCTATTACTAATTACTCAGAGTTTACTGCGAACGTCCAGCTGGGAAAAAATTTGCTCCCCATCCAAACGTTCTGCTATCCGGAAAGCCTGACTGCCTTTCAGCAAGGAACGACCAATACCCTGTTTGCCATGGCACTTTTCCATAAACATTTTGGAGATTACCCTTTTCTCAATGAAAAATATGGACATATACAATTTGGATGGGGTGGAGGGATGGAACACCAAACAGGTTCATTTATGGTGAATTTGTCTGAAGGCTTGGTAGCTCATGAATTGGCCCATCAATGGTTTGGAGATAAAATCACTTGTGCAAGTTGGGAAGATATTTGGCTCAATGAGGGTTTTGCCACTTTTTTGGCCAGTTTTTATATGGAAGATAAATACATGCCCATTCAGCGTAACATCAGCTTGGCAAACCGCCAAAATCAAGTAAATACCATCACCTCCCTGCCAGATGGATCTGTTTGGGTGGACGACACCACCAATGTGGGCAGAATATTTAATAGCAGACTCACCTACAGGAAAGGCTCGCACTTATTGTACATGTTGCGTTGGATGTTAGGTGATGATGTGTTCTTTAAAGCGATCAAAAATTATGCAAATGATCCAAAATTGCACTATGGGTTTGCTAAAACTATTGATTTACAGAGACATTTAGAGGAGGCCAGCGGCAGAGATCTGACAGAATTTTTTAAAGATTGGTACAAGGGTCAGGGCTATCCAAGTTATCTGGTACAGTGGACACCGATCGGGGATGAACACGTCCGGATAAAAATGAGTCAGACCACCTCTCACCCCTCCGTTGACTTTTTTGAACTGCCTGTTGCTCTTAAATTCAAAAATGCTACTCAAGAGACCACAGTAGTGGTGGATAATCAGAAAAACGGGGAAATCTTTTTCAGAAAAATAGGTTTTGTACCCGATGCAGTGATCATTGATCCGGAGTACTGGTTGATCAGCAGGAATAATGTCGCTCAGCGTGTAAATGATGATGCTTCAGAAGAAAACATGGTGAAAGTATCACCCAATCCAATACAAGACCAATTCTCAGTTTATTTGCGGAACTTTAATCAGCCAATAGCTTCAATTTCTGTATACAATATGCAAGGGAAAAAAATATATAACCGAACGGTTAATCTAATTGAACGATCCAATGTTACGGAGATACCGTCTGTAAGCTGGGCAAATGGTCTTTATCTCATAAAAGTAGAGAGTAATGGATCTTCTTACGTATCAAAGGTACTTAAATAACAACTTTACATGCGGAAATTGCTTGTTTCATTTCTATTAATCACGAGAGTTTTAAATGGCTTATGGGCACAGACCACGCCATTTGAAAAAGATTCTGAAAAGAACACCACGGCTACCTATGCCGAAGCCATCTCTTTTTACCGGCAATTAGATCAAACGTATGATCAATTGAAATTATTAACCTGTGGTCCTACCGATGTGGGTAAACCTTTGCACCTGGCGGTTTTATCTAAAAACAAAGTTTTTGACCCTGCCATCTTGCGCAAACAGAACAAGCGGATTATTTTAATCAACAACGGGATTCATCCGGGAGAGCCAGAAGGCATTGATGCCAGCATGATGCTGGTACGCGATCTGCTGAAAAAAAACGCCCTGCCCGAGAATGTGGTGCTTTGTTTCATCCCGATCTACAATATCGACGGGAGCTTAAATCGCTCTTCCACCTCCAGAGCTAATCAAAATGGCCCTGTGGAGTATGGTTTTAGAGGAAATGCACAAAATCTGGATCTGAACCGCGATTTCATTAAAACGGATTCTAAGAATTCTCGTTCCTTTCAGGAGATTTTTACGAACTGGCAACCGGATATTTTTGTGGATAATCATACCAGTAATGGCGCCGATTATCAGTACGTGATGACACTGATCGAAACACAAAAGGATAAACTGAGTCCGATCTTGTCTGGGTTCATGACCGAAAAACTGACGCCCTCTCTTTTTAAGCAGATGAAGGAAAAAGGGCTGGAAATGACTCCCTATGTGAATCATATTGGAGAAACGCCTGAATCTGGGATTGCAGGTTTTCTCGAAACTCCCCGCTACAGCACCGGTTATGCGGCACTTCATCAAACCATTGCTTATATGCCCGAAACACATATGCTCAAATCGTTTGAACAACGAGTAAAAGCTACCTACGCCCTGATGGAGTGTTTTATCAATTTTACTGAAAAGCACAGCAATGAACTAGCTCAAGTCCGCAAAAATGCCATTACAAAAGCTGCCACTCAAAAGGAATTTGCCTTAGGCTGGCAACCGGATGATAGCAAAGTAGACAGTTTTTTGTTCAAAGGGTATGAGGCTGGCAAAAAGGCAAGTGAAATCAGCGGCCAGCCCCGTTTGTACTACGACCGGAGTAAGCCCTTTGAAAAAAATATTCCATGGTTTAAAAATTATAAATCCACACTAAGCGTTCAAGCCCCCTTGGCATATGTAGTTCCACAAGCCTGGCAAAAAGTGATCGATCTGCTCAAATTGAATGGTGTGGTACTCGAAAGATTAGAAAAAGACACGCTCCTGAATCTGGAAATGTATTATATCAGCGATTATAAAAGTCCGGCAAGACCTTATGAAGGACATTACCTCCATACACAAGTAAAAGTTAATTCTCGGAAACAATCAGTACGTTTTTATGCCGGTGATTATATCGTGAAAGTAAACCAGCTGCAGAACCGCTATATTGTAGAAACACTGGAACCACAGGGGGTAGATTCCTTTTTTGCCTGGAATTTCTTCGATTCCATACTTGGCCAGAAAGAGTATTTTTCCAATTATGTATTTGAGGATACAGGAGCTGAAATCCTGAAAAAAAATCCGGACTTAAGAAAACAACTGGAAGCAGAAAAAGCAAGCAATGAGCAGCTTAATAAAAGCGGCGCTGCTCAATTGGATTGGGTGTATCGTCGTTCCGATTATTTGGAAAAAACGTTTATGCGGTATCCGATTGGGAGGTTAATTGATTAAATTATGGAACAGTATATTGTAGAAACCCCTCTTGCCAGTATCATCTTCCTTTTTACGGTGATCACCAGCGTGTACGCCTTTTCCAATCCCGAGTTATACGGCAAATTCATGTTGCATCCATACAGCGTAAGCCGTGGTCAGCGGGTGTATAGCATTTTAACCAGTGGATTGATTCATAAAGACTGGACACATCTGTTGATGAACATGCTTTCCTTTTTCTTTTTTGCATTTCCGTTGGAGCGTACGCTGGCTTCGGTGAGTGAATGGGGACATATTCAGTTCGGTTTGCTGTATGTATTGAGTTTGGTGTTGAGTGATGTGAGCTCTATTGCAAAACACAAAGACCACTTCTGGTACAATAGCCTGGGGGCTTCAGGAGCAGTTTGTGCGGTGGTTTTCAGCTATATTTTGTTTTACCCTCTGACTAAAATGCTGATTTTGCCCATCCCGATTCCAATTCCCGCAGTTTTATATGGCTTTTTGTTCTTGGGATATTGCTGGTATGCCTCACGAAATTCCAGCGATCACATTAATCACGATGCTCATTTTTATGGAGCTTTGACTGGCGTATTGATCACCGTTCTATTTCATCCGGATATTGTGCCTTATTTCATCGGTCAGTTGACAGGCAGCAGCATTTAGAGCGGCAAATTTTGCCGGAGATGTCCTTCATCAAACAAAAAACTCATCGGCTTTTCCGGATCCTGGATGATTTCAAAAAGCGTATACCCCCAGGGTTTCCAGAAATTTTCGAGCACCTTTCCATACGTTTTGTTGTCCCAATGATCGAAAATAGGCTTGGCGCTGATGCCTTGCAGCGGCATAGGCTCGATAAAAACCGCTTCTTCAGTTGGCATGATAGTGTATTCAGGTAGTCGGTTAAAGAGATATGCTGAATAGAAGCATCGGGCACAGATCTCCTCAAACTGAATGGGCTTAAGCTTTTCCCCATTCAGCCGATTCAAGATTTCATGATGGTAAGCACCATTTGCGCCATTGTCTTGCAAACAGGCGATGATACCGAAATCAGCTGCTCTGAGGCTAAAGCTTAAAGTGTTAATCTCATCGCGGTAGCTGAAAAAATCAGCTTCCTGTTCTACCTGAAACAAGCAGATGGTCCACGGATTTCTTTCTTCAAAAACGATGGCTCTGATTAACGATTGCAGCATGATGTGCAGATTCCCGAACTTATGGGCCATGGCCTCCGAGAGATTGAAGGCTTCACCTTGCGCCATTTGCTGACGCATGCCTTGCCTGATCTCATGATAAATGATGCCATACACCAACTTAGCAATCCACTGGAACAGTCGTTCTTCTGCTAAGGCTTTGAGGGCTGCGTAGCCTTCAGAAAATGCATTTTCGACTTCCAGTTCCAATGGGGCTATGGACTCCGCGTACACTTTTGCCGAACAGGGGATTTTAATGTCTTTATACAAGCTGATGCTTTCGTCGAGCAATTTAATGGCCTTGTCTTCCAGGTCGAAACGCTGCATGAACCACAAGGGAAAAACATGCATCATTTCATCGCCCGATTCCAGTTTTTCGCCACTCAAAAAGCAATGAGCGGAGCCGAAATCCATTTTTTTGAAAGGTTCGTACAAAGGCTCTATCATGCGCCAAAGGTAAGCAATTATGCGTTTGCCGGATTTTTTCACTTACTTCGTGGCGTAAGTTTTCGGTCATAAATGAGCATTCGCATTACCGCCAAACCCTATGGGTTAACACTGAAATATCCTTTCAGTATTTCCGGTTTTACCCGCAGCAGCACGCCGCTCATGCTTTTAGAACTCGAATTGGAAGGAGAAATCGGGTATGGTGAAGCATCCATGGTGCCCTATCATGGTGAAAGTGTGGCTACCGCGACAGATTTTTTGTCGAAAGTAAGGCTCGACTGGCTCAAACCACCCTTTGACTTCGCTGAAGTCAGGACTTATTTGGATCAACTTGCTCCCGGCAATCCCAATATCAAAGCCGCCATTGATATTGCCTTACACGATTTGAAAGGCAAGCTGGAAGCCAAGCCCTGTTATACCTATTTTGGTTCAAAGCCTGAACAAATGCCTTTGACGTCCATCACGATTGGTATGGACCATCCGGAAGTAATTTTACAGAAAGTAACAGATGCGGAACCTGCCCATATTCTCAAAGTAAAGCTGGGAGGAGAGGCCGATAAGATCCTCATCGAGACCATTCGTTCGGTTTGCAATAAGCCCTTGTTTGTAGATGCCAATCAAGGTTGGAAAGACCGAAATCAGGCCTTAGACATGATCTTTTGGTTAGAAGAGCAAGGCGTACTGTTGATTGAACAGCCCATGGATAAAAACAATTGGGACGATAATGCCTGGGTAACTGAACATAGTCCCATCCCAATTTTTGGTGATGAAGCCATTCAGCGATTGACCGATGTAGAGAAAGCGAAGGGAATGTATCATGGCATCAATATCAAACTGATGAAAAGTGGAGGCATGTACGAAGCCTGGCAGATGATTCAGAAAGCCCGTGAGTTAGATTTAAAAATTCTAATCGGCTGTATGAGTGAAACTTCTTGCGCCACTTTGGCTGCCGCCGCCCTGGCACCCCTTTGTGACTGGGCAGACTTAGATGGGCCTTTCCTAACAAAAAACAATCCATTTCCTATGCCTGATTTTAAGGATGGGAAATGGGTGCTCAGCGACCGTCCTGGTCTGGGAATTTAATTTTTGAGAAAATATTTTACATTTTTTGTAACCTTTCCACCTGCTTTACGTATAAG
>JBEDFI010000004.1:0-30912 GCA_041175245.1 Bacteroidota bacterium
GAGAAGATGCTTGCAGCTAACATACCGTAAATACCATTTTTAAAGGCCCAATACGCACTCATGCCCATGCTGAACAGACCGATATTAAGCCCCACATTTGCCAATACTTTCCAAATCATATTTAGTAGACAGGCATGCCGGGCTCCACTTCGGCCGCCCAGGCCAAAATACCACCCTTTAAATTAAATAAATTTTTAAATCCCTGACTTTCCAACTGCATGATGGCCGCGGCACTTCGGGCACCACTTCTGCAGTGGATGATTACCGGCTTTTCGGTCGAAATTTTGGCTGTTTCTATCAAAATATTTGCCAATGGAATATGCAGCCCATTCAGGTTAGAAACCTCGTATTCGAAACTTTCTCTCACATCAATCAATTGAAAATCTTCTTGATGATCGATTTTCTTTTTTAATTCCTGTACCGTTATTTCTTTCATTTCTGATGTTTTCCTTTTCAAAGGTATCATTTTCAGTCCATCAAATTCATTAAAAATATTTGTTATGCTTGCATAATAAATAATCAATTTGTAGATTTGTTATGCTTGCATAGTAAACATGAAGCCGGAAGAAACCATAGACTATCACTTAAAAGTTGTTTGGCAAAACATAGCCAATACTTACAATCAATTAGCGTCGGCGTTTGGAATTACGCAGGCCTTGGGTTATGCGCTCATTAACATTCAGGAAGAAGGAACAGCGGTTAGCCAAATTGCGAACTTACTGGGCGTTAAATCAACGAGTCTTTCGAGAATGTTAAACAATATGGAAGAGCTTGGTTTGATTTATCGAAAAGTGGATGCCAAGGATAAACGATCTGTACGAATTTACCTCACCGATTTTGGCAGAGAAAAAAAACAGCTGGCCAAGCAAGTGGTAAAAGAGTTCAATCAGTATTTGAACAAAAATCTCAAACAACAAGAGCGTCAGGAGTTAATCAGCCTCCTCCAACGCATTAATGAATTAACGTTTGTCTATAAACCAGTGTCTGGGATATGAAAAGAACCATAAAAAAAGTAGCTGTATTGGGGTCTGGAATTATGGGCTCACGCATTGCCTGTCACTTTGCCAATATTGGCTTAGAAGTATTGCTGCTTGATATTGCGCCCAAGGAGTTGACCTCAGAAGAGCAAGCCAAGGGGCTGTCATTGGAGCATCCCTCCGTGCGAAATCGCATCGTGAACACCGCATTGCAAAGCGCTCTGAAATCGAATCCTTCACCGGTGTTTACCAAGTCTTCGCTTTCGCGGATTAGCACCGGGAATTTTGAAGACAATATGAAGGATATTGCTTCCTGCGATTGGACCATCGAAGTGGTGGTTGAAAACCTGGATATCAAAAAAATTGTTTACGATCAGGTAGAGCAGTACCGCAAGCCGGGTACGCTTATCACCTCCAACACTTCGGGTATCCCGATTCATTTGATGGCCGAAGGACGATCTGAAGAGTTTAAAAAACATTTTTGCGGGACACATTTTTTTAACCCGCCGCGTTATCTCCGCTTATTGGAAATCATTCCTACCCCGGATACCGATCCGGAAATTATTGATTTCCTGATGCATTACGGAGATCAGTTGTTGGGTAAAACCACCGTATTATGTAAAGATACACCGGCCTTTATCGCCAACCGGGTGGGAGTTTATTCCATTATGGCGCTCTTGCATCTGGTGGAAAAGATGGATTTGAAGGTAGAAGAAGTAGATAAATATACCGGTCCGGTATTGGGTCGGCCGAAATCGGCTACCTTTCGCACTACCGATGTAGTGGGTTTGGATACCATGATCAATGTGGCCGGTGGCTTACATCAAAATCTACCCAATGATAAAGCCCATAAATTATTTGAGTTGCCCGGCTATGTCCAAAAAATGAAAGCCAACAACTGGCTGGGCGACAAGACCAAACAAGGCTTCTACAAAAAAGTAAAGGGAGAGGATGGCAAGAGTGAAATACTCGCCCTAGACCTGAAGACCATGGAATACCGTCCGCAGGAAAAAATTAAATCGGCCACGCTCGAAATGCTGAAGCCGATGGAAAACCTTCGCGACCGGATGAAAGCATATGCCAAAGGAACGGATCGGGCCGGAGACTTTTTCCGTACCTCATTCTTTGGTTTATTCGAATACGTTTCAGATCGTATTCCCGAAATTTCGGATGAATTGTACCGCATTGACGATGCCATGCGTGCCGGCTTTGGCTGGGAGCTGGGTCCGTTTGAAGTGTGGGATGCCATTGGCCTGAAAGAAGCTCTGGAAGGCATGAAATCTCTCGGTAACGTGGCCGCTCCCTGGGTGCAGGAAATGCTGGCTGCCGGTCATACCTCTTTCTACAAGATTGAGAACGGAATTAAAAAATATTACGACATCCCTACAAAAACCTATAAAACTGTTCCCGGAACGGATGCATGTATCATCCTGGATACCATCCGCCCTACAGCTACCGTCTGGAAAAATAGCGGCACCACCATCACCGATTTAGGTGATGGCATCATCAACCTGGAATTCCATACCAAGATGAATACCATTGGTGGTGATGTGATTCAGGGGATCAACAAAGCACTTGATCTTGCCGAGAAAGATTACCGGGGCCTGGTTATTGGAAATGACGGAGCCAATTTCTCTGCCGGAGCCAACATAGGAATGGTTTTTATGGCCGCCATTGAGCAAGAATGGGACGAAATCAATATGGCCATCCGGGCATTCCAGAACACCTCCATGCGTTTACGCTACTCTTCTATTCCGGTGGTTTTGGCACCGCACAACCTCACCCTAGGTGGTGGTTGCGAATTTGCTTTACACGCCGACTACGTACAGATCAATGCCGAAACTTACATGGGTTTGGTGGAGTTTGGGGTAGGTTTAATTCCCGGGGGTGGCGGTACTAAAGAGTTTGCACTTCGGGTATCGGATGAGTTGAAAGATGGTCAAATCGATCAGAATGTATTGAAAGATCGTTTCCTGACGATTGCGATGGCTAAAGTATCCACTTCGGGTGCCGAGGCGGCAGACTTGGGTTATTTGCAAGCTGGCAAATACGATATTACCATCAATAGAAGCCGTTTATTGGCAGATGCCAAAGCGAAGGCAATTGAACTGGCTGATGCAGGCTATGTACAACCGGTTCGACGTAAAGACATCAAAGTCTTGGGTAAATCTGGCTTGGGTATTGTGTACGCCGGAGCTAATTCCATGTTTGCCGGAAACTACATTTCGGAGCATGATAAAAAGATCTCAGAGAAATTAGGCTATGTGATGTGTGGCGGCGATTTATCGGCACCATCTATTGTATCTGAGCAGTATTTGCTCGATCTGGAACGGGAAGCTTTCTTATCGCTTTGCGGAGAAAAGAAAACCTTAGAACGTATACAGAGTATTTTAACCAAGGGTAAGCCCTTGAGAAACTAAATATTGAACAGATGCAAGAAGCATATATCATAGCAGGATACCGCACAGCGGTGGGCAAAGCCCCCAAAGGTGTTTTTCGCTTTATGCGTGCCGATGATTTGGCTGCAGAAGTAGTGAGAGGCCTGGTGGCCTCCGTGCCAAACCTCGATGTCACTCAAATTGACGATGTCATCGTTGGGAATGCCACACCAGAAGCAGAGCAGGGCTTAAACATTGCCCGGATGATTTCCTTAATGGGACTCAATACCGATAAAGTGCCGGGCGTAACGGTCAATCGGTACTGTGCATCGGGTTTAGAAACCATCGCCACGGCCGTTGCTAAAATTCGCTCTGGAATGGCCAATTGTATCATCGCCGGTGGGGTAGAAGTGATGTCGGGCATGCCTTTCGGCGGATGGAAATTGGTGCCCAATCCGGAAGTGGCGAAGCATCACCCGGATTGGTACTGGGGTATGGGATTAACTGCCGAGGCGGTAGCCAAAGAATTTGAAATCAGCCGTGGAGCCCAAGATGAATTCGCCTATCAATCGCATCATAAGGCGGTGAGGGCCATTCAAAACGGACATTTGAAAGATGGGGTTTTGCCTATCACCGTAACCGAAAATTACTTAGATGAAACTTTAAAAAAGAAAACCCGCGAATATGTGGTTGATACCGATGAAGGCCCCCGTGCCGATACCAGTATCGAAAAATTGGCTAAACTGAAACCGGTTTTTGCAGCCAACGGCTGCATCACCGCAGGGAACTCTTCCCAAACTTCAGACGGGGCAGCATTCGTGCTGATTGTATCCGAAAGTATGCTGAAGCAGTTGAATGTGCAACCTATTGCCCGCTTGGTTAGTTACGGGGTGGCAGGTGTTCCGCCGCGGATTATGGGTATTGGTCCGGTGGAAGCCATTCCGTTGGCTTTAAAAAAGGCCGGGATGAAGCAAGATCAACTGGATTTAATCGAATTAAACGAAGCTTTTGCCTCTCAATCATTGGCCATTATAAACAAACTGGAATTAAATAAAGATCTGGTGAATGTAAATGGCGGAGCCATTGCCTTAGGTCACCCGCTGGGTTGTACCGGCGCCAAGCTCACCGTTCAGGTGCTGAATGAACTGAAGCGACAAAACAAGAAATACGGCATGGTGAGCATGTGTGTGGGGACAGGCCAAGGTGCAGCAGGTATTTTCGAACTTCTTTAATAAGAAATTATAACGTTTAATTATAAGATTTTAAAGCTATGAAAGCAACAAAACAGGCCATTAAAGGTGGCGAATTCATCATCAAGGAAACGGAAGCAGCGGACGTATTTATCCCCGAAGAGTTTGATGAAGAACAATTGATGATCAAAAAAACTTGCGAAGATTTTTTAGAGGCAGAGGTTTATCCTAATCTGGAGCGTATCGATAAATTAGAGGAAGGCTTGATGCCGAGTTTATTGGATAAGGCCGGAGAGCTGGGCTTATTGGCGGTATCAATTCCGGAGGAATATGGCGGTTTTGGTAAAAACTTCAATACCTCCATGTTGGTGGCCGATATTTTAGGTGCAGGTCACTCGTTTGCGGTCGCCATTTCGGCACATACCGGTATCGGTACTTTGCCCATTTTGTACTATGGCAATGAGGCTCAAAAGGCAAAATACATTCCGAAATTAGCCAGCGGAGAGTGGAAAGCCTCCTATTGCTTAACTGAACCAAACTCCGGATCGGATGCCAATTCTGGGCGTACCAAAGCCAAATTGAATCCCGAAGGCACGCACTACATCATCAATGGCCAGAAAATGTGGATTACCAATGGTGGTTTTGCCGATATATTCATTGTGTTTGCAAAAATTGATGAGGATGAAAATCTGACTGCTTTTATCGTAGAAAAAGATTTTGGTGGAATTACGATGAATCCGGAGGAGCACAAAATGGGCATCAAAGGATCCTCTACCCGTCAGGTGTTTTTCAATGACTGTGCGGTGCCGGTAGAAAATATGCTTTCTGATCGTCAGAATGGATTCAAAATTGCGGTGAACATTTTAAACATTGGCCGTATCAAATTGGGGGCTGCTGCCATCGGTTCCTCCCGTAAGGTAATCGACCACTCGATTAATTACGCAAATGAGCGGGTGCAATTCAAACTACCGATCTCCAAATTCGGAGCAATCCGATACAAATTGGCGGAAATGACTGTACGTAATTTCGCCATTGAAAGTGCAGGGTACCGTGCCGGGCAAAACATTGACGATGCCTACGATGCCTTGGTAGCCGGGGGAATGGACTCGGGCAAAGCCAAATTAAAGTCTACCGAAGAATTTGCAGTTGAGTGTGCCATTCTGAAAGTCTGGGGTTCCGAAATGCTCGATTACGTGACCGATGAAGGCGTGCAGATTTATGGCGGTATGGGTTATTCTGCTGAGGCGCCGATGGACCGGGCATATCGCGACAGCCGAATCAACCGCATTTTTGAAGGAACAAATGAAATTAACCGTTTATTGATTGTAGACATGCTCTTGAAGCGTGCCATGAAAGGCGAACTGGATTTGATGGGACCAGCTCAGGCGGTGGCTTCAGAACTGATGTCTATCCCTGAATTCGGCGAAGAAGACGAACGTTTGTTTGCCGCAGAGAAGAAAATTTTGCAAAACTTAAAAAAAGCCGGTTTGATGATTGCGGGATCTGCGGTTCAGAAATTGATGATGAGTTTGGCGAAAGAGCAGGAGATCTTGATGAATATTGCCGATATCATTGGGTATGTGTATGTGGCAGAATCTACCTTGCTCAGGGTAGAGAAATTGGTTCAAAGCCGTGGCGAAGACGCAGTTCAGGGTCAATTAGACATCATGCGAATTTACTTGCACGAAGCAGTTGATAAAGTGTACTTGGCGGGTAAAGAGGCGCTTAATTCGTTCGCAGAGGGTGATGAATTAAACATGATGCTGGTGGGCTTACGCCGTTTTACCAAGGTGCAACCCTTCAATGTAAAAGATGCCCGTCAGCGGATCGCTAAACAATTGATTGAAGCCAATAAATACTGTTATTGATCTCTCTAACCAATATCAACCAAAGCCGTTTCGATTTTTCGGAACCGCTTTTTTGTTAAATAATGTTAAGCTGACGTTTTTTAGCTTAAAAAGGATAAATTTGTAGTTCATATTTGAGGATGATAAAGTCTGTATTTCCCTATTTTATTTTATTTGCAGTCCTGCTTGCAGGATGTACCAAAGAATATTCCGGTATTGAAGAACTCGATTCCAAGTCGGTAGCTGATTACATCCAAAAAAACAATCTTACCGTTCAAGAGTATAATCAATCGGGTATTTTTTATCAGGTCCTTAAATCCGGATCAGGACCGGATATTGATTTTTCAAAAAAGATCCCCCTCATTTATACCGTCAAATCACTCGATGGATCGTTCAGTGCCTCTGATACATTCGTTAATCGTTACGCAGATTTTTTCGGTTATTTTCGACCTGATTCAATCCGCGAAATCATAAAAAGCAAGCTGCTCAAGCAAGGAGGATCCCTAAGAATCATTATTCCTTCGAGGTTTGCGTTTGGAAAATCAGGAAGCGGAGGCATTCCGGGGAATAGTTCACTCGACTATACCATTTCGATGATTACTGCAGATAAACTCCCTGAATACGAAGATTATTTGATTACCAAATACATTGAAGCCAATAATTTGACTGGCTTTACCAAAACAGCTTCAGGTTTGTACTACAAAGTTGGAGAGCCTGGAACGGGAGTTGAAACCATTAACAATTTATCTTTACTGACTTTAGAGTATACGGGAAAATTATTCAATGGGACGGTATTTGATAAAACAAATACCGGTACAACCGCCACATTCACACTCGGCAATTTAGTAGAAGGCTGGAAAGAGGGTTTGCCGCTCATTAAAAAAGGTGGAAGCATCCGACTTATTATACCCTCACACTTGGGATACGGTCTCCAAGGCAGCGGGACTATTCCTCCCTTTTCTTGTCTGGATTTCGATATCAACGTTAAGAACGTACAGTAATTCAAGCTATTTCGTTAAAGCTTTCTTGAATACAGCTAAAATTCTGTTTCTGGCAAAACTATGCTCAACAATTGGCTTTGGATAAGCAAACGGATCCTCTAATTCAGGAATCCACTTGCGAATATATTGTAACTGAGGGTCAAATTTTTTCGTTTGAAGGGCGGGATTGAATACTCTGAAATAAGGCGCAGCATCATTACCGCAGCTGGCTGCCCATTGCCAGCCACCTATATTGCTCGATTGTTCGTAATCCAGTAATTTTTTGGCGAAATAGGCCTCTCCCCAGCGCCAGTCGATGAGTAAATGTTTGGTCAGAAAGCTTGCAGTGATCATCCGTACCCGGTTATGCATAAATCCGGTGGCGTTCAATTCACGCATCCCGGCATCTACAATCGGGTAGCCGGTACGTCCTTCGCACCAGGCCTTAAACTCTTCCTCATTGTTTCGCCACTCAATCCGGTCATAATCCGGTTTAAACGCTTTTTGAGTCGTTTGCGGAAAATGCCAAAGAATCATGAAGTAAAATTCACGCCAGATCAGCTCCATTAACCATGTTTTATCAGTGGAAGCTTGCCCGCTCTTTACTAATTCGCGGATGCTGAGGGTGCCAAAGCGTAAATGAATACCAATGCGGGAAGTTCCTTTGATGGCTGGGAAATTACGTTTCTGGCCATAGGCTGAAATGATGCTTTGGTATTCTTTTTTGGGAAGCTCGAGGAGGGTTTGTTTGAATCCCATACTTTCCAATGAAGGAATAGTTCTGGAATTCCCCTGTTCAAATTGCAGTAAATAATTCTCTGAAGGAAAAACCTGAAGGCCTGTTTGTTCAAATTTTTGCAACCATTTTCTGCTGTAGGGCGTAAAAACGGTGTATGGTTTGCCATCGTCCTTTACCACTTCATCTTTTTCAAAAATCACTTGGTCTTTGAACAAATGAAAACCGATGCCTTTACTTTTAAAAAACTCGCTTAAGTTTTCGTCACGCTGCCTGGCATAAGGTTCATAATCCTGATTGGTAAACACTGCCTTTACCTCAAACTCTTCAAGCAGCTCCTGCCAGGCTCTTTCCGGCTCACTGTATTTTACCAAAAGCGAAGAGCCAATTTCTTTCAATTGCTGGTTGATGAGTTCCAGCTCCTGATGAATGAAGCTGACACGGGCATCATCACGATCTTCGAGCTGATCTAAAATGTTCCGATCAAACAGAAAGAAAGGCACTACGGGCAAACCAGCCTGCAAGGCATGGAATAAGCCGCAATTGTCGTTCAGCCGCAAATCGCGGCGAAACCAAAAAATACTGACGGGTGTGTTAGGCATACAAATCGTTGAGTGCAGGTTCCAATTCCGGAAAATCGAATGAAAAACCGGCTTCTATTATTTTTTGAGTGCTTACCCTGGTGCTTCCCAGCAGCGCGGCGCTCATTTCACCCATGGCTAACTTCAGGGCAAAAGCAGGCACTGATGGCAGCCAAAGGGGCATTTTAAACTGATGGGCAATGGCTTTAGTTAATTCGAGGTTTGTTGCCGGATGAGGAGCGGCCATATTGTAAACGCCCGCTATTTTTTCATTTTCAAGCGCAAATTCGTACATGTTTAGCACATCTTTCCAGTGTATCCAGCTGACCCATTGTTTGCCGCTTCCTAAAGCTGCCCCCAAGCCAAACTTAACCGGGCGGGCAATTTCGGCCAAGGCCCCGCCGGCAGGGTCAAGCACAATACCGGTTCTAAATTTAACAATCCGCAGGCCGAACTTTTCTCCTTCATCAACTGCTTGCTCCCAGGCAATGCATGATTCTGCCAGGAAACCTTTTCCAGGAAGGCTCTCCTCTTTCAATAATTCATTGCCGCGGTCGGCATAAAAACCAATAGCCGCCGCAGAAATAATATGTTTTACACTGAGGGAAGTTTGTTTTTTTATCAGCTCATAAATCAGCCTGATGGATTCCGTCCGGCTGCTGATGATGTCATGCTTTCTTTGTTCGGTCCAGCGTTTATCTACAATCCCTTCGCCAGCCAGGTGGATCACCGCCTCAACCCCTTCTATGCATCGCTCATCAATTTCGTTCTTCTCTACATTCCAAACGAATGTTTTTATGCGAGGATCTGAATCAGGTTTCGAACTGCGGCTCAGCAAATGGATCCGATGACCCTTATCGATCAGTTGCCGGCATAAACGTTTGCCAATGAGTCCGGTACCTCCGGTAATAAGAATAGTTTTATTCGTCATGATGCATTCAAAAATTGCTATTTTTAGGCAATTATTCACTCATTCTGAATAATTTAACACCCCAACGACAAAATCGCCTCATGCTTTACGAGAAACATATTTTTATTTGCACCAATCAGCGGCCGGAAGGTTCCAGGGTATGCTGTGGAGAGGAAAAAGGCCTGGCACTCACGGCAGCTTTTAAAAAAGCCATTAAAGACCAAGGTTTGAACACAACAATCAGAGCGCAACGGGCTGGCTGTTTTGATATCTGTGAACAAGGTCCAAACGTGATCATTTACCCGGAAGGAACTTGCTATGGCGGGCTTGCACTTAGTGATGTGGAAGAAATTGTCGCAGAACATTTGCAACAGGGTCGCATAGTAGAACGTTTAGTTATCAATACTGATAATTTAAAATAATCAAGAGTTGGCCAAGGTTATCGTCATAGGAGCGGGTATTGCAGGCATTGCTTCGGCCATTCGTATGGCCGTAAAAGGCCACCGGGTAGAGGTATATGAGGCCAATGCATACCCAGGCGGCAAACTTTCTGATTTTGAGTTAGCAGGCTTTCGTTTTGATGCCGGACCGAGCCTTTTCACCATGCCTCATTATGTAGACGAACTGTTCGAGTTGGCCGGTAAAAACCCACGGGACTACTTCAATTATCAAAAACTAGATCCGGTTTGTCAGTATTTTTATGAAGACGGTACCCGGATCAAAGCCTGGGCAAATCAAGAGCAATTGGCTGCAGAAATTGAAGCTAAAACTAGTGATTCCGCCAGATCGGTTCATCGTTTTTTAAGCTATAGTAGTAAGATTTACCACATCACACACGGCATTTTTCTGGAGAAAAGTTTGCATCGAATCAGTTCTTATCTGAGCTGGCAAACCCTTAAATCTCTGCTACGTTTTCCTAAGATCGACGCCTTCAGGAGCATGAATGCTGCTAATGAAGGCTATTTTAAGGACGATAAAACTATTCGTTTTTTTAACCGCTATGCCACTTACAACGGATCCAACCCCTACAAGGCGCCTGCCACCTTAAATGTGATTCCTCATTTGGAACAAGGTTTTGGAGCATATTTTCCGGTTGGCGGCATGTATGCCATTACGCAAAGTTTAGTGCAATTAGCCGAAGAACTGGGCGTGCTATTTCATTACCATACGCCAGTGGAGGAAATTTTGGTAGAACAGGGCAAGGTAAAGGGTGTACGGATCAAGGAGGGACCTCAATACGCAGACCGGGTAATTTCTAATATGGATATATGGTTTACCTACCATCAGTTATTAAAAAAAGAAAGCCCCCCCAAGCGGGTACTCAAACAGGAGCGAAGCAGTTCGGCCTTGATTTTTTACTGGGGGATAAAAGCAGAATTTCCTGAACTCGACCTGCACAACATTTTCTTTAGTGAAGATTACCAGAAAGAGTTTAAATCTATTTGGGAGGGTAAAAACATCGATTCCGATCCGACGGTATACGTAAACATCAGTTCGAAATATAGACCTCAGGATGCTCCTAAAGGTGCCGAAAATTGGTTTGTGATGATCAATGTGCCGGCTAATGAAGGCCAAGACTGGGATGGTTTAATTGCAACAGCCAAAGCAAATATCCTTACAAAACTATCCCGGAATTTGGGCAGAAATCTTGCAGATTTAATAGTTTGTGAAGAGATTTTAGATCCGAGAAGCATTGAGCGTAAAACAGCTTCTTATCAGGGTTCTTTGTATGGCAGCAGTTCCAACAACCAGTTTGCAGCGTTTTTACGTCATGCAAACTTTTCAAGCAAAATAAAGGGTTTGTATTTTGTGGGCGGCAGCGTGCATCCGGGTGGCGGTATTCCCTTGGCTTTGCTGTCTGCAAAAATAACCGACGATCTATCTGCCTGATAACGAATTGATTGCAGAATTTCCTATCTTTAAGGCATGCACCCGCCAAGGCAACATACATTAATCAAGCTTTTTTTCTCCTGGTATATCAACCGGATCATTCGCTCTGATTTTAGGCGCTTTGATTATAATCAAGTAGCCCTTGATCCCGGACGTGCCTTGTTGGTGCTGGCCAATCATTTTTCATGGTGGGATGGATTTTTTCTATTTCAACTGAACCGAATTTTCTTCAAAAAACGTTTCCATATCATGGTGACCGAAGAAAACTACCGCAAGGTTTGGTTTCTGAAATATTTGGGTGCATTCTCGGTGAAGAAAAAATCGAGAAGTATTTTGGAGACCCTGAATTATGCAGGCTCACTGCTCAATGATCCGCAGAATTTGGTCGTTATTTTTCCGCAAGGGAAATTACATTCTTCTCATACTGATGAGGTGCTTTTTGAGAAGGGGCTTACGAACCTGATCAATGCATCCGAAAAAAAATTCCAATATGTTTTCGCAGCAATTTTTACCGATTATTTCGAGCATCGTAAGCCAAGCCTCAGGTGTTACCTCCAAACATGGGAGGCCGCCGAGTTTACGAGTTTGCAACTGATCAAAAGCGAGTATAATAAACATTTTGAGGCTTCACGAAAGCAGCAAAACCAAGTAATCGTATAAGATGGGCTTGGTATATTTCGTTTTTTTCTTCCTTATTTTGCGCTTCTCCGTTACGTTGTTTAACTATATTTCACGCCCCGTTTTGCCGCTCAGCCCCAAACAGTATCACGATCTCGTTTCTGTTTTGATTCCTGCCCGAAATGAAGCAAAAAGTATACCCGCACTCCTTGAATCGCTTCATTTGCAAGATTATGAGCAGATCGAGGTGATTGTTTTGGATGATGATTCGGAAGATGAAACCTATCAAGTTTGCGCAGCCTTTGCGCTGATCGATCCGCGTTTTAAAGTCCTCAGAGGAAATCCCCTTCCAACTGCTTGGTTGGGCAAAAATTATGCCTGCCACCAGTTGGCCAAGCTGGCCAATGGAAAGTATTTCCTTTTTTTAGATGCCGATGAGATCGTAAAACCCGGACTTATTCAGGCAGCGGTCCATCGGATGAAAAGTCAGCAACTTCATCTGTTAAGCTTGTTTACCAACCAGCTGATGCCCAGTTTGGGTGAAAAGCTGGTGGTGCCCTTAATGCATTTTTTGCTCTTGAACCTCTTGCCGCTCCGTCTCGTTCGCTTATCTTCAAATCCCTCTTTTTCGGCAGCCAGCGGTCAATTTATGCTTTTTGATGCCGCTCATTACACCAAACATCAATGGCATGAGCAGGTAAAAGGCAGAGTGGTAGAAGATATCGAGATCATGAAACAACTTAAGAGCTCGAAAGGACGTGCCGAAACCTTACTCGCTAACGGCTTAATCTATTGTCGCATGTATCGAAGTTTTGGCGAAGCCCTATCAGGTTTCAGTAAAAATTTCCTGGCAGGTTTTGCCTATAGTATTCTTGGTTTATTTTTATACTTGTTCTTGGTACTGATAGGCCCGCTGGCTTTAGGCTGCTTTTTAGGGATGAACCTGACTTTGCTGGCACTGGCGCTAATTTGCCTTAGCAGGGTCATGATTGCTTATCTGTCCGGACAATCAGTATGGTGGAACCTGCTGTTACATCCCCTCCAAATGGGGGTAATGCTATATTTGGCGGTGCTATCTATGCAGAAATATCTCACAAAAACCATTGTATGGAAGGGAAGAAACATACCCAGCGCTTAAATCGGAGCCATTACATTAGCAGCGGGTTTGTACTGCTTTTTCATGCCGTAGGGTTTTATGGCTTTTCAAACCCGGAACGGGCAGAAGAATTTCTGCCGCTGGTACCCATGCATTTATTACTGATGCTTCTCTTGATGCTGATCAGTCAGCAGGAAAGAAACCGCGATTTTTTCCTGTTTGTATCCATAACCTACCTGGCCGGCTATGCCATTGAGTTTCTGGGGGTACACAGCGGAATGATTTTTGGAGCCTATCAATATGGGCCTACTTTGGGAATAAAATTGGCCGAAATTCCATTATTAATAGGTGTAAACTGGGTCTTGCTTATTTACAGTGCAGGGCTTTTTATTCATTCTTTAGGATGGAAGAATCTGTGGATCAAGTCGGCAGCAGGAGCCGTGCTATTGGTTTGCTTGGATATTTTGATTGAGCCGGTGGCCATCCGTTTCAATTATTGGAATTGGACCCAGGGTATTATCCCTTTGCAAAATTACATCGCCTGGTTGTTGGTTTCTTTTGCCGGATGTTTCTTATTTAACCGCTTGCAATTCAATAAAGTAAATCCCTCAGCGATTGTGTTATTGATTGCACAGTTTCTATTTTTTATCGGACTGAATGTGATAGGCTAACCAAACCAATTTTGTATTTTTGAGCGAGATGAGTTATCAATTAAAAGTAAGCATAGATGGCGATTCAGGATTCTGTTTCGGGGTAGTCTATGCCATTGATATGGCAGAAGAAATTTTAGCCGATCAAGGTTACTTGTATTGTTTGGGCGACATCGTTCATAACGATGAAGAAGTGGAAAGGCTAAAAGCCAAAGGACTAAAAATCATCGAACATGATGATTTAAAATCATTGAAAAATGAAAAAGTATTGATTCGTGCCCACGGAGAAGCTCCGGAGACTTACCGCACTGCCCTTGAAAATAATATCACCCTCATTGATGCCTCCTGTCCGGTAGTATTAAAGCTTCAGAACCGGATCAAAAATTCATATGATGACCAGGAGAAAATTCTGATTTTCGGCAAACACGGTCATGCAGAAGTGATCGGGTTACAAGGACAAACCAATAACAATGCACTGGTCTTTCAGGATCTTGCTGAATTAGACGAGGTGGAATTGCCTCAGAGTTTCACTCTTTACAGTCAAACTACCAAAAGCACCGATAAATTTTATCACATCAAAGACGAGCTCATTAGCAGAGGCTATGAGGTGAAGGCTCACGATACCATCTGCCGGCAGGTATCTAACCGCGACAAGGAATTGCCGGAGTTTGTGAAAAATTTTGATAAGATCATTTTTGTATCGGGTAAAAAGTCTTCCAACGGGAAGGTATTGTACGAAGTGTGCAGGAAGCATAACCCAAATACTTATTTCGTATCGAGCAGTGACGAGTTAAGTAAAGCCATGTTCAATGCCGGCGATAAGGTTGGTATTTGTGGAGCCACCTCTACTCCCATGTGGCTAATGGAAGAAGTAAAGCAAGTGATTGAATCCTATTAAAAAAAGCCCCCGATGTTCATCGGGGGCTTTTTTTAACCCATATTGTGATAAACGGCCTGCACATCATCGTCTTCTTCCAGTTTATCAATTAATTTCAACACATCCGCCGCTTGTGCTTCCGAAACTTCGGTGGTGGATAAGGCTATGCGTTCCAGTTTGGCACTCAGTACTTCAATGCCTTTTTCCTCCAGCGCTTTTTGCATCTTGCCAAAATCCTCAAAAGCGGTATGAATCACGGCTACATCTTTCCCTTCTTCACCTTCCTCAACATATAAATCTTCTAAGCCCGCATCAATCAATTCGAATTCCAATTCCTCTAAATCCCATTCACCAGGCTCAAAACGGAATACCGACTTGCGGTTAAAGATGAAATCAAGTGAGCCGGTCTTGCCCAGCGTACCGTCGCATTTATTAAAGTAACTGCGCACATTCGCTACGGTTCTATTGGTATTATCAGTAGCAGTTTCTACTAAAACAGCGATACCGTGAGGGCCATAGCCTTCATACACCAATTCTTCATAATCGCTTTCATCTTTGCTGCTGGCTCGTTTAATTGCGGCTTCCACCCGATCTTTTGGCATATTCACCGCTTTGGCATTTTGCATGGCTGTACGTAGCCTTGAGTTAGCTTCGGGGTTGGGTCCACCAGCTTTTACAGCCATTACAATCTCCTTCCCCAAACGGGTAAATTGAACGGCCATTTTAGCCCAGCGCTTAAATTTTCTTTCTTTTCTAAATTCGAAGGCTCTTCCCATGGTATTTATTTTTAGTTCTTTAAGTTTTTTAGCATATCGCTGGTCATGGCACTCAGATCATATTCCAGTTTCCAGCCCCAGTCTTTCTGGGCATAAGTATCGTCAATCGATTTTGGCCAGCTGTTGGCAATGGCCTGGCGGGGATCATTCTCCTTATAGCTGATGCTGAATTTTGGAAGATGTTTCCGGATTTCGCTAGCCAGCAATTGGGGTGTAAAACTAATGCCGCCCAAATTATAGCTGGAGCGGATACTGATCTTTTCTGCAGGGGCATCCATCAGTTCCAGAGTTGCACGAATGGCATCGTCCATGTACATCATCGGCAGCGCCGTTTCTCCCGAAAGGAAACATTCATAGCTGCCTTTTGTCAACGCTTCATGGAAAATATGTACCGCATAATCGGTGGTGCCTCCGCCCGGAGCGGCTTTCCAACCAATAAGTCCCGGATAACGAATGCTACGGACATCTAAACCGTATTTTTGAAAGTAGTATTCACACCAGCGTTCGCCAGCCAGCTTGCTGAATCCATAAACGGTATTCGGATCCATGATACAATATTGCGGCGTATTTTCACGGGGTGAGTTAGGCCCGAAAACGGCAATGGAACTTGGCCAAAACATTTTTTTGATTTTAAATTCTAGAGCTAGATCGAGCACATTGAGCAGCCCGTCCATATTCAGCTCCCAGGCTTTTTTAGGTTTTTGTTCGCCTACGGCGGATAAGAGGGCGGCCAGGAGATAAATTTGGCTGGGTTGGTATTTCTGGAATACAGCACGAAGGCCTTCCTGATCTAAAACATCGGCCTGTTCAAAAGGGCCCGATAAAACAGCAGGTTCTTTGATATCGCAGGCAATCACCTGCTCATTCCCAAATTTTTGCCTCAAAGCACCTACTAATTCGGTGCCTATTTGACCGTTCGAGCCTAAAACCAGAATTGTCTCTGCCATCTTTTCATACACTTTGCCACAAAGGTAAAAAAATACCGGCACCTGCTACCTCAATTCAGGTGAGTAGCGACTACACAAGGTTTTACAAAAGTTTTCACCTTGCCACTCAAATCAAATACTTCCAGCCTGATTAAATAAATCCCGATGGGTACCCTTTCCGTTTGATCGCTCAGTCCGTCCCAAACAAAGGCACCGCTTGTTCCCAGGGTGGTACTTTTTACCAAGCGGCGCACCAGGTGCCCCTTATCAGAAAAGATATTCAGATTGGCTACCATACCTGCTTGCGCAAATTGGTAATGAATGGTTAACGCATCTTCAAAGCCATCATTATCTGGAGATAAAGTAGTTGATTCCAGACTGATCTCTTCGCTCAGGGAATGGGCTGGAATAAATTGTGAATTTTGAGTGCCCGGTGTGGCGAAACCGATGCTTGCTGCTGCCGAACGGAAGTTCCCGGGCTCATTTGCAGCTACGGCAAAGCTGCTGCGCTCCAGCGATACTCCCTCGGCATCTTTAATTAAGGGGAAATGCATTTTTTCGTTGTAGTTGAATTGATCGATCCTTAGAGAATCGGCCCTTACTAAGACGATTGAACCGGCATCATCATTAAAAGCAGGCATGGATGGTACCTGTAACATTTTTGCAGGAGGAGAAAGCGGATACTCAGTCAAAATATTTCCGGTATTTGTGCTGATAGCCAGGTATTCCTTTGCTTGTAGGAGCGTTTGCACTTTACTGATTTCTTTTATGCTGATGAGACTGTCTTGTTCACTCAGGCTGGCAATTCGAAGATCTTTCAGGTCGAGCGCATGCTCGGTGTGGTTATAGATCTCCACAAAATCAACTCCGTCTATCCGTGGGTTAAATAGAATTTCGCTGATAAGGAGATCACCTTTTTGTATTTTATCAGACAGGTAAAACGAGGTATGGTTGTTAGGTGCAGCCAGCGTTTCACCGGCACAATCGCTCACCGGCCCCGCTATCAAGGTGTAATTTTTGCCTAAACTTGGCGGTATGGCAAATTTGAGCTGCACTTCTTCAAAATAAGGGCTCAAGGCTATTGCGGTAGCTGGCTGGCCTACGCCATTGTTTAAGGTATAATGAGCTGGAGTTGCGGCCGAAGTACTGTCCACAAACCGATTGAAGCGAACACTCAGGGTCACACTATCGAGCATTTCAGCTGAATTAATTTTTAAAGGTTCAATGGGATCATTTGGCGAATAGACACTGTTTGTTTGGCCGGGAGTACCGCCGGCAGGGTGCAGGCTGGCTATCCAGTTTTGAATTCCGGAACAGAGCGCTTTCGGGTTAATCAGTTCCAGCGACCAGCCACCTTCTTTTTTTACGGCATCTTTATACCAAGTATCTGCATAATTTACCTGATGGATAATCTGTCCATTAGCATTTTTCAAGCTAAGCAGATCATTGCTATTATTCAGGCTGGGCCAGGGCGAGATCCCGATCACCTTTCCATAAACATTGAAATTGGCTACCTCGGTTAATGCACACAGAATAGCCCGTTCGTTTGCCTGTAAGCTTTCATTCCCAAAGGTATAAGTTGAACTTGCATCGCTATACGTCCATTTATCTAGTGAAATAAGCTGGTTGCTGGTGTTCCACAACTCAATAAACTCCAATCCCGGTAGGTCAATTTGAGGGGAAGGATCGGCAAAGATCTCGTTTATCACGACATCCATTGCCTGAGCTTCATAGGGTTTGACATAATTAAAATCCAGGGTTGAGGGAAGTACTTGTTGGTTAAAGTTAAAGTCTGCCAAATTGCTGATCGTCAGGGTGTAAAGGTTGCTGATGAGTTCAGTATTGAATTGCAGGATAAATTCATTTGGCAAGTTGCCGGTACTTACCGTGACCGGCTGCCCATAATTATTATTTAGTGAATAGTTTGCAGGATTTGTTGCACTTTCCGGGGTGATGGGCTCGTTGAAAACTACTTTTATTTTTTTCGGATCCAAGCCCTCCGTCGATACTATTTGCGGGGGCTCGCTGTCTGCATCCAATTGACTGATCGAGAAGTCATCAAAAATAAACTTATCAGAATTTGTTGAACTGTATTTACACTGCAGACCAAACCAGCCACCCTGAACATACTTGAGGTCCACACCGCTCCCTTCTAAAACAAAAGTATTCCCACCGCTGATGTCGGTCAGTACTTCCCATATACCGTCTATCGTTCTGCTCACCCTAACTCTGGCCAGCAATTGACTGGCACTCACTCTTGTTTTTGGAGGACCATCAATAATTTTGGTAACGCTCAGCCCATCCTGACGGTAAAGATCATATGAATCGCTGCTTCCCGATTCTCCTATCTGGAGGAAATATCCGTTTAAATTACCACTTAGATCTACATTGTCTGATAACAAATAAATTCGAACCTGATTATTTGTACTTGGATCGAGATTGATTTGAACATAAAATTCCCACAAGGCATTTAATCTCCTCAAATTAGGTGTAATTAAGTTCACCGTTTGTGCAATCCCTCCAGAATTTGCGCTTTGTACTTGCTGACTTGCATTGACCTGGTAGCCGTTCCCGCTCCAGGCGGGATTAGTACTAAAATCCCCATCACTAAAATTGTCGTTTAGCTGTCCTGAGGCAGATTTAGTTAGTAGAAATAGTAGAAAAAGTAAACAATTCTTCATATTTGTAGCTGATAATCAATTAATTTACAAAAAATAAAATAATTTAATTAAAAATTATGAAAGTTGCAGTGGTTGGCGCTACCGGCTTGGTGGGTACCGTGATGCTGAAAGTGTTGGAAGAGCGTAATTTCCCCCTCACAGAATTGATTCCTGTTGCCTCAGCAAAGAGTGCTGGTAAAGAAATCCTTTTTAAAGGGAAGAATTATAAGGTGGTAACCATTGACGAAGCCATTGCAGCCAAACCTGATATTGCTTTGTTCTCAGCTGGAGGAGGCACGTCCTTAGAACAGGCACCTAAGTTCGCGGCGGTGGGAACCACGGTCATTGATAATTCTTCTGCCTGGAGAATGGATCCGGATAAGAAACTCGTTGTGCCTGAAGTTAATGCCAGCGTTCTGACCAAAAATGATAAAATCATTGCCAACCCGAATTGTTCGACCATTCAGATGGTGGTAGCCTTAAAGCCATTGCACGATAAATATAAGATCAAGCGGGTGGTGGTTTCTACGTATCAGTCGGTAACTGGTACCGGGGTAAAAGCCGTGGATCAGTTGATGAACGAGCGTAAAGGCATCCAGGGGGAGATGGCCTATCCTTATGTGATTGATTTGAATGTGATTCCTCAGATTGATGCCTTTCAGGATAATGGTTATACCAAAGAGGAGATGAAGATGATCAAAGAAACCCAGAAAATTATGGGTGATGATTCGATTAAAGTAACGGCCACTACAGTTCGTATACCCGTTGTGGGGGGTCATTCCGAATCGGTGAACATTGAATTTAAACAAGATTTCGACTTGGCGGAAATTCGTTCTCTGCTCGAAAATCAGGAAGGAGTCTTGGTAGTGGATGATCCCGCCAATCTCAAATATCCGATGCCGAAGGATGCGCACAACCGCGACGAAGTATTTGTAGGTCGTATCCGTCGTGATGAATCACAGCCGAATACCCTGGATATGTGGATCGTATCTGATAACCTGCGAAAAGGTGCGGCCACCAATGCAGTACAGATTGCAGAATACCTGGTAGCGAATAACCTGATTTAAATCAATCAAAGCCATAACAAAAAGCCTCCCGAAATTTCGGGAGGCTTTTTGTTTTCTGTCATTTGCTTATTTCAGATATGTAGCCAGCCATTCCTGCATCTGCTGGTAATGGAAGCGACTATTTTCTGCGTTTAAGATCCAGTGGTTCTCATCCGGGAAAACAAGCAGTTTCACCGGAACCTTCAAGCGCTGATGAATGGCATAATTTTCGAGTGAGTTATTGATGGGCACTCGGTAATCGCGTTCGCCAATAGTGATTAACATCGGCGTTTTGAAATTAGCCGCAAAGCGGATGGGATTTTGCTCGGTAAAGGTTTTGGTTTTTTCCCAAGGCAACCCACCGTTCATTATTTCGCGGCCATAAATACCATCGCTGGTACCCCATTGTACTTCTGAGTTTACCAAACCGGCATGATTGATAATACATTTATAATGAGAAGTAGTACCCTGCATCCAGCTGGCCAGGTGACCGCCATAGCTGGCACCACCCACCGCCTGACGGCTGCCATCCATGAAGCTCCATTTTTTGATTGCAAATGCAGCTGCTTCATTAATCTCATCGGCAGGGCCTTTAAAGGGGTCAAATTGAATGTCTTGTGCAAATTTCTCACCAAAGCCGGTAGAGCCGGTATAGTTGGTTAGCACCAGCACATAGCCGGGTTTGGCCAGCAAGTGGTAATTCCAGCGGTAACCCCAATTGTCTTTGTAAGCACCCGCTGGTCCGCCATGCATCACCACAAATACGGGATATTTTTTAGTAGGATCGAAACCGGCAGGACGGACCAGAATATTGTGAATTTGCTTGCCTCTACTGCTGGTAAACCAAAATTCTTCAATTGCCGGCAAATCCAAAGCTGCCAATGCAGTTTTATTGAAGGTGCTGATGGCTTTACTTTCTCCGGTGTTTGCATCTACGCGTACTACTTCAGGCGGCGTGTTTGCATCCTCATAACTGGCCAAAATTATTTTGCCATCATCAGAAACTGATACCGCATTGAAACAACCTTTTGGGCTCTTGGTCAGTAAATTCAATTGTTTTTTTGCCAGGTTATACTGGTAAATTTTGTCGTGTCCCTGATCTTCCACACTCATAAAAATACCTTGATTTTTTATCGTGTAGCTGTTCACCGGACGGTCGAGTTCGGGAGCGATATAGGCCTTATTTTTCAAAGAAGGCCAATCCAATCGGGTCAGTTTGCCCAGATCATATACTTTATAATTGCCGAAAGCACTTTCGGTCGTAAACAAGGTTTTGCCATCCGGGCTAAAGTTAGGGGCATAAAATCCAGCCGTTTCACTTTCCAGGATAAGTTTAGCATCCTGTCCGTCAAGCCCTAACTGATACAGTTTATATTTTGCTTCCTGCGAGGCTTGAACATCTCCATCCAGCGTAGCTGAAAACACTATACCTGATCCATCTGGCGTCCAGGAGTAGCCGCCCAAACGGAAGCCCGGTTGGTTCACCATACTCATTTTACTGAATATATTTGCAGCCGAAGTGCTGTCTAAACTTTGCACATATAAATGTGTTTGTTTTTCATCCCTCCAGCGGTCAAAATCGCGGATGGGGAAGCCGGTATACACCCGGGCTTTATACTTGATTTTTTTCTTATCATCAGCAATTTTCTTGCTCAAAGCCTCTGTAAAGGCCCCCGGAAACACACTGCTAGTGAACAAGATAGATTTTCCATCTGGACTCCAGCTGGGGGAAGAAGCTCCGGTAGAAAGGTTGGTAAAGCGCTGTGCCTCGCCACCGTTTTTAATACTGAGTAAATAAATCTGACTACTCTCTTCGCCGTCTCTACGGGCTACAAAAGCCAGAGTTTTGCTGTCGGGGCTCCATTGGTAGCCTGATTCGCCAGCTTTACCTGAAGTGATTTTTCGTGGGGCTCCGCTCCCATCTGCAGGGGCGATCCAGAGATCGTTAACTACTTCTTTTTCATCATAACTGGGTTCTTGTACACTGAACACTACCCACTTTCCATCCGGACTTACTTGGGGAGCGCCCACTCGTTTCATCATCCACATACTTTCGTGGGTGATGGCTTTTTTCTCTTGTGCCAGCGTAAGGTGAATGTTTACAATGGCCAGAAAAACGTAAAGGATTAATCGTTTCATAAGGGCTTAAATTTCGGTTTATGACACTAAATATATTGATTCGTACAGGAACTGATCCTCTGTATCTAAATTTTTATAATTTTAGGCATGCGATTTTTCTTCACTTTACTTTTTTTGTTTGCCATTTCGTTGGCCAAGGGTCAAGTAGTATTAAATCAAAAGATTAAACAGGCCTACGAACGTTTGGAAGCCGATCCGCAGATGACTTATGCTTCGGCATCACTTAGCGTATTAAATGCCGAAACCGGCGAAGTGATCTATTCTAAAAACGGACAAACCGGCCTTGCACCGGCATCTACTTTTAAAACACTAACTGCTGCAACTGCCTTTTATTTATTGGGGACTGATTTTAGTTTCGAAACCCGTTTAGCGTATACGGGTCAGCTTTTACCTAAGGGGATACTCGATGGAGACCTGCTTATCCTGGGAGGGGGAGACCCCAGCCTGGGTAGCTGGCGTTACAGCCAAACCAAAACCGATATAGTGCTCAAAAACTGGCTTGAGGCTGTTCGATCGGCAGGAATCAAAGAAATAAAGGGGATGATCATTGCCGATGATCATTTGTTTGGTACCCAAATCATTCCCGATGGCTGGATCTGGCAGGACATTGGTAATTATTACGGTGGCGGGGCTTCTTCACTCAGCTGGAGGGAGAACCAATTTGATGTTTACATACGTCCGGGAAAGCAGCAGGGCGAGCCCGTCACTCTGAACGGTATATTTCCAGTTATGCCTTACCTTAAGTTTGTGAACGAAGTAAAGACCGGTGCACCCGGCAGCGGTGACAAAGTGTATGCTTATTCTGCGCCTTACAGCGACTTGGTCTATCTGCGGGGTACATATGCCATCGACCTCAAAAAGCCCGTATCTCCATCCATCCCAGATCCGGCATTTGATGCTGCTTTTCGGCTGATGGATACGCTCGAAATTACCGGCTTTCCGGTGCAGGGGGGAGCTAGTACCTGGCGTAGACTTAATCTGTGGAAAAACTGGAAAGCGCAGGATTTCCAGGTGATACATACTCAAACATCCCCTAAATTGACGGAACTGGTGTACTGGTTTAATCGCAAAAGCGTGAACCTGTATGGTGAAAACTTATTGAAAGCTTTTGCCCTGAAAGAGGGCCGCCCCGCTGAAAGCCTGGAGGGTGCCAACGTGCTCAAAAATTTCTGGAAACAGCGTCTAAATATCGATCCCAATTCTATCAATATTGGCGATGGCAGCGGCTTATCGCCAGCTAATCGTATCACTACGATGAGCATGGCTAAGATCCTCCAGTCAATTAGAAAAGAGCCATGGTTCGGTCCTTTTTATGAAAGCTTACCGCTGTATAACGAAATGAAATTGAAAAGCGGTAGTATTGCCGATGTATTGGCTTACGCCGGATACCATACCAGTGCCAAGGGAGAAAAGCTGGTAATTTCCTTCATCATTAATAACTATAGTGGTAGTACTTCAACCATTAAACAGAAAATGTTTGATGTGCTCGATGTGTTGAAATAAGCTTTATTCGTAACGAAGGGCTTCTACCGGATCGAGTTTGGAGGCTTTAGAGGCCGGATAATAACCGGAAATAACTCCAACACCCACACAAATGATGATCCCTAAGGTCATCCACAGCCATGGAATAAGGAAGCTGCCGCCCAAGGCCAACGCCACCAGGTTGCCAATCAAAATGCCAAGAATAATTCCGCTTAATCCGCCAAGCAGACAAATCACCACCGCTTCCATCAAAAACTGACGCCGGATAACCTCAGGAGTTGCCCCGATGGCTTTCCGGATCCCGATTTCGCGGGTTCGCTCGGTTACCGATACCAGCA
This sequence comes from Bacteroidota bacterium, assembly GCA_041175245.1. Lineage (GTDB taxonomy): Bacteria > Bacteroidota > Bacteroidia > Sphingobacteriales > Sphingobacteriaceae > JAIPAN01. The sequence continues at coordinate 24,098 of JBEDFI010000004.1, forward strand.
TGATGTTCATTAAGCCAATAGATGCACCGACCAGGGTAATAAACCCGATCACAATGGCAGCCAAGGTCACGTATTTGATATTATCGAGCAATGTTTGAGCGATGGCATCACTCTTCGTGATTTCGAAATTATTGTCATCCTGCACCCTAAGTTTTCGGATATTTCTGAATACACCGGTTGCTTCCCCGACGGCACCCTCCATTTTTCCCGGATCGGTTACCATCACCGAAATGGTATAAGATGGGTTACTCAAGGTCATAATTTGTTTTGCACGCAACAAGGGAATTACACATACTTTATCTCCGCCAAATCCTACACTGGATCCTTTTTCAGCAAACACGCCAATCACCCTGAACTTATTATTACCTACCGTGATGATACGGTTGATCGGATCTGCGTTTTTGAAAAGTTTTGTTTTTAGTTCATGCCCGATGATCGTAACCGAGTTGCCATAGTCCAGTTCGCCCTGAGAAAAGTTACGTCCGGATGCCAATTTATAACCGCCTGTAAATAAATAGCTGTCATCGGCCCCCAATACAGAAATGTTTGGATTGGTTTTTTCGTTTCCATATTTGGCCGTTCCGGCAAAAGAAGCAAATGTATTCACCGATACAATGGCCGGAAAGTCGAAACGACTTTTAAAGGCGACCGCTTCCTGGTAGCTGATGGGTTTGAATCGTTTCGGACGGGTACCACCCCCTCCAATCCGAATCCCGATACCCCGGTTACGGATGGTGAACGAGTTGGAGCCCATGCTGGAAAAGGTATTATTTAAAGAGCTTTTAATGGCATCGATAGAAGTTAAAATACCCACCAAGGCCATCAGTCCGAAAGCAATAATGAGTGCGGTTAAAAAAGTACGCAGCTTATTGCTTTTTACCGATTGCATGGCAACCTTTACATTCTCCGAATAGTTCATTCTGATTGGCTGTTAAATAAAAAATCCCGCTTGTTGGACAGCGGGAAGATGTGAAATGTTACAGCGGTAGTAATTTATACCGAAAATGAAGTGCCACAGCCGCAGGTACTGCTGGCATTTGGATTGTTAAAGGTAAATCCTCTGGCGTTAAGACCGTGTTGGAAATCTACTTCCATGCCGGCCAGGTACAGGCCATGCGCCTTATTCATCAACACCGGAATACCATCAATTTCGTATTCCTGATCGCCATCTTTTTTCTGGTCAAAGCCCAGAATATAATTCATGCCGGCACAACCTCCTCCTTCAACACCCACACGCAGGGCAAATCCTTCACCCATTTCCTGCTGGTCCATCAATTTTTTGATTTCTGCTTTGGCGCCATCGGTTAAACTAACCGGTGCCTGATTCATTACTGCTGTACTCATAGCTAAAATTTTAATACAAAGATACGTTTATTTGCGCTTTCATGGAGCCTCATAGCGCTTTTGACTTCTGCCAAACAAAATTCCGATTTACCCAGGAAAATCAATGATTATTTTTTTAAAAACCCGATATTGGGGCATCATTTTGCGACTATGTCTGACAAAAAGTTTAGAACTACTTCGGGTATTGAGATCAAGGAGGTGTACACCGGGCATCAAACGCCTATTGAATTGCCGGGCGAATTTCCTTTTACCCGTGGTATTCAGAAAGATATGTACCGTGGAAAAACCTGGACCATGCGTCAGTATGCGGGTTTTTCTACTGCCGAGGAATCCAATAAGCGCTACCATTATTTACTCAGCCAGGGGACCATGGGCCTTTCGGTAGCCTTTGATTTACCCACGCAAATTGGCTATGATTCCGATCATCCAATGGCGGATGGGGAGGTGGGTAAGGTAGGGGTGGCCATCGATTCGTTAAAAGATATGGAGATTTTGTTTGATGGCATTGAACTTGAAAAGATCAGCACTTCGATGACCATCAATGCCACCGCCGCCATTCTCTTGAGTATGTACATCGCGGTAGCAAAAAAACAGGGGGCCGATATCAGCCAAATCTCCGGAACCATCCAGAATGATATTTTAAAAGAATATGCGGCCCGGGGAACTTATATCTATCCTCCCAAACCTTCTATGCGTTTGGTCACCGATGTATTTGCTTATTGCAGTCAGCAGGTGCCTAAATGGAATACCATATCCATATCCGGCTACCACATCCGTGAAGCTGGATCCAGCGCCGTGCAGGAACTGGCCTTTACGCTGGCCAACGGCAAAGCCTATTTAAAGGCAGCGCTGGACAAAGGGCTGGATATTAACGTGTTTGCCAAGCGCTTGTCTTTTTTCTTCAATTGTCACAATAATTTTTTCGAGGAGATTGCCAAATTCAGGGCGGCCCGGCGCATGTGGGCCAAGATCACCAAAGAGCTGGGTGCCACCGAGCCTGCTGCTCAAAAATTACGTTTCCATACCCAAACCGGAGGTTCAACCCTAACAGCTCAACAACCTTTAAACAATATTGTACGCGTAAGCAACCAGGCACTTGCTGCCGTATTAGGCGGAACACAGTCTTTACATACCAATGGCTATGATGAAGCACTATCCTTGCCAACTGAGTCTGCTGCAAAAATCGCCTTGCGTACCCAGCAGATCATTGCCTTTGAAAGTGGCATTACTGAAACGGTTGATCCTTTGGCCGGCTCTTATTTTGTGGAGGGCTTGACCGATGAACTGGAGGCAGCGGCCTGGAAATACATCGAAGCCATCGATGCCATGGGTGGTTCGGTCAATGCGATCGAATCAGGGTATATGCAACAGGAAATTGGAAATTCGGCCTACGAGTACCAGAAAGAGTTGGAAGAGAATCATCGGATTTTGGTTGGGGTAAATAAATTCACTGAGCCTGAGCGCATGGAAACCGAAGTTTTTCGGGTGGACGATTCCATCCGGAAAGTGCAGATCGAAAAATTAGAAGTACTCAAGGCTGAACGAGATGTAACAGCGGTAGCTGCTGCACTTAATGCATTAGCTAAAGCTGCAGCGGGCACCGAAAATTTGATGCCTTATATCCTATCCGCAGTAGAAGCTTATGCCACTTTGGGTGAAATTTCCGATATTTTAAGAAAAGAATTTGGGGAATACTAAAATGAAACACATCAGAATAAATATATTACTAGTATCGGCCTTGCTTCTGCAGGTCGCTTGTAGTCCAAAGTTACAACTGAGTAGCAGCATTAAGCAGCAATATGCTATTTCGAAGGATATGCCGGCAGATTCGGCCATTTTGACTTTTTACAAGCCTTTTAAACAGCGCCTGGATTCGAATATGAACGATGTCATCGCGGTAGCTGAAACCGAAATTGCACGTGCCAAGCCCGAGGGAAAATTGAATAACCTAATGGCCGATGCCATGGCTGAGATTGCCCGGCAAAGTGGGATCAAATTTGATATGGCTTACACCAATTACGGAGGCTTGAGATTGGCACTTGCGCAGGGCAATATTCCACTGTATAAAATCTACGAACTGATGCCTTTTGAGAACCGTTTGGTGACGGTCACATTCAGTGGTGCCGACATGCAGCTTTTCTTAAATTACATTGCTGAAATGGGCGGCGATCCGATTGCCGGTGCACGCTTCAAAATCAAGGAAAAAAAGGCAATAGATATTTCGATAAATGGTGAACCATTTAATAATCAAAAAGAATACATTGTATTAACTTCTGATTATATGGCGAACCAAGGTGACGGCGGCTATATTTTTGGTAAAGCTTACCAACGAAAAGAATATGAAATCAAGTTAAGGGATACCATCCTGGAGTATTTGAAACAACAAACTAAAGCAGGTAAAACCATAAATCCACCACTCGATGGAAGAATTACACTGGACTAGAAGAAGTTTTCTGAAAAACACCCTGGCCGGGGGTGCCCTCCTGGCCTTGGGTATCAAATCGGATTCAGTTTATGCTAAAGATGATTTGGTGAAGCTGACCATTTTACACACCAATGATGTTCATAGCCGCATCGATCCATTCCCAATGGATGGTTCGAAGTACCAGGGTAGAGGAGGGGTTGCCCCGCGGGCCGCTCTGATCAATAAGATACGTTCGGAGGAGGAGAATGTCCTTCTTTTTGATGCCGGCGATATTTTTCAGGGTACACCTTATTTTAATTTTTATGGCGGTGAACTGGAATTAAAGATGATGAGCATGATGGGTTACGATGCGGGTATCATGGGAAATCACGATTTTGATAATGGGGTGGAAGGGTTCTATAAACAACTGCCCCATGCTAATTTCCCTATCCTTACTGCCAATTACGATTTATCTGATACCTTGCTTCACGACAAAACCAGGCCCTACAAAATCTTTAAAAAGGACGGGCTTAAAATCGGGGTATTTGGTTTATGCATTGAGTTGGAAGGTTTGGTGAACAAAGTGCAGTATGGAAATACCCGTTACCTCGATCCCCTGGAAAAGGCCTTAAAAATAGAGGATATGTTGAAGAATGAACACCGATGCGACCTGATCATTTGTCTTTCACATTTGGGTTTTGACTATCGTGATAATAAAGTATCAGATAAGGTCATTGCCGCCAATACACACCACATTGATTTAATAATTGGGGGTCATACACATACCTTCCTGCCAGAGCCATTTGTGGCAAAAAATTTAAGCGGAAAGGAAACCTTGGTCAATCAGGTAGGTTTTGCGGGAATTAATCTGGGCAGAATCGACTTTATTTTTAAGAGATATCGGTCTGAAAAACTAAGCTATTCTACTAGTTTACAGCCCGTTAACAATAATTTTGAAATTTAGTTTTATATCTAATTTTTTTTTAGAATATTCGGGGTTCCAATGGGTCGCTACCTCCCTTTGATTTTATTGCTTGTAACTCAGTAGATTAAGATACGTATATGGAAAAAACTTGTACCGAAGTATGGGACAACTGCCTTCAAATTATCAAAGACAACATCCCGGCCCAAAGTTTCAAAACTTGGTTTGAGCCGATTAAGTCTTTGCGTTTAGAGGGTAAAGTGTTAACCATACAGGTGCCCAGTTTATTCTTTTACGAGTGGTTGGAGGAGCATTATGTAGGCTTACTCAGAAAAACCGTTAAAAAGCAATTAGGAGAAGAGGGAAGACTAGAATATAATATTGTGGTGGAGAAATCATCAAACAGTACTCCTTTCACCACCAATATGCCCTCCAACGGGAACGGTGCAGAAGCAAAGAATCAGTCCATGCCGATGCCTGTTGCCCTAAACAAAGACATTAAAAATCCGTTTGTTATTCCGGGATTGAAGAAATTGCAGGTTGATCCGCAATTGAACCCGAATTACAATTTCGATAATTTTGTAGAAGGCGATTGCAACCGTTTGGCTCGTTCAGCAGGTTATGCCGTAGCCGCCAAACCAGGAGGCACTTCATTTAACCCGTTAATGATTTACGGTGGCGTTGGTTTGGGAAAAACCCACCTGGCGCAGGCCATCGGAAATGAGATCAAGCGCAATATGCCCGACAAATTGGTGCTGTATGTTTCTTGTGAGAAATTTACACAGCAGTTTGTAGATGCATTAAAGAATAACAACATCAACGATTTTGTGAACTTCTACCAAGCCATGGATATATTGATCATGGACGATGTACACAATTTCGCCGGCAAAGAAAAAACACAAGATATTTTCTTCCATATTTTCAATCACCTGCACCAATCTGGTAAGCAGTTGATTGTAACTTCAGATAAAGCGCCTAAAGATTTAGCTGGACTGGAAGAACGCCTGCTGAGTCGTTTTAAATGGGGTCTTTCGGCCGATTTGCAGGTGCCAGACTTGGAAACCCGGATGGCCATCCTCAAAAAGAAAATGTACTCAGATGGCATCGATTTGCCTTCAGAGGTAATTGAGTACGTGGCGCACAACATTGATAATAATGTAAGAGAACTGGAAGGGGCCATGGTATCCTTACTGGCGCAATCTACCCTCAATAAAAAAGAAATTGACCTGAACCTGGCGAAATCCATGCTCAAGAATTTCATCAAGAATTCGAGCAAGGAAATCTCTATGGATTATATTCAGAAATTGGTTTGCGAATATTTTGAAGTGCCAATTGAAATGGTGAAATCACAAACCCGCAAACGCGAAATTGTACAGGCCCGTCAAATTTCGATGTACCTGGCAAAAAGTCATACCAAAACCTCGCTTAAATCGATAGGTGCCTTCTTCGGCGGCCGCGATCACTCAACCGTTATTTATGCCTGCCAGACGGTGGAAGACCTCATTGATACCGATAAGAAATTTAAAGGCTACGTAGCCGACATCCAGAAAAAGCTCAAGATGAGTTAAACAAAAAGCCTCGATTAATTCGGGGCTTTTTTTAGTATATTCCATTATGAAAAAATTAATCATCGTCTTGCTGTTGAGTGTTTCCTTTGCAGCAAAAGCCCAAACGAACAATCCCGAAATAGAGGCCATCAAGAAGTCTGTTAACACGATTTTCGAGGGTATGAAAAAATGCGATTCGGCCATGGTGAAATCGGTATTCGCTCCCGGTGCGGTTTTGCAAACCATCCGCAACGCCAAGGATGGCCTCTCCGGTACGGTTTCCGGCGATCGAATCGAACCCTGGCTCAAGGCCATTGCTCAACCTAAGGCTGCCGAACAGATCTGGGATGAAAAAATGAATTTCGATCAGATTTTAATTGATGGTAATCTGGCCCAGGTTTGGGGCAGCTATACCTTCCATATTGGCACTAAATTCTCCCATTGCGGAACGGATAACATCACGCTGGTGAAATATGCCGATGGCTGGAAAGTGGTGTATTTAATTGATACTTCCCGCAGGGAGAAGTGCCAGTAAATTCTTTTTATCCCACATGTGGTAGTACCTCACATAGGATACTGATTTTAGAATATACTATAT
>JBEDFI010000005.1:0-28937 GCA_041175245.1 Bacteroidota bacterium
GATTCCTTGGGCTCAATTTGAGTTTTCCACAGCTTCGGCACTAATCTTTCATTGCAAAAAGTTTTTTTCATCAATCAATTTAAAATCAATTAGTTAAGCCTGTGGAAAACTCGAAATAAAATGACTGGAGATTATATTTTTAAACCCAACCGATTGAAAGTAAAAAAATGAAATTGTCACCGTATTGTTGGCTCTGATGCATAAAAAAACCCCCTGAATTTCAGAGGGTTTTTGAAGAATTGATTTCTTTTCATTTAATCAATCAAAGTCACTTTGATCATATTCGTTTTGCCTTTCTTTTCAATAGGAATGGCAGCAGTATTGATGACTACCTCCCCGGCGCTTACATATTTTTCGGCTTTGAGAATGCCGTTCACTTCGCTGATGGTTTTATCGGTACTTTCAAATTTATCGTAATAAAACGCCTTCACTCCCCAAACTAAACTCAATGCATTTAATAGATTGCGGTTGCTGGTAAATATAAAGGTATTTGCCTTAGGGCGATGACTGGAGATTTCGAAGGCCGTGTAGCCAGAGTAGGTCATGGATACGATACCCACTGCGTCGGTTTTTTCGGCGAGGTATACGGCCGAACCACAAATTGCATCAGAAATATAGGTAGAGGCATGTTCGTCCAACGATTTTGGTGAATTAAATGGGTAGGCATTTTCTTCTACATTCGATACAATCTTTTGCATGGTTTCAATTACCGTTACCGGGAATTCACCTACAGAGGTTTCACCACTCAGCATCACTGCATCGGCACCATCCAATACCGAATTCGCCACGTCGTTTACTTCGGCTCTGGTCGGTCGCGGGGTGGTAATCATGCTTTCGAGCATTTGGGTAGCCACAATCACCGGCTTTGCTGCTTGTCGGCACTTTTGAGCAATCATTTTTTGAAGCAGGGGCACCTGCTCCAAAGGCATTTCCACGCCCAAGTCGCCACGAGCAATCATTACGCCATCCGTTACAGAAATAATCTCATCTATATTATCAATGGCTTCTGGTTTTTCAATTTTGGCAATAACACGGGCTGCTTTATCGCTAGCACTGATGATGCGCTTTAATTCTACAATATCATTCGCTGAACGAACAAAAGACAAACCAATCCATTCTACATCATTCTTTAAGGCGAATTCTAAATTGCTTAAGTCTTCTTCGGTTAAGCTCGGTAAGGAGACCTTGGTATTGGGCAGATTAACCCCTTTGCGGGAAGTTAAAATACCTCCGTGCACTACTTCGCAAACTACCTCATCTTTATGGTTACTTTCCAATACCCGTAACTGAAGCTTCCCATCGTCTAACAAAATAATCTCCCCCTGACGAACGTCATTCGGGAAAGTTTCGTACGTGAGGTAGATCCGTTCCTCATCGCCCACCTGTTCTTTAGTGGTGATAGTAATCTTATTCCCGTTCACTAAATTGATCCCGCCTTCTTTTACAATCCCGATTCGAATCTTGGGGCCTTGTAAATCGGCCAAAATACCGATGTTAGTTTTATATTTTTTATTGATTTCCCGAATGGTATCGATGGTTTTCTGATGAACCTCCTGACTACCGTGAGAAAAGTTTAATCTACATACATCTACTCCGGCTTTGATCATGCTCAGCAGTACTTCTTTGGAAGAGGAGGCTGGTCCGAGGGTGGCAACAATTTTGGTCCGGCTGTTGAAAGGTTTCATATATGGATTGAATTTGCTTGTATTAGTGTATAATATACACTGTAATTGATGTTGCTAAAATAGCAGATTTTCTTTGGATTTCAACTTTTTAGGATCAAGTTCTACGGCTGCCAGCACTTCCTGAATTTTTTTAATGCTGCTCAGCCAGTGGCCCAAATCCTCTTCATCAATAAAATTCTTGATCAAGAGAAAATAATCCACTTTGTTCATCTCCGGAATGAGAAAACCCTCTGACCCTTTATTCGTTATTAAATAGAACTCGGTTTCGGAATGGTCGGGAAAGTAGGCATAGCGATTAAATTCCTGACTTGCTTTTTCATCGGCGAATGCTAAAATCAGCTCATCCATACGAGAAAGAGCAACTCCTAAAGACTTGTTTATTTGATGGCACAGTCGGTAATCTTTCAGCGAAGAGGTGATGGCGATTAGGGTGAAATCGAAATCAAGTTCTAATTTGAGGGTTACACGGTTCAAAATATTATTTTTTATAAGTAAGATACAAAAATACCATACTTTACGTTGAATGTAGTTGTGCTTTAGGCAAAAACAAAAAGGTTTGATATTTGATATTATTTATTTTTCTTTGCACAGAATTATTTAACCCTTAAATCATTAAAACTATGTCTGATATCGCATCAAGAGTCAAAGCAATCATCGTAGAAAAATTAGGTGTAGACGAAGCAGAAGTAACTCCGGAAGCTTCTTTTACCAACGATTTGGGCGCCGACTCATTAGACACCGTAGAGCTGATCATGGAATTCGAAAAAGAATTTAACGTAGCAATTCCAGATGAGCAAGCAGAAACCATCGGTACCGTTGGTCAAGCCATTGCCTATTTAGAGAAAAACGTAAAATAACCCGCCCCACATACAAATGGAGCTTAAAAGAGTTGTAGTAACAGGTTTAGGTGCACTTACTCCGATTGGAAATACTGTCCCGGAATTTTGGAACAGCCTGGTCAACGGAGTAAGTGGCGCCGCACCTATTACACATTTCGACGCAACAAAATTTAAGACCCAATTTGCTTGTGAAGTCAAAAACTTCGATCCGGAACAGTTCATGGACCGGAAAGATGCCCGAAAGTTAGATCCCTTTGTACATTACGCTTTAGCTTCTACCGATGAAGCGGTGAAAGATGCCAATCTGGATTTTGAACAGTTGGATACCAATCGCATTGGCGTGATTTGGGGATCGGGAATTGGCGGCTTAAAAACATTCATGGACGAAGTGGCTGCTTTTACCCAGGGCGATGGCACTCCTCGATTCAATCCATTTTTTATTCCTAAAATGATTCTGGACATTGCTCCCGGTCATATCTCCATTAAATACGGTTTGAGAGGGCCAAACTTCTCTACGGTTTCTGCCTGTGCTTCTTCAACCAATGCATTAATTGATGCTTTCAATTACCTGCGTTTAGGCAAGGCCAATATCATTATTTCGGGGGGTTCCGAAGCCATTATTTACGAAGCAGGCATGGGTGGATTCAATGCCATGCATGCCTTATCAACCCGAAATGATGATCCGAAAACCGCATCTCGCCCTTTTGATAAAGAACGGGATGGTTTTGTAGCCGGCGAAGGATCTGCCACCCTGGTTCTGGAAGAACTGGAGCATGCGAAAGCAAGGGGAGCAAAAATTTATGCCGAATTGGTAGGTGGAGGCATGAGTGCCGATGCCAATCACATCACCGCCCCGCATCCGGAAGGCCTTGGAGCCAAACTCGTAATGGCCAGCGCTCTCAGTGATGCAGGTCTAACCACGGCCGATATTGATTACATCAATGTTCACGGCACTTCCACTCCGCTGGGCGATATCAGCGAAACCAAAGCGATTAAAAGCCTTTTTGGAGACGACGCTTATCATTTAAATATTAGCTCAACTAAATCGATGACCGGTCACCTCTTAGGTGCTGCCGGAGCGGTTGAAGCAGTGGCTTCCGTTTTGGCCGTAAAAAATGATACCATTCCGCCCACTATCAATCACTTCACCGACGATCCGGAAATTGATCCAAAACTCAATTTAACCTTCAATAGAGCCCAAAAACGTGAAGTGAGAGCGGCTTTAAGTAATACCTTCGGATTTGGGGGCCACAATGCATCCGTGATATTTAAAAAATATCAAGCCTAAGTCTGTTATCACATCTATTTATTCCATAATTTTAGCTTCGCAGGTTTTGTTCAGTACCTGATCAAAAGTTCATATGCCCATTTTTCAGTTTTATAAACTCTATCTTTCTGCTGATCGGAAATTGGTGCTTAGCCTGAAAAATATGTTGGGTTTTGTTCCCGGAAACTTGAATTTATATAAAATGGCTTTCAGGCACCGTTCGGTAGCTATTACCCTCAAAAACGGAGCAAAAAGCAGCAATGAACGCTTGGAATTTTTGGGAGATGCCGTCCTGGGTGCGGTAGTAGCTGAGTTACTGTTTAAAATTTATCCCTACCGGGATGAAGGATTCCTGACCGAAATGCGCTCTAAAATTGTGAGCCGGGTACATCTCAACCAATTAGCGAAAAAATTAGGCTTAGAGCAGTTCATTGACTTTGATCCCCGAATGGTTAATTATCCAGCCAAGCAAGGTTCTTTATTGGGCGATGCCTTTGAAGCCCTGATCGGCGCCATTTATATCGATAAGGGATATAATTTTACAAAATCGGTCTTCCTGAATCAAATTATCCAGCCGCATGTGGACATCCACACGCTCGAACTCACTGAAACTAACTTTAAAAGCAAACTCATTGAATGGTGTCAGAGGCATGGGAAGGAAGTGTTGTTTGAACTCATTGCAAATGAAGATGGGGAAAGTGCCAAATTATTTACCATCAATGTGAGCATAGATGGAGAAAATTTTGGTCAGGGAAGAGATTACAATAAAAAGAACGCAGAAAAAATAGCTGCTGAAAAAGCCTGCCAAGCCTTAGAAATTTAACCTTAGCCCACATGATATTCTTCCGCCGTTTACTTTCGCTTCTTCACATGATCTGGTGTGCCTCGGTATTCATCATCATGATGCTCATTATGTTTCCTTTTGTCATCCTGATCAATACCCTATTTAGTGGCAAAAGAGCACAGGCGCTTTCCTTTGTTTGTCTGCGTATTTGGGCTCGGGTTTTTTTAATTCTCGGGCTCTATCGTTTAGAAATAAAAAATACACACTACTGCGATCCGAAGGGGTCTTTTATTTACGTGTGCAACCATGCTTCTTACCTGGATGCCATTGCCATTGTACTTTCTGCCCCTCAGGCCTTTAAGCCGCTGGGTAAAAAGGAGCTGGTTAAAGTGCCTATTTTCGGCTGGATGTACAAGAATTTAGTAGTGTTGGTTGACCGTAGCAGTCCTGAAAGCAGAGCCAAAAGCGTGGAACTATTAAAAACTGATTTACAAAAAGGCCAGTCGCTTTTTATTTTTCCGGAGGGGACCATGAACCGCGGCGAAGAAACGCTGGCCCAATTCTATGACGGCGCCTTCCGTATTGCCATCGAAACTCAAACTCCTCTGGCACCCATGGTGTTGCTCAATGCCGGCAAACTGCTTCATCGCGATCATCCCACCCACAGTAAACCTGGCACCCTTACCATGGTATTTATGCCACCGGTGCCCGTGGCCGGTTTAAGTCTGGATGACCTGCCCAAGCTGAAGGCGGAGGTTAAACAACTGATGGAGAAACAGATTTTGGCCCATTCTTAAAAAGGTCAAGAAGCATTTTTATACTATCTTTACGGCATGATAAAATCGATGACCGGCTTTGGCTTGGCCACACGAGATTGGGGAAATGCTAAGTATACGGTAGAGGTCAAATCGCTGAACAGCAAATTCCTGGAGTTAAGCCTCAAAATGCCCAAATCATTTTCTGATAAGGAGCTGTTTCTACGTAATGAGTGCAGCAAGCAAATTGAACGCGGAAAGGTGTATTTAAGCATTAACGTGGAATCTTTGAATGGGGAAACTAAAACCGCCAGTATTGACCGTGATAAACTGGGAGTCTATTATCAGCAGTTAAAGCAGGCTGCTAGCGAGTTGGGCGATTCTTCCCAAAATCTCATGCAAATTGCCTTAAATTTTCCGGAGGTAATTTTATATGAAGAAGCTGCCGGATCTGAGGAGGAATGGGAAATCATTTATAAAACCTACCAGGACGCCCTGAAAAATTTTCAAACCTTCAGAGCAGACGAGGGCGCTGTCTTAAAAACAGATCTTTCTGAACGCATTCAATACATCAGTAATCATTTAAGTCAAATAGAGCAATTGGAAGTACATCGTATACCGGCCATCCGCGAACGACTTCATCAATTATTGACCGAGCAGGTTGCAAAAGAGCACATTGATCAAAACCGATTTGAACAAGAGCTCATTTATTACATCGATAAACTGGATATTACAGAAGAAAAGATCCGTTTAAAAAGCCATTGTTCCTACTTTATGAACAGCATCAATACACCAGATGCCAATGGGAAAAAACTGGGTTTTATCGCACAGGAAATCGGCCGGGAGATCAATACCATCGGCTCAAAAGCCAATGATGCAGCCATTCAGCAATTGGTGGTGGGTATGAAAGAAGAATTAGAGAAGATTAAGGAGCAACTACTTAACGTACTTTAGTCCATGAACCATCAGACGCACCAGGCAGGTAAACTTATCATTTTTTCGGCACCCTCTGGCGCCGGCAAAACGACCATTGTGCATCATTTATTGAAGAAAATACCCCAATTGGCCTTTTCTGTGTCGGCAACTACCCGAGAAAAACGCGGAGAAGAAGTACACGGTAAGGATTATTATTTCATAACTAAAGAAGAATTTTTACATCGGATTGCTCAAAAAGAATTTGTGGAGTTTGAAGAGGTGTATACCGATAATTTTTATGGGACGCTTCGCTCTGAAGTAGAGCGCCTGTGGGCCGAGGGCAAACACGTGATTTTCGATATCGATGTAGAAGGAGGCTTACACCTAAAAAAGAAATTTGCTGATCGTGCCTTAGCGGTGTTTGTGCAAGCGCCCTCGCTGGCGATTTTAGTGGAACGACTTCAGGGTCGGGCCACAGATAGCGAAGAGAAGTTGAAAGAACGGATCGCAAAGGCAGAAAAGGAATTGCAATATGCTAATCAGTTCGATGTTATTTTAAAGAACGACGATTTACAAACCGCCTGTACCGATGCGGAGCAACTGGTGAGTCGGTTTTTAAGCGAATAATTAAATTGCCATGAAAATAGGTCTGTTTTTTGGCTCATTTAACCCCATTCATACCGGTCATTTGATCATAGCCAATTATATGGCCAACTATACCGATCTCGATCAGGTTTGGCTGGTGGTGTCTCCGCATAATCCGCTGAAACCTAAATCAGACCTGATTAACAGTTACGATCGTTTGGAAATGGCCCGATTGGCAATAGAAAAAGCTTTGAACATCCGGGTGAGCGATGTAGAATTCTCCCTGCCCCAGCCTTCGTATACCATCGACACCTTACTGCATCTAACAGAGCGCTATCCGGAGCATCAATTCTCCCTAATCATGGGGTCTGATAACCTGACATCATTTAAAAAGTGGAAAAATCATGAACTCTTACTTCGCGATTACCGCATTTTGGTGTACCCACGGCCGGGAACAGCAGCTTCCGAATTTGAACATCACCCATCCGTTCAAATGACCGATACTCCACTCATGGAACTCTCCGCCACCTTTATCCGGAAGGCCCTTAAAATAGGTAAAGATGTTCGGTTCTTCCTGCCGGATGCCGTGTTGGCATTTATTGAAAGCAAAAATCTGTATCGCTAAATCCTTCGTTTACACCTGATGCGCATCACCTTGCTGTTCGTTTATTTTTTGATTCCCTTGAGCCTCTTTGCACAAGACACTAAAAAAGATACGACCACCCTACAGGAGGTGGTGATCTTGGCTTCCCGCTTCCCTGAGAAAAAAGAAGATGTCGCCCAACAGATCCAGCTGCTTAAAAAGGAGCGAATTCAGCAGTTGAATGCGGCTAATCCGGCAGATCTGTTGCAACAAATGCCCGGGGTCTTGGTACAAAAAAGCCAGCTGGGTGGAGGAAGTCCCATCGTACGCGGTTTTGAAGCCAATAAAGTATTGTTGGTGGTAGATGGTGTTCGAATGAACAATGCGATTTATCGCGGCGGCCATTTACAAAATGTGATTACGCTGGATAATGAAGCACTCGACCGATTAGAGGTAGGTTTTGGTCCGAGTTCGGTTGCGTATGGCAGCGATGCCCTGGGAGGAGTTATTCATGCACACACCAAGAATCCGGAACTCAATCAAATAAGCTATGGAGCCTTTAGCCGCTATTCAAGCGCCGCTAATGCCTTTACTGCGGGTATTACTGCCAATTATGGAGCAAATAATTGGGCATCATTAACACAGCTCAGTTTTGCTGATTTTAACGATCTCCGTCAAGGTGATCGTGCGTATAAGAATGAGGCATGGAAGACTCGCTTCATTGTCAAGCGTCAGGGTAATCAGGATGTGATTACTGCAAATCCAGATGTGGATATTCAACGAAGTTCCGGATACCGCCAGTACGATGTATTGCAAAAAATAAGTTATCGGAGCAGTCATCGGGTAAGCCACCTCTTAAATCTGCAATACTCCACCTCGTCGGATGTCCCCCGATACGACCGATTGTCCCAAGTTCAGAACAATCAACCTCGTTTTTCCGAATGGTATTATGGTCCGCAAGACCGTTTATTAGCCGCTTACCAACTCAAGTTAGAGGGATTTAAATCTTGGTTTGACCGTTCAAATATCACCCTTTCTTTTCAGGATATAAAAGAAAGCAGACACGATCGTCGCTTAAATACTATTTCGCTCAATCAGCGTTTTGAACAGGTTCAGGTGTATGCACTCAATGCAGATTTTAGCAAGCATTGGAAGGAACAAGAGTTGAGTTATGGGTTTGAGTTCAGCCATAACGACGTGAATTCAGTTGCTAATCAACTAAATATCAACACGGGAGTAAAGTCTGCCTTAGATACCCGCTATCCCGATGGAGGTAGTTCTGTGGGTTCGGCGGCGGCGTTTTTAGCACATCGTTGGGAGCTGAAACCCCAATGGTTATTGAACAGCGGCTTCCGTTTAAACTGGGTCGCTTTACATGCGGTTTTCAACGACAAAACTTTTTTTGCCTTTCCATTTAATACCGTTGAACAAAAACACCTAGCTTGGAGCGGTAACTTGGGCTTAATTTTCCAACCGAATGATGGATGGCGTTTTTCAATATTGGGGTCAACTGGTTTTAGGGCTCCTAATGTAGACGATTTGGCCAAGGTGTTTGAAAGCGTGGCCGGTAATGTGATTGTACCTAACCCGGATTTAAAACCGGAGTATACCTATAACCTCGAATTCAGTTTAGAGAAAAACTTCGCCAATAAAACCCGTGTCCAGCTAAATACCTATTATACTTGGTATCGCGATGCCATTACTACCCAAGCCAGCACGTACAACGGCCAAACCGAGATCATGTATAACGGACAAATGAGTATGGTTAGCGCCAATATGAATGTCAGTAAGGCCTTCGTATATGGTGTTTCAGCTGGATTGGATATCCCAATCACAAAAGATATTTGGTTCAAAAACGACGCTACCTATACCTTTGCCCGCATTACTTCCCTCGCTCCAAATATTCCTTTAGATCATATTCCCCCATTTTTTGGGTTCAGCCGCATTAGTTATGAACAAAAAAAATTCCAAGCCGAGTTTTTTCTTCAATTTAACGGCACTAAACGCTTGAAAGATTATCATCCCTTTGGTGAAGATAATTTGGCTCAGGCTACGCCTGAGGGGATGCCGGCCTGGCAAACATTAAATTTCAGATCGGGCTACCAATGGACCCAGAATTTTAAAGTTCAGCTGGCTTTAGAAAATATATTGGACCAAAATTACCGGGTGTTTGCCTCTGGGATTTCGGCACCCGGACGTAATTTTATCATCAGCTTAAGAGGAAATTTTTAATCATGTCAAAAGATGGAAACATATTAAAACTCAAACTCCCTACCGACCCGCAATGGGTGAAAAATGTGGTAGAAAGTAATATTGAGGAAATTTTGACCGACCATGCTTTTTGTGAGCAAAAGGCTGCCACCAATGCCATCACCCTGATTGTGCAAAACCCCAATCTTGCTGATTTGGTGCAGGAGATGGCACTCTTGGTGCAGGAAGAAATGGATCATTTTAAACGGGTACACGATATTATCCTGGAACGGGGATTTGAGCTGGGCAAAGAGCGTAAAGATCATTATGTAAATGAGCTGTATCAGTTCATTACCAAAGGCGGCGGCCGTGAGCAGCAACTGATTGACCGCTTGCTTTTTTCGGCCATGATAGAGGCCCGTAGCTGTGAACGCTTCAAAGTAATGTCGGAGCATATTAATGATCAACAGTTATCGGAGTTCTATCATGAACTGATGATCAGTGAAGCCGGACATTATACCATGTTCTTGAAACTTGCCAAAAAATATGCACAAAGCATTGATGTGGACAAACGCTGGGAGGAGTTTTTAGTTTACGAAGCAGAGGTGATCAGCCGTTACGGAAAATCGGAGCACATTCACGGTTAGGCTTTTTTATACAACAAGAAAATGGCCGGGCGCTTATGCAGTTCCGGCTTTTCTTTTTTCCAGTTAGCCAGGGTTTTCGTCTGGATGAATTCTGTGGGAGCACTAATGTCGCAGGCAATGCAAAGTTGCGTTTGCGGGTGTCCGCTCTTCAATAGATCGTCTAACAAAGAATTATTTCTGAAAGGCGTTTCAATAAAGATCTGCGTCTGATCATATCGATCGGCTATATTTTCCAGTTCTTTGAGTCGTTTATTGCGGGCATTTTTATCGATGGGCAGGTAACCATGAAAGGCAAAACTTTGCCCGTTGAAGCCGGAAGCCATCAGCGAAAGTAAAATGGAGCTAGGCCCGACCAATGGAATTACCTGAATACCTTGGCGATGGGCTTCGGCCACCAAGTTGGCACCCGGGTCGGCGATGCCCGGACAACCTGCTTCGCTCATCAGGCCAACATCTTTACCGGCTTTTAATTCTTTAAAATAAGTGGAGAGGCTTTGTTTATCGCTGTGTTTTCCGTAAACCAGGATTTGAAGCTCGTTTTGAGGCCTTCTCAGGCCCATTTCTCTAAGCCATTTGCGGGCGGTCTTTTCGTTTTCCACCACATAATGACTGATCTGGTTGATGAGTTCGGTATGCAGGGCTGGTAATACCCGGGCAGCGGTATCCTCGGCCAGCGGCACCGGAATCAGGTATAATGTACCGTAGGGCATGAGGCTTATTTCAATTTCTCCAAGGCGCTTTTTAATCGAGGGAGCATTTCTTCAATGTCTTTCAGGGTGCAGCCACCAACCGAGGCCCTGAACCAGTTTACTTCGTTTCCGGTTCCGAAAGCGGAGAAAGGAACCATGGCCATACCTGCTTCTTTAATGAGGTAGAAGTTGATGTCGGCGCTGTTTTGCAGCAAATCCCCGTTTGGTGTGGTTTTTCCGGCATAATCTATTTTAACGGTCAGGTAAATGGCGCCCATGGGGTCAATGGCATCCACTGCAAAACCACCAGCCTTCAGTTCTTTTATTCCATGATAAAGGGACTCCAAGCTTCTTTGTAATTGAGCTTTAAAGGCATGAAGATAGGTATCAACCTCTATTTTATCTCTCAAAAACTTCGCGGTGGCAATTTGTTCGGCCTTGGGCGACCAAGCCCCCACATGCCCCAGAATAGATCGCATTTTGGCAATGATATTTTCCGGTCCGAAGGCCCAACCTACCCGCACACCTGTAGCAGCAAAGCATTTGGAAATGCCATCGATGTACACCACCAAATCTTTTAGTTCGGGCCGCAAGCTTATCGGATCGATGTGTTGCTGATCATTAAAGGTGAGCAGGGAATAAATCTGATCATATAAAATATAAAGTGGTTTCTCTCCCGAGGTACGTTTTTTGTTTTCTTCAATTACCAGATCGCAGATTTTTTCCAGTTCCTCACGACCAAACATGGTGCCGGTAGGGTTAAGCGGCGAACATAAAGCCAGCATGGTGGCACCGCTCAAGTGCGGTTTCAGCTCCTCGGCAGTTGGCATGAATAAATTTTCAGAATTGGTTTCAACTGCAATGCCTACAGCACCAGAAAGATGACAATAATGATTATTATTCCAGGATGGTGCCGGATAAACTACCTTGTCTCCGGGGTCAATTAATGCCAGATAGGTGGCATAAATCAAAGGCCGCGATCCGCCGGCAATTAAAATTTGGCTGGATTGATAGTTTAAGCCATAGCGTTCAGCCAAAAATTCTGCAACCTGCTCACGCAATACAGAAACGCCGTCGGCGGGCGGATAATTGGTGTGATTGGCATGATAAGCATCGAGGATACCGTGTTTTAAACCGTTTGGAACCGGAAAAATAGCTGGATCAAAATCTCCGATGGTAAGATTCGCAATTTTTTCCCCTCTCTTCTTCAGTTCGTTAATTTCGGAACCAATTTTAATAATTTCTGAACCTTTCAGGGTTTGGGCCAGTAGGGAAACACTCATTTTGTTGCTGCTTATCGATACAAAGATACTTATTAATAAAATCTATCAGACAAGAGCAATTATTTTTACATCAACTTGAAGATTATTGACTGACAATATGGGTCGCTACGGATCAAAATTCCCTCCTTTTCTTTACCTTTAATCTTCCCATGCAATTACTGAATAAATACAACGAACAGTTCAAAAAAGCACTCAGTCTGCTGAATGAAAACCAGCTGAAAGCCGTTAATAAACTCGATGGCCCGGTGTTGGTAATTGCAGGTCCCGGAACCGGAAAAACGCAAATTCTGGCTGCCCGAATCGGGAAGATCTTGCTGGATACCGACACCAAGCCACACAATATTTTGTGTTTAACCTATACCGATGCCGGTGCTGTGGCCATGCGCAAACGGCTGTTTGAGTTTATTGGTCCTGAGGCGTATAGGGTCAATATTTACACTTTCCATGCTTTTTGTAATGATATTATACAAGAAAACCTGGAGTACTTTGGCAAACTGGAACTGGATGCTATTTCTGACCTGGAGCTTATCGACCTGTTTAAAAAACTGGTAGACGGCTTTGATAAGGACCACCCATTAAAGCGCTTTCGTGGAGAAGTGTATTATGAAATCAGGCGCTTACAGCATTTGTTTTCGGCCATGAAACGTGAAGATTGGTCGCCGGAATTGATCAGTAAAAAAATTGATGAGTTTCTGCAATTGATTGAAGAATCGGAGCCTGGCAGTGCATACTATAAAGAATATCGCTATACCCGTAAAAGCGGCAACAACAATCCAGGTGACTGGAAATCCAAATTTACTGAGTTGAAGGAAAACCTGGAGAAGTTACGTGCAGCCGCCAATGAATATCCAGTGTATCGGGCATTGATGAAAAAAATGGCCCGTTATGATTATGATGACATGATCTTGTGGGTATTGGAAGCCTTTAAGAACGATGAGAATTTCCTGCTGAATTATCAGGAGCGCTATCAGTATGTACTGGTAGATGAATACCAGGACACCAGCGGTTCGCAAAACGAGCTGATTCATTTACTCATTAGCTACTGGGACAGCCCGAATATTTTTGTGGTGGGCGATGATGATCAGTCGATCTTCCGGTTTCAGGGTGCCAATGTGCAGAACATCCGGCAGTACTATACCAAATATGAGGAAGAGTTATACCGGGTAATGCTTACCGATAATTATCGGTCATCTCAGCATATTTTGGATACGGCCCGTGTGCTGATCGACCTGAACCAAGAACGGATTCATCTGCCGGGTTTAAGCAAAGTACTTAGCGCCCGCAATGATCTATACGCGGGCTCCATTGTTCGCCCTGAGATACGAGCCTACCAAAGTACTTTCCATGAGTTTGCTGATGTAACTCTGCAGGTGGAGCGTTTACTCGCCGAGGGTGTCCCTCCCCAAGAGATTGCCGTAATTTACAAGGAGCATAAGTCGGGACAGGAACTGGCCCGCTATTTTCAGCTCAAGGGTATTCCGCTGAGTGCCAAGAAAAAGGTCGATGTTTTAAAAGATCCTTTCGGGAAAAAGGTTATAAACCTGTTGCGGTACATTAGGCTGGAAAATGAATTTCCGTATAGCGGTGATGTATTGTTGTTTGAGATCATGCATTATGATTTCTATACCATTGAGCCGATGGAGGTGGCCCGCATGAGTGTGGCCGTGCATCATCACAATTATAATGCGGCAGAAAAAACCTCAATCCGCCGACAGTTGTATGAACTTTCCAAAGCAGAGGTATCCGGCGAAAGCCAGCAACAAATGAAAAGGCTGAGTGAAGATCTGGAGTATTGGATTAAAGAAGCACATAATCTCACCCTGCACAATTTATTTGAAAAGATGATGGTACGTGGCGGTATCTTGGCTTACGTACTCAAATCAGACCAAAAAACCTGGTATATGCAGGTATTGACTTCCCTCTTTAATTTATTGAAGGAGGAGACCCGTAAAAAACCGGATCTTAGTTTGAAAGAGTTCGTGAATTTGCTCGACTTGCTCGAAGAGAATAAGCTGTCTTTAGAGCTCAATCAGTCGATCTTTAATGAGTCGGGCGTTAATTTTCTCACATGCCACGGTTCAAAAGGCCTGGAGTTTGATCATGTTTTTTTAATTGGAAGCGCAAAAGATGTGTGGGAGGGAAAGTCGAAAAAAAATCAGGGACAATATAAACTTCCGGATACACTCTTTACAACCCAGTCTGGGACCAGCAATGAAGAGGAATTACGCAGGTTGTTTTACGTAGCCCTCACCCGTGCCCGCCGCGAACTGTTTATTTCGTTCGCTGAAGAAAATGAATCGGGTAAACCGCTGGAATCTTCGGTATTTGTTGGCGAGATCTTAGCCGGTACTGAACTTCAGGTACAAAAAATTCAGGTAGCTGATTTAGCACTGGTTGATTTCTTTACTACGCAGTTTAAGCAGCAGGAGAACCTCAGTCCCGGCTTGATCGATGGTCCGTTTATAGATCATCTTTTAGAAAAATACACACTCAGCGTTACCCATTTAAACAATTACCTGACCTGTCCGCTTAAATTCTATTTTCAAAATTTGATACAGGTGCCTTCAGGTAAAAATGATACCATGACTTTTGGCTCGGCAGTGCATTGGGCGATGAACAAATTATTCCGCAGATTGCCGGAGAACGACCATAAATTTCATAGCCTGGAACAATTCCTGTCAGATTTTTACTGGTACATGAACCGCAACCGGGAAGCGTTTACCGCTGAACAATTTAAACGCCGGATGGAATATGGGGAAAAGATATTGCCGCCTTATTACCTGCGTTATGTAGATGAGTGGGTTAAAAACAGCCTGACGGAATACAAAATCAAAAATGTGGAGATCGATGGCATTCCGGTAAAGGGCGATTTGGATAAAATTGAGCTGAACGGCAACCGAGTAACAATTGTGGATTACAAAACCGGAGATTACGATAAAGCAAATTCTAAACTGAAGGCGCCTGATGACAAAAACCCATTGGGGGGCGATTACTGGCGCCAGGCTGTATTTTACCAATTATTGGTAGAGGCCGATGAGCGCAATACCTGGGAAGTGGAAGGAGTGGAATTCGATTTTGTGGAGCCGGTAAAAACCGACTACCTGAAAGAAAAGATCTTGATTGCCCCCGAACACCTGAACTTGGTTAAAAGCCAGTTGAAAGAGGTTTATCACCATATTAAAAACCATAATTTTACAGGCTGTGGCAAAGAGGATTGTAGCTGGTGTACTTTTGTTCGCAGTAATTTCCGCCAGCCATATGATTTATTGGAACAGCCCTCAGCTGAAGAAAACGAACATGAAGTATGATAAAATCTGCAGTACCAATTTTGGCCTCCCTGGATGCGGGGGAGACTAAAAAATTCTACACCGAAAAACTGGGTTTTACATTCCATGCCGACTGGGATGGTTATTTAATCTTTAGCCGCGATGAGGTTTACGTTCATCTTTGGCCAACAAATAATCCACAAGTGCCAAAAGACACGGGTTGTTACGTGAATGTTACTGATGTGGACGAGCTGTATGCCGAATATTCGGCTCAGGGTATCATTCACCCGAACGGGCAACTGAAAGACATGCCCTGGCAGATGCGTCAGTTCAGTGTGTTGGATAATAATGGGAATCTGATCCATTTCGGGCAAAATATTTCCTAATAAAATCCTGACATCCAGATTTCAAACAATACAATTATATTTGCCTTCCTAAATTTGAATTAAATTAAGATGAGAGAATTACAGTTCAGAGAAGCACTCCGCGAAGCCATGAATGAAGAAATGAGAAAAGATGAGAAAATCTTTTTAATGGGCGAGGAAGTGGCAGAATACAACGGGGCCTACAAGGTGAGTCAGGGAATGCTGGAGGAGTTCGGCGAAAAGCGTGTGATTGATACGCCAATTGCTGAGTTAGGTTTTGCCGGAATCGCGGTGGGGGCAGCTATGAACGGCCTAAAGCCGATTGTGGAATTCATGACTTTTAACTTCTCTCTCGTAGCGATCGATCAGGTGATTAATTCTGCGGCCAAGATGTTGTCAATGAGCGGTGGCCAATTCTCTATCCCGATGGTGTTTCGTGGTCCTACCGGTAATGCCGGTCAGCTGGCCGCACAGCACTCTCAAAACTTTGAAAACTGGTATGCCAATTGTCCGGGTTTAAAAGTAGTAGTTCCGGCTGATCCGGCTGAAGCCAAGGGTTTATTAAAAACTGCCATTATTGATCCGGATCCCGTAATTTTCATGGAATCTGAAGTAATGTATGGCGATAAAGGCTTGGTTCCGGATGGAGAATATTACTTGCCTATCGGGAAAGCCCGGATCGTGAAAGAGGGTACCGACGTAACCATCGTCACATTTGGTAAAATGCTAAGTAGAGTTGTGATGCCTGCCGTGGAGGAACTGACCAAGGAAGGCATCAATGCTGAAGTAATCGATCTCCGTACCGTGCGCCCTGTTGATTATGCCACCGTAATTGAATCGATTAAGAAAACCAATCGCATGGTATTTGTAGAAGAAGCCTGGCCCTTGGCTTCGATCTCAACCGAAGTGAGTTTCCGTGTACAACGTGAGGCCTTCGATTATTTGGATGCCCCAATCATACGTATCACTTCTGCAGACGTGCCGCTACCATACGCACCAACGCTCATTCAGGAAGCCTTACCCAATGCAGAGCGTGTAATTAAAGCCGTAAAAGAAGTAATGTACGTGAATAAATAAGAGACCAATTATAAATTAACAAAAGCCGTTTCAGTAATTGGAGCGGCTTTTTTATTGAGCTAAACTGATTTGCCTGCGGATGCTTTCCTCTAAAGAGATAAAGGTTTCGGTTCGCTGTATGCCAGGTACGGCCTGGATACCGTCGTTTAACACCTTACGTAAATGAGTGGTATCGCGACAAATAATTTTGGCAAACATACTGTACACTCCGGTGCAATAATGCAGCTCTACAATTTCCTTAATTTGTTTGAGGCGCTCTACGGAATCGTTGTATTGAGAGCCTTTCTGTAAAAAGATGCCCAAGAAGGCACATACATCGTAGCCGATTTTTTGAGGGTTAATATTTAGCTGCGAACCCTGTATGATGCCCATTTCTTGCATTTTTTTCATCCGAACGTGTACCGTACCACCAGAGATGATCAATTTTTTGGCTATTTCGGTATAAGGCATGGCAGCATCGCTCATCAGCAAAGACAGGATTTCGCGATCCAGATTATCAATTTCTAAATTTTGGACTTTTTTTTCGGACATTTTTTAATAAATATGTAATTAAATCTATGTTTAATTGCAATTATACTAAAAATATATATTTAACATTATCATAATATCAACAAAAGCCATTTTTTATTACCTTTGTATCATTCAGAATTAAGAAATCTTACTACGGATGGGATTTTACAACAGGTGAGGGCGTAAGCCCGGAGGTTCGACTCCTCATCCCATGGCAACCTTATTCTTAGGTTTATAATTGGTTAGTTCAAAAAAGCTCCTGACGCCCGTCGAGGAGCTTTTTTAATTTTAATCAAACTCAAACAAAAAAGCCCTCCCAATTTGGGAGGGCTTTTAAGATAGAACCCACCGGTTATTCCTTAAATCCGTACTTATCGTTGTAGCGTTTGTAAAGTTGTTTGTGCAGATTATCCAGATTAATGTTTCGACCCTGAATAAATGCAGTCTCCACCTTGTTGCCTATCATATCGAGGGCATCACCCTCCGAAATGAAAAGAGTGGCATCTTTGCCGGTTTCCAGGCTGCCCACGGTTTGGTCAATTCCTAAAATTTTGGCATTGTTCAAGCTGATTAAGCTCACGGCCTGTTCTTTTCCTAAGCCATAGGCAGCGGCCGTTCCGGCCTCGAAAGGCAGGTTACGCTGGCGCCAGTAGCCAACACCGGTTAAGCCTACCAATACGCCGGCATCTTGCAATAATTTAGGTCGTTTATAAGGTAAGTACACGTCGTCTTCGGTTTTACCAGGAAGGGTTTGTGTTTCGACAAGGATCACCGGCACTTGGTTGTCGCGAAGAATTTCGCTCACGTACAAAGCCTCTTCTCCACCTACAATGACCACCTTTAATCCGAATTTTTTTCCAAAATTAACTGCCTGAACGATGCCACGGCTATCGTCTACATTTACAAATAGTTTTTTGGTTCCAGTAAACAGGCCTTTCATCGCTTCGAAACGGGCATTCGTTTCTGCAGGCTTGCTCAATTGTGCATAGCCTCTTGCTTCACTAAAATATTTATCTAAATCGGCAAGCGCTTTCTGATTGGCTTCTTTTTGGTCGCCTCCGGCTGGAGCTCCAAATCCACCAAAACCAGCAAAGCTTCTGATCACCGGCCAGTTCATGTGGATGGCGATGTCTTTCTTATATGCTGCATCTTCCCAGTTCCAGCCGTCCAATACCACTACAGAAGATTGTCCGGTTACCAGCCCGCCATCGGGTGTGGGCTGACTCATCAAAACTCCATTGGATCGTACGGTAGGGATTACTTTAGAATCGGCATTGTAGGCGATGATGGATCGTATATGAGGGTTCACGTCCCCAATTTCGCTGGCATCGTCGGTACTTTTGGCACCGGCAGCAATCTCAGTCAGACCTATATTATTAACCGGAGCAATAAAGCCAGGATAAATATGTTTACCGGCAGCATCAATCACCTCTGCACCCGCAGTAGCTGGTCCGGTACCTTCTCCAATGGCAGTAATTTTCCCATTAGTAAAGTGAATGTATCCTTTCTGTATCAATTGCCCGTTGCCCACGTGAATGGTGGCATTAATAATCTGTATTGGCTTGGCCTGTGCTTTAGCAGGCAAAATATTGGCTTGCCCAAAGACCAGGTTAGTGCCGGCCAGCAGGCCGACCATAAGGCAAAGAATTTTTTTCATGTTCAAGTTCATTTGAAAAATTATTGATAGCGGTTAGCATTCACAAACTGATCTTCTTCGAGGCTTTCGCATTCGTACAAGCGCTGACGGGTAGCCAGGGCTCTTTGAACAGCTGAACCTCCATTTTTAGCAGCGATCATTTTTTGGATAAGGCGTCCGCGTTCTGCGTTTAAGGCTTTTTGTTTGGCCGCATCCTGATCCATATCCCAGTATGATATTCCATCTACAAAAGTTTTCTCCGCTTTTGCATAGATAGAGAGCGGGTTATCTGACCACAACACTAAGTCGGCATCTTTACCAACCTTGATACTGCCTACCCGGTGGTCGATGTGTAACATCTTAGCAGGGTTGAGGGTCACCAGTTTTAATGCATCTTCCTCGCTCATATTTCCATAGGTGATGGCTTTGGCTGCTTCCTGATTCAGCCGGCGGGCCATTTCAGCATCATCCGAATTGAAACCGGTGATAACTCCATTCTGATGCATCAATTTTCCATTGTAAGGTATGGCTTCTGCCACTTCATTTTTGTACGACCACCAATCGGAGAAAGTAGATGCGGCAATTCCTCTTTTAGCCATGCCATCAGCTACTTTGTAGCCTTCGAGAATGTGGGTAAAGGTATTGATTTTGAAACCCATGGAATCGGCCAAATGCATGAGCATATTGATCTCAGACTGTACATAGGAGTGACAGGTGATAAATCGTTTCTGATTCATAATTTCTACTAAAGCATCCAGTTCAAGGTCGCGGCGCACTGTGTTTCCCTTTACAGAGCGTGCAGCTTGATATTCTTTGGCACGGGTAAAGGCATCTACAAATACTTGCTCTACTCCCATACGGCTTTGAGGGAAACGCTGGTTACCTCCCGGGATTTGGAAATTACTTTGTTTTACGTTTTCGCCCAGGGCAAATTTGATAAAGCCATCGGCACCTTCAAATTTCATCTCCTCCGGTGTTTTGCCCCAACGCAGTTTAATGAGCTGTGTTTGGCCACCAATGGCATTGGCTGAACCGTGTAAAATGTGTGAAGTGGTTACTCCACCGGCTAATTGACGGTAAATATTGATGTCTTCAGAAGAGATGATATCACCAATCCGAACTTCGGAAGTAACCGATTGGGCACCTTCGTTGATACCGCCTGAGCTGGCAATATGTGAATGTTCATCAATAATTCCTGGGCTGAGGTGTTTTCCGGTGGCATCAATTACTTTTGCGTTTGCTGCACTTAAACCCTTGCCAACCGCTTTAATTTTACCATTTTCGATCAATACATCGGTATTGCTCAGTTTTCCTTCTTTTTCGTTGGTCCACACAGTGGCATTTTTAAACAAAATGCTTTCCGCTTTTGGAACGATCTCATTTCCATAAGCCGTAAACGGATACACGATGGATCCAACATTTACCGCTTGTGCCGGAGTTTCTTTTTTAGCTTCCACTTCTTTGTGAGCTTCCTTGAAACTGGCCGTCCAGTTGCCAGAACTACCATCGGGCTGCACCACTTCACCTTTAAAACTTAGCGGCGATAAACTTGCGATATAACCGCTCATTCTGATCACTCCGGCAGGTTTTTTGAGGTCAAAATTTAAACTCATCAGGTCGCCCATGCGGTTGAAACTGGCTTTTGCCTTTGTGCTGTCGGCCGAGCGTTCAATATTCGCATCATAGGCACTTGCGGTTCCGCCAATTTTAAGGCTTAAATCGCCCAAACCATCTACTTTTAATGCGTAGGTGCCGCGTAAATCGTTCACATTCATTCTGGCAACCACGTACTGACGGCCTTCTACCCAATTCTCATAAATGACATTGTCTTTTTTAAAGAGTTGATCGGAGGTGATGATGAAGTTTGCCAGTTTTCCGGCGTTCAGGCTGCCTACTTGGTTAGCCACCCCCAACATTTCGGCAGGTATGCTGGTTAATGATTTTAAGGCTTGTTTCTCAGATAAACCACGCTCAATCGCCGTACGCAAGTTGGTCCAGAAATCGCGGGAGCCTTCTAAACCAAAAGAAGTGATCGCAAAGCGAATACCCGCTTTTTCCAAAGCTGCAGCATTGCCCGGCGCCAGTTCCCAATCTTTCAATTGGCTTAGGCTAACATTACGTGCATCGGAAGGGTCTTCCACGTCAAAAGCTTTGGGGAAAGTCATCGGAATGATGAAGCTTCCACCGGTGGCTTTTGCAGCCTCCACCCGTTGGTATTCTTTACCATCGGTTTTGAAAATATATTGTTTCCCGAATTCGTCGCCCAATTTATCTGCACGAAGTACATTGAACACATCGCTCACCTCAATTACTTGTGGTAAATTTTGGATTTGATTGAATTGATCTAATGAAATATTGTATTCCTTGTTCTGATTCTTATACCAGGCGGCATCGTAATAGGCCTGACGGAGCAGTGCAATTGAACCCATTAAAGATGAAGGATAATTATTGTTTGAAGTACCCTTATTAAAGGAGTATTGGGCTGCAGCCTGATCTTTCAGAATCACTTCGTGCTCACTCTCATCCCCTAAACTTGCTACCAAAGATGTACCTCTGGCAATGCCGTCGCGGTTAATGGACTGAACCACACCAAACCCATTCTTTTTATATTCTTCCGCTTTTCTGGCATCTTTCACAAACTGATTTTTTACGGCCATTTCCGGACGAATAGCCTCGTTCCAGTAAAATGCGCCCGGCTTGGTGCTGGTAAATATCTGTCGGAATTGTTGTTGTCTGTTTACGCTTACGTTTACAGAGGGTACTCCATAACTCGTAAATGCATCAACCAGCGAAGGGTAGATGTATTTACCTTGAAGATCAATCACCACATAGCCTTTGGGGATGGCCAATGCCGTTCCAACGGCTTCAATCGTCCGGTCTTTCACTAAGAGTGTTCCGTTGGCAATGGTCTGATCGGCGTTTACAACAATATTGGCATTAGTAAATGCATACAAACCGGGTCGCTTATCCCAAGAGCCGTTCACCGGGAATGTATCCTGCGCCATGGCTCCTATGCTTACCAATAGGAAGCAGAGCAATAAAATTTTCTTCATTTGATGTTTTTTTAGAATTCTAATTTAATGGTTAAACAAACACAGAGTATGCCTGGGTAGTAACTTTATCGTTACCACAATATATGGAATTGTGGATTTATTGCACATATTTTTGTTTCTTTGATCACATCAAAAATTAAAGCTATGTACACGTTCTTATTAAAATTTCACTCAGGTCTTCGATACATCGTCTTATCGTTGTTGGTATTGGCCCTTATTCAAGCCCTTGCAGGCTGGTTTGGCAACAAATCCTACACAGAGGGAAATAGAAAGATCAATCTTTTTGGAATGATCTCGGCGCATACTCAATTATTAATCGGACTGATCTTGTACTTTTACAGCCCATTTGTAAAATTAGACGACATGGCTGCTGCCATGAAAGATGCCGGCCTTCGTTATTGGACGGTTGAACACGTGGCTATGATGGTTTTTGCACTCGTGTTGATCACAGTGGGTCATGCACGTGCTAAAAAAGCCGTCGAGGCAAGTGCCAAACACCGCATTGTAGCCATTTTTTACGGACTCGCCTTATTGGTAATTGTGGCATCTATTCTACAAAGCGGACGTCCGCTTTTAGGTTCGGCAGCTTAACGATACACTCGCAATACTTGTCAAAAAGGGGCTTAATGCCCCTTTTTTTATGTTATCTTTGCCCTTCTTTATGGCCAGGCAAAAATTGTACGATACAGGAATTAAAGCGGAACGGGCAGTGTTGGTGGGTATTGTTACGCCCGGCCAAACCGAGATGCAAACCCGTGAATA
The DNA here is from genome assembly GCA_041175245.1 of Bacteroidota bacterium. Taxonomy (GTDB): domain Bacteria; phylum Bacteroidota; class Bacteroidia; order Sphingobacteriales; family Sphingobacteriaceae; genus JAIPAN01. The sequence goes on from JBEDFI010000005.1 coordinate 22,892, forward strand.
TTTAGAGGAATTGCAATTTTTGGTAAGCACGGCCGGCGGTGAAACCATCAAATCCTTTACCCAGCGCATGCAGCGGCCTGACCGGGCCACCTTTGTAGGTACCGGTAAACTCGAAGAGATTTCGGCGTATGTGAAGGCGGAAGAAATTGATATTGTGGTGTTTGACGACGAATTGTCGCCCTCGCAATTGCGTAATATTGAGAATGAACTAAAGGTGCGCATCCTCGACCGTAGTAATCTGATCCTGGATATTTTTGCTAAAAGAGCACAAACTTCGCAAGCCAAAACTCAGGTGGAGTTGGCTCAGCTGCAGTATATGCTTCCGCGATTAACCAGAATGTGGACCCACCTTGAGCGACAAAAGGGTGGTATTGGGATGCGTGGTCCGGGTGAAACCCAGATTGAGACCGACCGGCGGCTCATCCTCCAAAAAATCTCCTTATTAAAGGAACGGTTAAAGGAAATAGACAAGCAGAGCGAAACGCAACGTAAAAATCGGCACCAATTGGTCCGGGTAGCCTTGGTAGGATATACCAATGTGGGTAAATCGACTATCATGAATATGATCTCCAAATCGGAGGTTTTTGCGGAGAATAAGCTCTTTGCCACGCTCGACACCACCGTTCGGAAAGTAGTGATTGATAACCTTCCTTTTTTATTGTCGGATACGGTTGGGTTCATTCGTAAATTGCCCCATCACCTGGTGGAGTGTTTTAAATCTACCTTAGATGAGGTTCGAGAAGCAGATATTCTGATTCATGTGGTGGATATTTCACATCCGAATTTCGAAGACCATATGCAAACGGTGAACGAAACCTTGAGAGATTTGGGGGCCATCGATAAGGAAATCATCACGATTTTTAATAAAATAGATGCCTACACACCTTTAAGTCGGGATGAAGAAGCCGAAGCACTCGAGCCGATTACGCTGAACGATTTTGAGAATAGCTGGATGGCCAAAAACAGTTCACCGGCTTTGTTTATTTCGGCACTTAAAAAAGAAAATATAGAGGCGTTCCGCTCTTTGCTGTACGAAAAAGTGAAGGCTATCCATACCCGGCGCTACCCCTACGATAAATTGTTGTATTAATCTCTATTGAAATTAAAAATTGATTAATTTGTGGAAGCCAACCCTTTAATCTTGAAAAGCTATGGAAAGTAAACGTCAACAGAAATTTGCGGGTGTACTACAAGAAGATCTGGCTCAGATCTTTCAGCGGGAAGGCATGAATTTTTTACCGAATACCCTGGTCACCATTACCAAGGTTCGGGTTACGCCCGATCTGGCCATTGCCCGTGTTTTCCTGAGTTTCTTCAATAATGAAAATAATCAACTGGCATTAAATACCATTAAGGCTCATGCCGCCGAAATTCGCTATAAATTAGGTTCACGCATCAAAAACCAGGTGAGAATTGTTCCGCAGCTGGAGTTTTTTGTAGACGATACAAATGCCTATGTAGAAAAAATGAACCGTTTATTCGACCAAATCAGTAAGGAGCCCCGTCAAGATGAAACAGCTGAATAAGCACCTTCGTGAACCGGTTAATTTCTACACCCATTTTGTACCCGCGGTCCTCGCCGTACCGGCAGCCCTGCTTCTGTTTAATCAATCGAGCAGCTCAATACAGCAAACGGCAGCAGTAGTATATGGGCTTTGTACGCTGGTTTTATTCAGCATCAGCGCCACATACCACGGCTATCCTAAAACGGAGAAACAAATTCGTTTCTGGCAAAAATTTGATCATTGCTGCATTTACCTCATGATTGCCGGTTCGTATACACCCACCACACTCTTAGTTTTTGAGGGAAGTACCCGCTGGGCCTTATTCAGCATCGTTTGGATGATTGCATTGGCCGGTTGTGCCATTAAAATTTTTAACCGCTTACGGCATAAGGGCATTTCACTGGTGGTATACATTTCCATGGGTTTACTCATTGTACCTCTATTAAACCAAATGTCTGAACGCTTACCTTTTGAGGCTATTTTGTGGTTATTACTGGGCGGTGTTTTTTACATTGGCGGTACGTTTTTTTACTACAAAGACAAACGATACAATCAATTTGTGCACAGCCACGAGATCTGGCATGTATTTGTGGTGGCTGGAGCCTTTAGCCATTACATGTATAATTACGCCTATCTGTTTGTTCCTGGATTGGCCTAAGCTAAAATTTCCCGAATGTCTGCCGGACTTAATGATTTAGCATAATCATCTTCCGTAGTAATAAGTGCAGCGGCCACTTCCTTTTTCCTGCCCTGCAAGGCCAGTATTTTTTCTTCCACGGTATCCTTACTGATGAATTTATAGATGAATACGTTTTTGGTTTGCCCGATGCGGTGCGTACGGTCAATGGCCTGCTGTTCCACCGCCGGGTTCCACCATGGATCGAGGATAAATACATAATCGGCTTCGGTAAGGTTCAGGCCCACGCCACCTGCTTTCAGCGAAATCAAGAACAGCTGGATCTTTTCGTTTTCCTGAAATTCTCGTACCACATCGCCGCGGTTTTGGGTCTGCCCGTCTAAATAAGCATAAGTAATTTTTTCCCGATCAAAATGTTTTCGGTACAGCTCGAGCTGCCGTACAAACTGTGAAAAGATCAACACCTTATGCCCGTTTGCTAAGATATGATCAAGAGTGTGGATCACATTTTCAAACTTCCCCGATTCTCCCCTAAAATCTTCATCAATCAGCTTTGGGTGATTGGCAATTTGCCGCAATTTTGTTAAGCCCTGGAGTACTTGCACCTGCTTTTTGGCAAAGTTGCCTTCCTCCAGACTTTGCAGCAGCTCGTTCCGGTATTCCGATTTAATCTGTTCGTATCGCTCGGCTTGTTCGGCACTCATCTGGCAATAAAAAATATGCTCCGTTTTTGGAGGAAGCTCGGTAGCCACCTGTAATTTGTTACGCCTTAATACGAATGGTTTAATCAAGGCCTGCAGTTTTTTTGCCTTTTCCTCGTCTTTCTTTTTCTCAATGGGGATTACAAACTCTTCTTGAAAATAATGTTGCGAACCCAATAATCCCGGGTTGATGAATGACATCTGAGTCCATAAATCATTCACCGAATTTTCTACCGGTGTTCCGCTCAAAATCAGTTTATGCTTTGCTTTTAATTGCCTGATTGCCTTATATGCTTTGGATGCAGCGTTTTTAATGTTTTGGCTCTCATCTAAAATGATATAATTAAAATACATCGAACTTAATAACTCAATATCAACTCTGCTGATGCCGTAGGTGGTGAGAATAAGGTCGTATTTGCAGAATTGAGCGATGTCTTTATTTCTGAAAACACCGGTATAGATCAATAGTTTCAGATCCGGGGCGAATTTGGCTGCTTCCCGTTCCCAATTATAAATGAGCGAGGTGGGCATGATGATGAGCGAAGTCAGGGCGCTATCCGGCTGTTCTTCTTTCACCTGTTGAAGCAGGGCAAGCGTTTGTATGGTCTTCCCTAAACCCATGTCATCGGCCAGGCAACCACCAAACTGATATTGACGTAGAAAGTTAAACCATTGAAAACCGGCCTCCTGATAAGGTCTCAATTTCCCTTTAAAACCCCTGGGAACTGGGTGGTGTTCAATGCCTTCAAAATTGCTCAGCTGCTGCAACTTCCGGTCCATGCTGATGCTGGCCAGTTCAGCATTTGCAAAATCATTCACCAAACCCACATGATACTTTTGTAATCGCAATTCTTTTTGTCCCTCCGTAAAATGGAGCAGGTTGGCAAACTGCGAAAACCATTTTTCCGGAATGATGGCAATTTCACCGGAAGGTAAGAGGAATTCCCTGATCTTATGGAGGATGTGATGTTTGAGCTGGATGAAGGGAATCTCATAAACGCCAAACCAAACACTGGCATGAATGTCGAACCAGTCGTTCCCCTCCTTGATCTCGAGGTTAATGCGGCTGCTGCCAAACAGAAAGCGTTTGTCGCCCTCGGCCTGTTCCAATTCAAATCCGTTTTCTACTAAATACTCATGATGTTCGTTCAGCCATTCAATAAGGTTGTAGGATGTGTGCTCCGGTTCACCGGGCTGGTCCAAGCTTAGCTGGACTGAGGAGGCTCCGGTATTTTTCAATCCCCTTTCTAAAAGTGCATCCAGTTTAGATTTTTCCCAACTAAAGGAGCGTTTAATTCGGTGAAAAATAAATTCTTCTCCCTTTTTTTCTAGTTTAACCGATACTTTCTTTCCCTGATCAGCCGGAAAAATATAGCTATCATACTTAAAATACAATTGCAAATACTGTTGTCCGGCTAAGGGGCTAATGACTTTTAAGACAGGTTTTGCCAGGTACTTTTCGGTCTGAATACTAAATCCTTCTGCATACACCGGGTGTTTTTCTATCAGTGGTCCCACAAACTTTTCAAAGTAGGTTTTTTCAGAAGCACTCGGAATAGAGATGAAGCGCTTGTTGAGAAAGGGCACTAGTTTTTTACCTTCTAACTCATCTTCAAAATGATACAGCGTATCTTCCAACAATAGCCAGGCAGGCTGATTGCAAATAATTTGAGCATCCTTAAACATAAACTCAATCCGCAATCCCTGATATTTGATGGTGGGGAAATACCGGGTTTCTGTTTCGTTTCTGCGGAAATGAAAGAGCACGCTGGCTGCTTCTTCGGCTATTTTAATGGGTTTTTCTACCGGCCAGCCTTCTTTACCCATCAAGTAGAGCGGCTTGTTATTCAACAAACTAAGAGCTTCCAGGAGTTTTTTTTCAATTTTAGGCCGGATGAACTCCCGGAACTTTTCATCAAATACCTTTGAGAAAAACTCCAGAGGTCGGATCGATTTTTTATGATATCGCTTGATGATATGCCCCTGCTCCATTTCCTCCAATAATTTTATGAGCAGATGATCGCTTTCGTCTAAAAATCGCTCAAACTCTTTCGCCGTGGTGCTAAACAGTCGTTGGTAAGTCAGTGAAAAACTGCCATTGGCATTCAGTTGAACCATATGCGGTTCAATCAAATAGCCTAAAAACTCGTGTTTACACAGGGCGTAAACGAGTTTACAAGGTTTATCACTTTGTACACGGAGCATGCAGGGGCAAAATTTTCAGAAGGTAGTGTAGAAAAAAGATTAAATATACAGGCAAAAGCTCATATAAACAAGAAGAAGAGGCTAGAAATGTAAATTTAGAGTGCCCAATCGCCCTCAAAAACCAGGCTGGCCGGGCCTTCGAGGAAAACATGGCTAAATCTCTGCCCATCGTACTTAAAACGAACGTTCAGGCTGCCTCCCCGAACTTGAATGCTGGTGTTGAAAGTTCCTGTTGCATGCTTAGCCTTCGCCATGGCCAAGGCAACAGCTGTTACTCCGGTACCACAAGAAAGTGTTTCATCTTCTACGCCGCGTTCGTAGGTCCGTACGGAATAACCATCGCTCGTAGCCTCTGTAAAATTCACATTGATTCCTTGTTCTCTGTAGGTATTGTTGTTTCGGATGGCCTTGCCGGCTTCGTATACATTCAAGTCCTGGAGTCGTTCTACGCAGCTTACATAATGCGGAGAACCGGTATTGAGTACCCAGGCTTCGCCATCTCGCTCAATATGGTCTACATCAATCATGTGAAGGCTTACCCAGTCACCTTCGGCTGAAATCTTGGCATCGTGGGGCCCATCCACTGCCAAAAAGTTAGCCTCTCTCTCAATGATGCCTAATTTTTTTGCAAACGCCACGGCACAACGTCCGCCATTGCCACACATGCTGCTGGGCTGGCCATCGGCATTGTAATACACCATCTTGAAATCGTATCCAGCAGCGGCTTCCAGCAAGATCACACCGTCGGCTCCAATGCCAAAACGGCGATCGCACAGGCCTTTGATCCAATCCGGACGGGTGTGCTTGATGCTTAAATCGCGGTTATCAAAAACTACAAAGTCGTTGCCGGCGCCTTGATATTTAAAAAAATGCAGCTTCATTTTATCTATGCAAGATTACGGATTTTAGGCCAAAGCATCCAATCAGCCTTCATTTAACAATAATTAACAATTTTATGGCGATTCATATCTTGCAATTCCCATCAATCTGGTATTAAA
>JBEDFI010000006.1:0-26921 GCA_041175245.1 Bacteroidota bacterium
ATACTTGAAAGTTTTAACAATTAAATTTATAAATTGTGGGTCGATTTATTGCAAATTTTGGATTACTATTAATCATTCTGTACGACCATGCAAAAAGGCAAATTTTTAAAATTAATTGTAAGTTCTCTGTTCCTCCTGTCGGCGTTTCATACACAAGCACAGATCGTAGAAAGTAATAGACTTGAACTAGAGAAATTAGCGAAAATATATACAGAACGTGCCGAAGTTTCCAGAAAAAAAGCTTTTGAGCTGGCAAAAAAGTACAATTGGATCACCTTCAAAGAATTTGAAGATGGCACCATAATGTCGCTGCAAGGAATAGATGAAATTGGATTACCCAAGTACCTTATTACCGAAAATAATTCCACTGCTGCAAATACTACCAGAGCAAACAAGCTGTATACTGGTGGAGGCTTAGGATTAAGTTTAAGTGGTGCTACTCCCTTTTTAACGGATAAAGTGGGCGTGTGGGATGGTGGATCGGTCTACAACACCCATCAGGAATTCTCAGGAGGCAGAATCATTAATAAAAATAGTACGTCGGCAATCAGCAGACACGCCACACACGTAGCCGGAACCATGGTAGCCAGTGGGATATTGCCCATAGCGAAAGGAATGGCATATGGGCTCCAGCGTTTAATCAGTTATGATTTTAATAATGATGACGGGGAAATGGCGATTGAGGCCGGAGCAGGTATGCTGATATCCAACCACTCCTATGGTTTCATTTCTGGCTGGTACTATAATCCCACACCAAGTGGAGGAGGCGCTGCCAGATGGGAATGGTACGGAACGGATGGCGCCTTTGAGGATTATAAGTTTGGGTTTTACAATTCAGATGCAGTAAGCTGGGATAAAATTTGCTTCGAAGCTCCTTTTTACCTGCCCGTAAAATCTGCTGGTAACGACCGCAATGAACTAGGGCCTGCCATTGGTCAGCCATATTATCGATACGTAAACAACACCTGGACTCAATTTACGAGACAGGCAAACGATATCAGCGGTCAAGAAGGTTATGATTTGATCGGCCTGAATGGAAATTCCAAAAATATTCTCACCGTTGGGGCGGCTTACGGTATCAAGAAGGGGCTGATTAATTCTTCAACGGTTCAAATATCTGATTTCAGCAGCTGGGGACCGACCGATGACGGACGTATTAAACCAGACGTTGTAGGTATGGGGGTGGATGTAGTTTCTACCGTAAACTCCGGTACAAATGCTTATGCAGCATTGAGCGGAACCTCCATGTCCAGCCCCAATGTAAGTGGCTCGCTAATTCTATTACAAGAAGCATATTATCAGAAAAATAATAAAAGTCTGAGATCTTCTGCCCTGAAAGGTTTGGCCATTCATACTGCAACCGATGTAGGCCGAACAGGTCCCGATTATATATATGGCTGGGGGGTATTAAATGCCGAAAAAGCTGCTCAAGTAATTTTAGATGATGGAAATTCGACTGGAATTTACCTTGACAGCTTGGGTGCGGTAAATGGCAATACCGTAAGCAATAAAGTTTATCAAGTAATCAGTTCGGGTAAAGGCCCTCTTGTAGCAACCATTTGCTGGACAGATCTACCGGGACCTGAAAATACTGCAGGATCGATCGATGAACGCAGCCCACGGCTGGTGAACGACCTCGACTTGCGAATTAGCGGTCAATCTACACAATACTTACCTTGGATCCTAAATCCAGATACTCCGGACGCCAATGCAACTAAAGGAGATAATATTCGAGATAACGTGGAACAGGTAATCATCAACGATCCTATCCCGGGGAAAACATATACAATTACGATCAATCATAAAAACAACCTGAGTACTGGTAAGCAGGTGTACAGTTTAATTGTTTCTGGTATGGGGGGTGCTGCTTATTGTGTTCCAGGCAATACCGGTACTCAGAATGCGAAGATTGAAGCCTTCAAGCTAAACAACATTGATTATACCAGCACGGCTTGTAATGCTTACACCAATAATACTGCTCAGCTAATTAATTTGGAGGCGGGTGCAACTTATCCCCTCACCATCAAGCTGGGGGCTTGTACTTCCAATGCGGATAAAATTGCAAAAATCTATATCGACTACAATCAGGATGGTGCTTTTGATGAAAGTAATGAATTGATAGCGACTACCTCCGTCATTAATGGAAGTGCCGAATTTAAAAAAGACATCCTGATTCCGAGCGGAGTCACATTTGATAATTTCAGCTTATTGCGGGTGGTGTTGAGTGAAACCAACGATGCTAATTCCTTTAATGCTTGTGGCAGCTCTAACAAAGGAGAGGTAATGGAGTACCGTGTACAATTCCTTAGACCGAGCAAAGACGTTGGTATTGGTGCCATCGTCAATCCTTTGGATGGGAACTGTGCCGCATCTACTCAAAAAGTGACGGTTAACATCAAAAATTTTGGCAGCACTAGTATTAGCAATGTCCCTGTAAAAATTATCGTTAAAAATAATAATACGGTAATATCTACACTAACTGAAACTTATGCCGGCACCATCAGCTCCCAGAATGAAACAGACTTTACATTAACAGCCACTTTCACAAGTCAAGCCGGACAATCGTACCAACTGATAGCCAGTACCGAATTAGGCAACGATTTAGACCAAAGTAACAATCAAAAGACTGTAACAATAAATATAAGTAACCCTCCCTCGATTACAAACGCAGCCGTAGTGAGCTGTGGAACTTCGGGAGTATATAACTTCAGTGCCAGCGGATCCGGAACCGTGTATTGGTACAAAAATGCAGCGGATCAGGTGCCGATTGCCTATACAAGCAGTACAACACCCGCTACTTACACGGAGACTAATACAAACTTTACCACATTTTATGCAGGCATGAACGATCTCAGGGGTTCCGTTGGACTGAAGGAAGCTCTGAGCAATGGTGGCTATGTAAATGGAAAAAATGCCTCAGGGGCCATGGTTGGCAACCCGGATGTATTGATGAACACCAAAGTGCCCGTGATTTTAGAAAGTGCCCGTTTATACATCGGCACGGCTGGTAAAATCTCATTCACCGTAATCCAGAACAGTACCGGTTTGGAAGTATCGACCGTAACTCTGGATGTGAGTCCTCCGGGACAGGTTTATCCACTGAATTTATTATTGCCACAAGCCGGAGATTATACCGTACGAGTAGGCTATGAAAACGATGCTTCGATTTTCAGAAACCGGGATACCCCGGTGAACTACCCGTTTAGTATCGGAGGGATTTTCAGCATCACCGGAAACACCGCTTCTGATGGTACAAATCCAGATTACTTTAAGAATTTTTACTATTATTTCTACGATTTAGTGGTAAAATCAGCCGAGTGTTCCTCCGGTCAAAGAGTAGCAGTTGCAAGTTCTCCTTTAACTACTCCCATGGTGACTGTGAACGGGAATACCCTCACCTCTAATTATCCAACGGGCAACCAATGGTATCTTAATGGTACAGCCATTGCGGGTGCTACCGGCAACACCTACACGAGTACACAGGCTGGCTCTTACTACGTTAAAGTAAGTTCTGGCAGCTGTATACAAAATTCTGCTACAGTAGTGGTGGGAGTTACCTTCCCACTTGCAGCGACTAATTTTGCTCTGGCCGTTACCGACGCCTCCTGCACAACCAACGGGAACGGTAAATTAAGCTTAACTGCTGTCCAGAATCTCAGTTACCAGGTTAAATTAACAAAACCCGATAACAGCATTGCTAATTATACATTTAACAACCTGTTAGAAATTACCGGGCTCGTGTCTGGAAACTATAAGCTTGCGATTAATGTTGATGGCAAGGAGGAATTTAAAACAGAGTATAATGTATTCGTCGGACCCAAAAACTTAAGTGCCTATGCTAAAGTGGATCCTGTAAACAACACCGTTACATTGAGTTTAGACGGAGGAAATACCTATCAGATCAAATTAAATGAAGAGACCTACTTCACTAGTGCATCTGAAATCACCTTGGAATTAAAGAATGGGGTGAACAAACTGGTGGTAAGCACCGATAAAATCTGCCAAGGAACCTTTGAGGAGGAAATTTTTGTGGACATCAAGGCATTGGTATACCCAAATCCATTTCAAGACATCCTGAATATTCAATTAGATGACCGTGAAACAAAATCAGTATTGGTTACCGTACTGAATAGTGCCGGTCTGGTAGTTTACAAAAAATCCCACACTGCTCAGAATGGCTTCATCCCTGTCAACCTTTCTGAACTGGAAAGCGGGATTTATTTTTTAAACCTGGGTACTAGAACCTATAAAATTTTGAAAAAATGAAAAAATCAGCCGTAATTATCCTCCTATTACTTATTTCTGCTTGCGGGAAAAAGGGAAGCGATGCCCCGGCACCTGCCATTGTACTTGGAAAAGCTAGCCTTAATTCGCCTGCTCAAGATGAAGCCTGCACCACAGGTACTTCACTCTCTGCCACTGAAAGCACCGTGGCCTTTTATTGGTTCGCTGCCAATAATGCAGAAAGCTATGAACTGGTGGTGAAAAATTTGCTCAATAATACGATCACCAAGCTTTCCGTTAGCACGAATTTTGCTGATATGCCTTTGGCCAAAGACACTCCGTTTTCATGGTATGTGATCTCTAAATCAACCAAAACGAGTAACACCGCTCAGAGTGATACCTGGAAATTTTATAATGCAGGCTCAGGAAAAACTAATTTTGCTCCATTCCCAACAGAGATCATTAGTCCTACGTATAATCAATCTGTTAATTCAGGTAGCGTTACACTCCAATGGAAGGGAGCCGATGCAGATAATGACATTACCGGCTATGTGCTTTATTTCGGGACATCTGAAACCGATGTTAACAATAAGCTGAGTAGTTTATCAAAAACTTTTTCATCGAGTACCTTGTCTAGCTCCGAGTCAACTGCTGCCGGAACGACTTACTACTGGAAGGTGATCACCAAAGATTCTAAGGATAATTATTCAGATTCTGGATTATTCAAGTTCAGAACGAATTAGAACCCAAAACAAGAAAGCCCTGCAAATGCAGGGCTTTCTTGTTTAATGAACTTTCTACCAGAATTTGGTGTAAAGCGCCACCACCACCATGATAATCATGGTGATGAGTACGATGGTAGAGGGTTTTAATTTGAACATACTACTATCCAGTTCAAAAGACTTCGGATTTACTTTCGGACCTGCTAAACTTACCAGCACCATGATAAATACGGTCAGTACAAATGACCAGCCCATATTCACCATAAACGGGATTTCGTATTGTCCGGCACCATTCACATAAGCGGTGTATAGCCAGGTTTCGTTACCGAACCAAGCTGGCGCAAAGTTGTTGAATACGATCACAATCAAAAGACCAGACATTAGTCCCGCAATGGCAGCAGTACTAGTGGTGCGTTTCCAGAACATCCCCAGTATGAAAAGTGCAAATACCCCAGGACTAATAAAACCGGTATATTTTTGAATGAAAGTAAACCCGCCTTCGCGGCCAATACCCAGCAAGTCTTCCCAGCAACAAGCGATGGAAATGAGGATGGCGATGAGTATAGTCAAACGACCAACCCAGACCAGTTTTTTTTCATCGGCAGTCTTATCAAAATACTTTTCATAAATATCCAAGGTGAAAATAGTGGAGATGCTATTGGCCTTCCCAGCCAATGAAGCTACAATCGCCGCAGTGAGTGCGGCAACTGAAAGGCCTTTCAAGCCTACCGGAAGCAGACTCAAAATGGCTGCATAGGCGCCATCTTTCTGACCGTTGAAAGTAGTTGCATCGAAATACCCATTCTTGTACAAAACAAAAGCAGCAATTCCCGGTAGCATCACGATCACCGGCATGAAAATCTTCAAAAACCCGGCGAAGAGGATACCGTTACGTGCCGTTTGTAAATCGGCTCCTAAAGCCCGTTGGGTAATGTACTGGTTACAACCCCAGTAGTTCAGATTGGCAACCCACTGCCCGGCAAAATACATGCTAATCCCCGGAAGGGCTAAATATTTTGCTATAAAATCGGCATTGCTGCTTAGGGTAGGTTTATCGAAAATCATATGAAAATGATCGGGTGCCTCCGACATTAATGTGCGGAACCCGTTCCAGGCACTCTGGCCCTGATTTACCACCTCATCTACTTTCACCAAGGCCAGCCAAACGGCCACGAAACCGCCAATAATCAGTACCGCTACCTGAATCACATCGGTATAGCCGATCACCTTCATTCCGCCAAGGGCAATCACCAAGGCAAATAGCGACAATAAAATCAAGATAAGATGAAAATATTCCTGTCCGGCCAAGCCGCTGATGGCTTTGGAACCGAGGTATAAAATGGAAGTAAGGTTGACGAACACATACAAAAAGAGCCAGAAAACCGCCATCACAATGGCCACGGTCTCGTTATATCGCTCTTTCAGGAATTGCGGCATAGTGAAGATCTTGTTCTTGAGGTACACCGGCATGAACCATACCGCAATGATGATGAGCGAAATGGCCGCGATCCACTCGTAAGCCGCTACCGCGATACCGCTGAAAAAGCCTTCGCCGCTCATGCCGATAAACTGCTCGGCCGAAATGTTGGAAGCAATGAGTGAGGCGCCAATGGCCACCCAGGTGAGTGAACCTTCGGCCAGAAAATAATCTTTGGTACCCGTTTTTTCTGATTTTTTACGGGTGTAGATCCACCAGCCATAGCCGGCCACGATCAGGAAATAAACCAGGAATACGATGTAGTCTGCGGTTTGCAATAAATTGTTCATGTATGATTCAAGTTTGGTTTTGGTTATGCGTTCAGGATGTTTTCAATGGTGCTTAATTCCTCCGCTTCAAAATGCAGGTGCTGTAAACTCCGTACCGCATCGGTTAGTTGTTGGGTGCAGCTGGCGCCGATGAGCACCGTGGTGATGCGTGGGTCTTTCAGGATCCAGGCCAGGGCCATTTGCGCCAGGCTGGTCCCGCGTTTTTCGGCCAAGGCATTCAACCTGCTGATCTTCTCGAGGCGCTCCGGCGTTAAATGCGTTTCAGTCAAAAAACCAACCCCTCTGGCTACTCTCGAATCCTGCGGAATTCCTTTCAGGTAACGGTCGGTCAGCAGACCTTGAGCCAAGGGCGAATAAGGAATACAGCCGGTTCCGCTCTCTTCTAACACATCGAGCAGGCCGTTTTCCACCCAGCGCTCAAACATCGAATATTTGGGTTGATGGAGTAGGCAGGGCGTACCGAGTTCTTTCAGCATTTGAATGGCTTGGCGGGCTTCTTCAGCTGGGTAATTGGAAATGCCCGCATACAAAGCCTTGCCGCTTTTCACGATATCGTGCAGGGCCATCATGCTTTCTTCCAAGGGTGTTTCCGGATCGGGACGGTGATGGTAAAAGATATCGACATAGTCGATACCCATTCGTCTTAAACTCTGGTCGAGACTACTGATGAGGTATTTCCTCGAGCCCCATTCGCCATAAGGGCCCGGCCACATGCGGTAGCCGGCCTTGCTCGAAATGATCAGTTCGTCACGCAGAAATCCGCCGAAATCCTGCTTCAGGATTTTGCCAAAATTCTCTTCGGCACTGCCCGGCGGCGGACCATAATTGTTTGCCAGATCGAAATGAGTAATCCCCAGATCAAATCCCGTATGGATGAGTTTACGGGCATTTTCAACATCATCTACCTGTCCGAAATTATGCCATAAGCCTAAAGAAATAGCAGGCAATACCAGACCGCTCTTACCGCAGCGGCGGTAAGTCATTGGTTCGTATCGCTGTGGGTTGGGATCGTACCTCATAACCTTTCTGTTCCGTTAGCAGTGCTCACCACATAGGTTCCTAATTCTAATTTCATCGCCTTACGATAGGCTTCGGCCAGGCGTTCGCTTAATCCAGCGATGGCTTCTTCTTTTACGATGTTGATGGTGCATCCGCCAAAGCCTCCGCCCATCATGCGGGCGCCCAATACCCCGGTTTCGGTTTTTACTGCTTCCACCAAAAAGTCCAACTCTTTACAACTCACCTCGTAAGCCTTACTTAAACCCTCATGGGTAGCATACAATTGCTGCCCAAGGGCGGGTAGGTTACTATTTTCCAAGTCGCGGCAGGCCGCCTGTAAACGGGCAATTTCATCCACTACATAGCGGCAACGTTGGTAAACCACGGCATCTTTCGGTGCAACCTGTGCATCCAACATAGCCACACTCACATCCCGTAAGGAATTCACCTCTGGAAAAGCGGCTTTTACCCAGGCTACCCCCTGTTCACACTCCTGGCGGCGGGTATTGTAAGCTGATGAAGCCAAAGAATGTTTCACATTGGTATTGAACAAAACCAGTTTGTAGCCATCCAGCTGCAGGGGTGCGTAGGCATAATCCAGCGAACGGCAGTCCAGCCTGATTACCTGATCTTTTTTACCAAACATGCTGGCAAACATGTCCATGATACCGCACAGCACGCCCGAATAAGTATGCTCGGCCTTCTGGGCGATCTGTACCATTTCCATTTTACCGATGCCCAGTCCGAACAATTCGTTCAGGGCAAAGACCACGGCACATTCTACGGCTGCCGAAGAAGATAAACCGGCACCGATGGGTACATCGCCATCCAGCACCAGATTAAATCCGCCGATTCGATGACCTCTTTTCAGCAATTGGTCTACCACGCCCAGCACATAGGTGGGCCAGCTTTTGCTGGGTTGAATATCGGCAAAGGCCATTTCCAGCTTTTCCTGATAACTGACCGAATACAAGCCGATCTTTTCATCCGCCCGTTTGGCCACGGCCACCCATACCGCCTTATCGACGGCTGCGGGTAACACAAATCCTTCGTTATAATCGGTATGCTCACCAATAATGTTCACCCTCCCGGGAGAGCGGACCAGCAGCGGCTCTCCTTCAAAATGAGTTTTAAAATTTTGTTTGATATCCTCCATCCCGCTTATCGTTTCCCGATGTATTTCTGACTAAAAATATCGTAAAGCTCCAGCAATTCGTTCGACTTACCCTGCTGGTCAAAAATCGATTCCCAGGTATTTAAAGGCTCCCATATACACGTTCCCTTGCCTTTGCCATCGGGCAATTCGAAAGCGATCTTGTGCACCGCTTCTTTTTCGTGTGAATATTCCACCACGATCACCTCTTTGCCGTAACGTTTTACCAGATCGGTCAGGTTACGGTTTAGGTCGGCCAGGGTACCATGCCATTTCGGATAATACGATTGACCGAGTACATCGAACTGTACGCCACGGGCCAGCATGTTATCAATAAAGAAAACCGACTCATCATTTTGTCCGCCAAGGGCGATATGCAACATGGACACAATTTTCGGATCCACCGATTTAACAGCAGCAAAACCTGCTCTCAATAATTCAGCGAGGTAAGACAGATGGGCCACACTCCCTTCGGGCCAAACTATTCCGTGGTTGATCTCGTTGCCCACCTGCACCATGTCGGGCGTAGTGCCCTGTGCCTGGAGTTCGAGCAATACGCTTCGGGTATAATCGTACAGAGCATCTTTCAATTGATCGGGGTTCAAGCCTTCCCAAGATTTAGGTTTGAACTGTTTGCCCGGATCGGCCCAATAATCGCTGTAATGAAAATCCAACAAAAGCTTCATTCCTACAGCTTTCACTCGTTTGGCCATTTGCTTGGTGTAGTTGAGGTCGCAAAAACCTTTACCAGGCGCATAGCCTTTTTCATTGGCAGGTTCGTTGAAAATGCGCAAACGGACATAATTGAACCCATGGTCCTTCAGGATCTGTATGGCGTCTTTCTCAACCCCTTTATCAGAAAATTTAATGCCTTTGGCTTCCAGTTCGGGTAGGAAAGAAATATCGGCACCCAGCATTTTAGTAGCTGAACGGGTTTTAGCCGCTTCGCCTTTCAATTCAAATTTTGGATCATTGCTAAACTGAACAGGCTGGTTTGACGCCACGGTCAGGATGTCGGTAGATCCTTTCCACAAACCATCGGCCGTGGCTTCGAACTGGATCATACCCGGGTTTTTGCCCGACTGTATGATCACCTGTGCCTTCCCATTAAAAGTGCTTCGTTGCCAGTTGCCATCCAGAAAGATATCGGCTTCGTGACTGCTCGGGTCGCCATTGCCTACCCCGATAATTTTGGCATCGCCTTTTAGGCTGAATTTGATCAGATGATTGGCATTGGGTACTTCGCGGCCTTCTTTGTCAATGATGCTCACATTAATCACAGCAGCATCTTTACCATCAGCCAGCATAGTGGTTTTATAGGGGGTCAAGACTACTTCGGCAGCCGGACCAGTGGTTTCTACTTTTGCAGTCAAGACCTTGCCCTTCTTGTAAGCAATGGCCTCGAGTTTGCCAGGCGTATACACCACTTCCCACTCCAGGTGGCCGTTTCGCGGCATGGCTTTTTTGCCTAAACTTTTGCCGTTCAGGAATAGTTCTACCTCATCTGCATTGCTATTGACCCAAACAGTGATTGGCTTACCAATTTTGTTAGGCCAGTTCCAGTGCGGCGAAATGTGCAAGACATCCTTATCGGTCCACCAGCTTTGGTAGTAGTAATAAATATTTTTAGGGAAGCCGCACATATCCATCACCCCGAAATGCGAATTGATGTTCGGCCATTTGAAAGGTGTCGGTTCTCCGCGGTAATCCATGCCGGTCCAGATGAACCCGCCCGCCCAGTAATCATTCTCGGCAGCCAGTTTCCACCACTCTTCGGCACGGCTCGCCCACCAAGGGGCCGTAATATCCTGATCGGGCAGATACGCGTTCAGCGTATCTTTTTCCAAAATACCACGGGTAGTTACGGTGCTGCCCATCTCCGTACCAATAATTGGCTGATTAGGATGGTCGCGATGGTAATCGGCAACTGCAAACTGACGGTAATTGAATCCCCGGACCGGAATCACCTCATTTACTCCCTTGAATACATTGGGCACATCGGCGGCATAGGTACTGGTGCGTGATGGATCTAATTCTTGTTGCTTTGCCAGCAAGGTTTGCGCAATTCTTTTACCCACGCTGGTAGTTTGGATCCATCCTTCTTCATTCCCGATAGACCACAAAAATACGGATGCCCGGTTGCGGTCGCGTTTAAGCAAGCGCTCGAACTGATCTAAATATTCCGGACTACTGTTGAGCAGGCGTTGCTCATCCATTACCAGCATGCCCAAGCTATCGCAGGCATCCAGCAGTTCGGGAGTTGGGGCATGGTGACTGCTACGGTAAGCATTGGCCCCCATTTCTTTCAGCAAGGCGATACGGTAATATTGCAGGTAATCGGGTAGGGCGCTACCAACCCCGGCATGATCCTGGTGATTGTTCACCCCTTTGAGCTTAAGATGCTTGCCGTTCAGGAAAAATCCTTTTTCACCATCGAAGCGGAAGGTACGGATGCCGATGCGTTGCTTCAAACTATCTACTACTTTTCCTTCTGACTTAACAACCGTGATCACTTTGTAGAGATAAGGTTCATCAAGCGACCAAAGTCTTGGATTGCTGACAGTAAGTTCCTGATTAACTGTCGTTGTGCCATCGGCTTTCAATAGAATAGATTGCTCTGCCGTATAAGCAATTTTTTTGCCATTTCGGTCGGTGAGGTATGAATAAACGGTACCCTTCTTACTCAGTAAATCCTTATTCTCTACACGTGCTGCGATCAAGATCTTGGCTTTGTTGTCTTTCACTTCGGAGCGGACATACACCCCATTTTCGGCGAGGTGCAGGTTATTGAGTTTATGCAGCCATACATGGCGGTAGATACCGGCACCTTCGTAAAACCAGCCTTCGTATTGGGTGGCATCTACCCGAACGGTGATTACGTTATCTGCATCAAAATTCAGGTAATCGGTCAGGTCGTAAGATATGCCCACATACCCACTTTTATTGTTGCCTAAATAAAAGCCATTGATCCAAACTTTGGCATCGCGAAAAATGCCATCAAACTGAATGCGGAAACGGCTGCCTGAGTCGGCCTTAGCTACCGTAAAATGCTTGCGGTACCAGCCAATGCTGGTTTCTGGATACAAACCGCCGACCGGCTTGTAGCCATGCGACTGCACATCGAAGTTGGGCGAATTCTGAAAAGGCAGTTCCACGGCCCAATCGTGCGGCAAGTTGAGGCTGCGCCAGTTCGAATCGTCGAATTTCAGGCCAAGAGCGGTATCATCGGTCTTGCCCGATTTTGAAAAAATGGCCGCGATTCCATAATTGAAATCCTTTGTCGGATCAGCCGCATGGCCCAGCTGGAATTTCCAGCCTTCATCAAAATTGGTTTTGGTTTGTCCTTTTACAAAAATAGTACCCAACAAGAAGAAGCAAGTTAGTAGCCTTTTGATTAGCATATTCACAATTATTCAATTGATTAAGCAAGCAATTTAAACAAAAATTGAAACAGAACAGGGTTTAGAAGGAATTTTGTAAAAAGGTGCAAAAAACAAAAACCCTCAGCGAAAATCACTGAGGGTTTTTGTAGCCCGTAGGGGAATCGAACCCCTGTTTCAAGAATGAAAATCTTGCGTCCTAACCCCTAGACGAACGGGCCATTATCTTATAATTATGAGTTGTGACTTATGAGTTATGAGTTGACTCTAAACTCCAAACTTTTGCTCCAAACTCATTTGGTAGCGGGGGCCAGACTCGAACTGACGACCTTCGGGTTATGAGCCCGACGAGCTACCAACTGCTCCACCCCGCACTTTCTACAATTTAAGGCTGTAAAGGCAATGTGCTTTGTTTTTAAATTGGACTGCAAAGATATATTTCGTTTCTTTGCAGTCCAAATCTTTTTCAAAAAAAATTCCATGTCGCATAAAGCCGGTTTTGTGAGTCTGATCGGGAAACCGAACGCGGGTAAATCTACCCTCATGAATGCCTTGGTAGGTGAAAAAATGTCTATCGTGACTTCCAAAGCTCAAACCACCCGGCACCGTATTTTAGGAATTGTGAATGAGCCAGCATATCAAATCATTTTCTCAGATACGCCGGGGGTGATCAAGCCTCACTATGGTTTACAGGAATCGATGATGAGTTTCGTGAATGGCTCCCTGGTGGATGCCGATCTGATTCTACTAGTCACCGACATTAACGAACGATACGACGAGAGTGATGTGCTGGAGCGCTTGAGCAAAACGCAATCACCGGTAGCAGTTATCATCAATAAAATTGACAAATCGGATGAGGAAAAGGTGAAGGAGAAAATCGCTTATTGGCAGGAAAAACTAAACCCGGAGGCAATTTTTGCCGTATCGGCCTTACATGAACACAATGTGCAGGCAGTAATGCAATTTATTTTGGATCGATTACCTGAGCACCCTGCTTATTATGAAAAGGACACCCTCACCGACCGGACTGAGCGTTTCTTTGTGTCAGAAATGGTGAGAGAGAAAATATTCAAACTATACGATAAAGAAATCCCATACAGCACCGAAGTTATTGTGACTTCCTTTAAAGAAGAAGGTAAGTTGACCCGAATTGCCGCTGAAATTATAGTGGAACGTGATTCCCAAAAAAATATCCTGATCGGTAAGAACGGGGAGATGATTAAAAAAGTAGGCACCTATGCCCGCCAGGATATTGAAGAATTTTTACAGAAAAAAGTATTCCTTGAGTTATTTGTGAAAGTAATTGCCGACTGGCGAAATCGGAACAATTATTTAAAAACCTTTGGGTACGAGAATTAAGAGATATTAATTATTAGTTGTTGCGAGTCAGGGGTTTAAATTTAACCTCCACATAAAAACCCGTAATACTCAATAATCAACCCGTAATTGAACAAAAATGAGCAATTTAGTAGCCATTGTAGGACGCCCGAATGTAGGTAAATCAACCCTCTATAATCGTTTAACCGAAAGCCGTAAGGCCATTGTTGACGACATGAGCGGTGTTACCCGCGATCGGCATTACGGCCTGGCCGAGTGGGTGGGCAAACCTTTTACCGTGGTAGATACCGGCGGATACGTGGCTCACTCGGAGGATGTATTTGAAACAGCTATCCGCGAACAGGTGAGCATCGCCATTGAAGAAGCAACAGTAATTATTTTCATGGTAGATGTAACTACCGGCGTGACCGATCTGGATGATGAGATTGCCAGCATTCTTCGTCGCAGTAAGAAGCCAGTATTTGTAGTCGCCAACAAAGTAGATAATAACAACCTTCGCAACGATGCTGCAGTGTTCTATAGTTTTGGTTTGGGGGAGGTTCATTTGATTTCTTCGATGACCGGATCGGGTACCGGTGAGTTGCTGGATGAAGTGATTACGCATTTCAGCGAAGAAACAGAATCTGAGAATACCTTACCCAAATACGCCATCGTTGGACGACCGAATGTGGGTAAATCTTCTATGATTAATGCTCTTATCGGAAAAGAACGAAACATTGTAACCCCCATTGCCGGCACCACCCGCGATTCCATACATATCCACTATAACCAGTTCGGGCATGAGTTTATGCTGATTGATACTGCCGGATTACGTAAAAAAGCGAAGGTAAAAGAGAACATTGAATTTTATTCGGTGATGCGGACCATTAAAGCGCTGGAAGAGGCCGACGTGATCATTTTAATGATTGATGCAGTGGAAGGAATTGAATCTCAAGACATCAACATCTTCCATTTGGCAGAGAAAAACAAAAAGGGGGTGGTTATCTTGGTAAATAAATGGGATTTGATCGAGAAAGATCATAAAACCACCAAAGTTTTTGAGGAACAAATCCGTCAAAAAATAGCCCCTTTCACCGATGTTCCCATCGTCTTTACTTCGGTAGTAGAAAAACAACGAATTTTCAAAGCCATTGAGGCCGCCTCAAAAGTCTATGAAAATAAATTTAAAAAGATCCCAACCTCTAAATTGAATGATGTGATGTTACCGATCATTGACTACTACCCACCGCCGGCCACCAAGGGAAAACATATCAAAATTAAATATGCCACACAAATCAACGGAGCATCGCCCATGTTTGCATTCTTTTGCAACCTGCCGCAATACATCAAAGATCCGTATAAACGATTTGTTGAGAATAAGCTGAGAGAACACTTTGATTTCAGCGGGGTACCCATTCAAATATATTTCCGCCAAAAATAAATACGTAAATTTCGGGGATGAAAAATACCACCGAACAAGATTCTAATTTCCAGCACCTCGATCAAATGGCCATTACTGAGATTCTTCAGGGAATCAATCAGGAAGACCAAAGCGTTCCATTTGCTGTTCAAAAGGCAATCCCGCAAATCGAAGTGCTGGTTGAACAAATTGTGAACAAAATGAAGGCTGGTGGACGACTGTTCTATATTGGCGCAGGCACCAGCGGCCGCCTAGGAATTGTGGATGCCTCCGAATGTCCCCCAACTTATGGGGTCCCTTTCGATTGGGTGATCGGTATCATTGCCGGAGGCGACGGCGCTATCCGAAAAGCTGTAGAATTTGCTGAAGACGATGAAGAACAGGCTTGGGAAGATCTTCAAGAATATCAAATCAATGAAAAGGATGTTTTGGTGGGCATCGCTGCCTCGGGGCGTACACCTTATGTGGTTGGTGGATTAAAAAAGGCCAAACAAGCCGGACTGCTAACCGGTTGTATTGTATGCAACGGAGGGAGTCCGGTGGCTGCAGCAGCCGACTATCCGATTGAAGTAGTAGTAGGTCCGGAATTCTTAACCGGATCCACGCGGATGAAATCTGGAACAGCACAAAAACTCGTGTTAAATATGATTAGTACGGCAGTGATGATTAAGCTGGGAAGGGTAAAAGGGAATAAAATGGTCGACATGCAATTATCGAATCACAAACTGGTGGGACGTGCTATTCAAATGCTGATGCAAGAGACCGGAATGGATCAAACAAAAGCAGAACAATACATTGCGCAATACGGTAGTGTACGGAAAGCCATGGAAGCCTTCAGAGAGGATAGTTAAGATGCATGAGATTGAACCCTATTACCGTTGGCGGGATGACTATATAGCCGCCGAAGACGAGCGATCCCCTTTCTTTGAAACGCAATACAGTGAGTTTGTGTTTGATAAGCAGATTTACAATTACCTCATTCATCCACAGTGGGACGATTTCGGATCACAAACGCTTTACCTGAAGGTTTTATTTGCCGATTACGAACAAGGCTATGCAATTATTGAATTTATTGGAGAGTGGAACGATGCCCTCCACAATGACATTATGCTGCTTAAACGGGAAATTTTGGAACTAATGATGGATGAAGGCATCCAAAAATTCATCCTCATCGGGGAAAATGTGCTCAATTTTCATTCATCTGATGACCTTTATTACGAAGAGTGGTTTCAGGATGTGGAGGATGGCTGGATTGCCGGTATCAATTTCCGCGAACACGTAATTGAGGAATTCAAGCGAAATAACATCGATTACTACATCAATTTTGGCGGCATCTTAGACGATTTAAGTTGGCGGGGGCTAAAACCACTACAGCTGTTCAAAAAAGTAGAAGAACAATTAACAAAGCGTCTCAATTAATCACTCAAAGAACTTCATTAACCTATTTGCAAAGCAGCAATTAAAATTGCATTTTTGCAGTGCTTATAGAGAAAGACGGAGGGAATAGACCCTGCGAAGTCTTAGCAACCTGTGCCAACAAGGTGCTACATTCTATCCCGTATGGGAACAGATAAGCGGACAGACGGTTTCACCGGCTTCTCGTAACATAAGCGCCCAGATTGATGAGTTTACGAGAAGAATTACAACAAAGAATTTTAGTGATTGATGGTGCAATGGGCACCATGATTCAGCGTTATCAGTTAAAGGAAGCAGACTTCCGTGGCGAACGCTTTCAGAATCACCCCTGCGATGTACAGGGCAATAATGACCTCTTGAATATTACTCGTCCCGATGTGGTTAAGGCCATACATGCCGATTACCTAAACGCCGGTGCCGACATAATTGAGACCAATACATTCAGTACCCAACGCATCTCCCTGGCCGATTACCAAATGGAGCTTCTGGCGTATGAATTGAGCTACGAAGGCGCCCGCCTGGCCCGGGAAGTAGCCGATGAATTCACAAAAAAAGATCCATCCAAACCACGTTTTGTGGCAGGTGCCATCGGCCCAACCAACCGTACAGCTTCAATTTCCCCAGATGTAAACGACCCCGGATACCGGGCAGTAAGCTTTGACGATTTAGTGGAGGCCTACTTCGAACAGGTAAAAGGACTCGTAGACGGCGGCGTAGATGCCCTGCTGATCGAAACCATTTTTGATACGCTGAATGCAAAAGCAGCCATTTTCGCCATCAAACAATATGAGGAAGAGCTGAAAAAAGCTGGGAAACTAGCAGGCAAGAAGCTGGAGATCATGATCTCGGGTACCATTACCGATGCCAGTGGCCGCACCCTTTCCGGGCAAACGGTTGAAGCGTTCTTAAATTCCTTACACCATGGCGATTTATTGAGTATTGGCCTGAACTGTGCCTTGGGTGCAAAAGAAATGCGCCCGCATATTGAAGAACTTTCTAACAAAGCGGGCTGCTTCATATCCGCCTACCCCAATGCCGGCTTACCCAATGAGTTTGGTGCCTACGACGAACTGGCCCATGAAACGGCCCATTTGGTAGAAGATTTCATGGCTTCCGGACTGGTCAATATTGTGGGCGGCTGTTGCGGCACCACGCCCGATCACATCCGCTGCATCGCCGAAAAGGCGAAAAAATATCCTGCAAGAAAACCCTCAAACCCTGAAGCATATTTACGCCTCAGCGGTTTAGAGTCCTTAACCTTAACCCCTGAAACCAATTTCGTAAACATTGGCGAGAGAACCAATATTACCGGTTCGCCGAAATTTGCCAAGCTCATTTTAAATGGTGATTATGAGGGGGCCCTCACCGTTGCCCGGCAGCAGGTGGAGGGTGGCGCCCAAATCATTGATGTGAACATGGATGAAGGTATGCTCGACTCAGAAGCGGCCATGATCAAGTTCCTCAATTTAATTGCCTCTGAACCGGATATTTCCAAATTGCCGATCATGATCGATTCCTCCAAATGGAGTGTGATTGAAGCCGGACTAAAATGTTTGCAGGGCAAAGGCGTGGTCAATTCGATCTCTTTAAAAGAAGGAGAAGAAAAATTTAAGGAACAAGCCCGTAAAATTTTACGCTACGGTGCGGCGGTGGTGGTAATGGCATTTGACGAGCAAGGCCAAGCAGATTCTTTTGCTCGCCGAATCGAAATTTGTAAACGCTGCTACGATATTTTAGTTGACGAACTCGGATTTCCGGCTCAGGACATCATGTTCGATCCCAATATATTAACCGTTGCCACGGGATTGGATGAGCACAATAATTATGCAGTAGATTTTATTGAAGCCACCCGCTGGATCAAACAACACCTGCCACTGGCCAAAGTGAGCGGCGGTGTTTCCAATATTTCGTTTTCTTTCCGGGGAAATAATGTGGTACGTGAAGCCATGCACTCGGCCTTCCTTTACCATGCCATCAAAGCGGGCATGGATATGGGTATTGTGAATGCCGGTATGCTGGAAGTATATGAGGAAATTCCTAAAGACTTGCTGGAGCTGGTGGAAGATGTATTGCTTAACCGACGCCCGGATGCTACCGAACGACTGGTTGAGTTTGCCGAAACCATCAAAAGCAGCGGGAAAGTACTGGTAAAAGATGAAGCCTGGCGAAAGGCTCCCGTTGAAGAACGCTTGTCACATGCCTTGATCAAAGGTATCATCGAATATTTGGATGAAGATGTAGAAGAAGCCCGCCAGAACTATCCCAAACCACTCGAAGTGATTGAAGGCCCCTTGATGGCTGGTATGAATATCGTGGGCGATTTATTTGGCGAAGGAAAAATGTTCCTGCCCCAGGTGGTAAAGTCGGCCCGCGTAATGAAAAAAGCTGTTGCCTACCTGCAACCCTTCATCGAAGCCGAGAAAAACGGGACACAACAAAGGGCCGGAAAGATTTTACTGGCTACCGTGAAAGGCGACGTTCATGACATCGGTAAAAATATTGTGGGTGTAGTTTTAGCCTGTAATAATTTTGAAATTATCGATTTGGGAGTGATGGTTCCTGCACAGGAAATCATACGCCGGGCAAAAGAAGAACAAGTGGATATCATTGGCCTCAGCGGACTCATCACCCCGTCCCTGGACGAGATGGTGCACTTCGCAAAAGAAATGGAACGTGAAGGGTTTGATATCCCCTTAATTATCGGTGGAGCAACCACTTCCCGCATTCATGCAGCAGTAAAAATCGCCCCGCAATATTCCGGACCAAGCGTTCATGTACTGGATGCTTCACGAAGCGTTACGGTGTGCGGCAACCTGCTGAACGAAAAAAATCGCGATAGCTACATCAAAGAGATCAAAAAAGAATACGAAGAAACCCGACAAACTCATCTCCAAAAACAAGGCCAAAAGCCTTACCTCAGTTTAACGGAAGCTCAATCGAACAAAGTTCAAATTGATTGGTCGAAGTACCAAGCAACAGTGCCAAAGTTTTTAGGAACCAAGGTGTTTGAAGATTTCCCGTTAGACGAATTGCTTCCCTACATCGATTGGACACCCTTTTTCCATACCTGGGAACTGAGAGGAAGTTATCCACGCATTTTGAACGATGAAGTGGTGGGACAAGAAGCGACTAAGCTTTTTGCAGATGCCCAAGCTTTATTAAAGAAAATTGTTGACGAGAGGCTTTTGAAAGCCAAAGGTGTCATTGGATTCTGGCCAGCGAACGCCATAGGCGATGATGTCCAACTCCAAACTCCAAACTCCAAACTCCAAAGTTTACATTTCCTCCGTCAGCAAGCCGAAAAACCGAGTGGGGAGTCTTATTACTGCTTATCAGATTTTGTAGCACCCCAAAACACGGGCAAAACCGATTATATAGGTGCTTTTGCGGTGACCACGGGAATTGGCTGCGACGAGCTGGTTGCCGAATTTGAAGCACAAAACGACGACTACAATAGCATCCTGGTGAAAGCCCTTGCCGATCGACTGGCCGAGGCTTTCGCAGAAAAAATGCACGAATTAGTCCGTAAAGACTATTGGGGTTATGCTTCCGCAGAAACTTTAACGAACGAAGAACTAATCAAAGAAAGATATCAGGGTATCCGTCCGGCACCGGGCTACCCTGCCTGCCCGGACCATACCGAAAAGAGGTCTTTGTTTGACTTATTGGATGCGGAAAAAACAGTCGGCATATCACTGACCGAAAGTTTTGCCATGCATCCGGCGGCAGCCGTAAGCGGTTACTATGTTTCCCATCCGGAAGCACGTTATTTCGGATTAGGTAAGATAACTCAGGATCAAGTAATTGATTACGCCAAACGAAAGAATATCTCCCTGGAAGAAGCCGAAAAATGGCTTGGACCAAATTTGGGATATTAAGTTGTGTGTTATGAGTTAAAAGTTTCATGGAGATACAATATAAAATAGACTAAACAGTTAATTGTCCAAAAGCTTAAGCAATGGACAATTACAAAAAATATACAGAATTAGAAGTTTGGGCAAAAGCCCGTCAATTAGTAACAAGTATTTATGAACTCACAAAAGAATTACCTAAGGAGGAACAGTTTGGATTAATTAGTCAACTACAACGATGTGCAATTTCTATCCCTTCAAATATTGCTGAAGGCTGTGGCCGACGAAGCCCCAAAGATAGTTTACACTTTTTCTTTGTGGCCCGGGGCTCAATTTATGAATTGGAAACTCAACTATTCTTAAGCTATGATTTGGGATATCTGAATAAAGCAACGTTAGATAGAGAAATAACACAAATTGAGACTGTAAGGAAACTACTCAACGGATTTATAAGGTATTACCGACAACATTAGACTCACAACCTACAACACATAACTCACAACCCATCAATGAAAATCACCGAACACATCCAAAACGCCCAAGGCAAAACCCTTTTTTCCTTCGAGTTGCTCCCACCTGTAAAAGGTCACAGTATCAAGGGCATTTATGATGCCATTGATCCACTAATGGAATTCAACCCACCGTTCATCGATGTGACCTATCATCGAGAAGATTATATCTACAAAGAACGTGAAGATGGCTTGCTGGAAAAGGTCTCCTATCGTAAGCGCCCGGGAACAGTAGCCATTTGTGCGGCGATTATGAACCGCTATAAAGTAGATGCAGTACCCCATCTCATCTGTGGTGGCTTTACGAAAGAAGAAACCGAAAATGCCTTGATCGATTTGCAGTTTTTAGGGATTGATAATGTCTTGGTTTTACGCGGCGATGCCCGCAAGGCCGATGCGGCATTTGTGCCCACGCCGGGCGGCCATGCCTATGCCAGTGGATTATTAAAGCAGGTAGCACAAATGAATCAGGGGAAATACCTGCATGAAGATCATGACGATACCTACAAAACTGATTTCTGTATTGGCGTAGCCGGATACCCGGAGAAGCACTTTGAAGCTCCTAACCTCAAGACAGATTTTAAATACCTGAAAAAGAAAGTAGACTTGGGGGCCAGTTTCATCGTGACCCAAATGTTCTACGACATTCAGAAATACAAAGATTTTGTGGAACTGTGCCGTGCTAACGACATCCATGTACCGATTATTCCAGGCTTAAAACCGATTACTTCGTCAAAGCAATTGATCAGCTTGCCTAAACTGTTCCACATTGACATTCCAATAGAATTGAGCGATGCGGTGAGTAAGTGTTCATCGGAAGCTGAGGTAAAAGAAGTGGGCATTGAATGGATGATTCAGCAGTGCAAAGAACTGCTTAGCATCGGGGCCCCGGTGCTGCACTTTTACACCATGGGAAATCCTGGCCCTACAAAACGCATCGCGGAGGCTATTTTTTAATCGCTTGAATTTAGTTTTTGTATTTTAGGGCCTGCATGAAAGGGCTCGTCATTAAATCAACCGGAAGTTGGTATCAGGTTATATCTGATTCCGGGCAGCGTGTAGATTGCCGCATTCTGGGTAAATTCAGGATGAAGGATATCAAAACCACGAACCCCATTGCAGTGGGCGATCGGGTAAATTTCGACTTAGAGCCCGACTTGGAAACCGGGGTGATTACCGAGCTGGAAGAACGCAGAAACTACATCATCCGCAAATCAGTCAATCTTTCTAAGCAGGCACAAATCATCGCTGCCAATCTCGATCAGGCCTTTCTGATGGTTACCCTGGCTTCACCCCGGACTTCGCTGGGTTTTATCGACCGCTTTTTAGTGACCGCCGAAGCCTACGATATTCCCGCCAGTTTGGTGTTCAATAAACTAGATTTATTTAGCGAGGACGGCCTGGAAATTTTGGCTGAATACGAAAAAATTTATACCGATTTGGGCTATCCATGCTACCACGTTTCGGCCTTGGAAGGCACCAATATTGAGGAGATAAAAACCTTGTTGAAAGATAAAGTGACGCTATTCAGCGGGCACTCAGGTGTAGGAAAATCTACCCTCATCAATGCCATATTACCCGAAGCACAGGTAAAAACTGGTGTCGTTTCCGACTGGAGCGATAAAGGCCAGCATACCACTACTTTTGCCGAAATGTATGCCTTGCCTTTCGGCGGATACATAATTGATACACCCGGTATCCGTGAATTGGGCGTTTTTGATATTGAACCGCAAGATCTGGGTCGTTTATTCCCAGAATTTAGAGAGCGTATGGGAAATTGCCGCTTCCACAATTGCCGGCACATCAATGAACCGGGCTGTGCGGTTTTAACTGCCCTGGAACAGGAAGAAATTGAGCCTAGCCGCTACGATTCTTACCTAAGTATTTATCACGGAAACGAAACCAGAAGCTAATATGAGAGCCGTTATACAACGCGTAAGTCAGGCATCCTGCACCGTAAACCAACAAATTACCGGGGCCATTGAAATGGGTTTTTTGGTGCTGCTGGGGGTGGAAGAAAACGATACTCAGGAAGATGCCGTTTGGCTGGCGCAGAAAATCGCGAACATGCGTATTTTTTCTGACGAGGCCGGACAGATGAACAGATCATTGGCAGAGGTAAATGGCCGCATTTTACTGATTTCGCAATTCACCCTCTTTGCTCAAACCAAAAAAGGCAACCGCCCGGGTTTCATCCGAGCTGCCCGACCGGATAAAGCCATTCCGCTGTACGAATTCATGAAAGCAGAACTGGAAACACTAACCGCTACCAAGGTAGAAACCGGCATTTTTGGTGCAGATATGAAAATTAACTTGTTGAACGATGGCCCAGTGACCATTATCATCGATACCCAAAACAAAGAACAAGATGACCATCGCAGACGCACAAAAAATAGTTGATGAGTGGATCAGGACCAAGGGCATCCGCTATTTCAACGAACTTACGAATACCGCCATACTCATGGAAGAAGTGGGCGAAATTGCCCGCATCATGGCTCGTGAGTATGGTGAACAATCTTTCAAGAAATCAGATGAAGCGGTTAATTTGGCCGATGAACTAGCCGATGTGCTTTTTGTATTGATCTGCCTGGCCAACCAAACCGGAATTGATCTAACAAAAGCCCTCGAAGCAAATCTGGAGAAAAAAACCAAGCGAGATAGCGAAAGACATCTAAACAACGAAAAGTTGAAATAAGCCTTTGTCATGTTGAACAAAGTGAAACATCTTAAGATTCTTCGCTTTGATCAGAATGACAATAAAGCTTATACTAATTTTACCAAGCGATCTCCATCCAGAACCGGAATGGCATCAATCAAATCTACCTGCAGGCAAAAAGCGATGTCCGCTTCAATCTTCAATTCCTTTAAGCGCTCGCTGTGCGAAGTTTTTTTCAGGAAACCAGCTAAATCATCTTTCGCCATTTGATATAAATCGGCAGCCAAAATCGCCGAGTCATCAAGTTTATAGCCTTCGTTTTGCAATTGATGTGCTACCGCTCCGGCAAATAAACTGTCTTCTAAATTCACCTTGTTCTTCCAGCCGGCGCAGAGCAGCAGCACATTGTTTGGCTGCGTTTTAATCCAATTGCTCAGGGAACTTAAATTCAGAAATGAGCCAATGAGCACTTGCTTGGCTTCGCGGCTTTCGTTAATGGCGTGTGTTCCGTTGGTGGTGGTAAGCACCACCGTTCTGTCCAAAACTTTTTCTGCGGTGTAGGAGAAAGGCGAATTACCAAAATCAAAGCCTTCCACTACCTCGCCGTTACGCTCGGCAGCCAGTAGGTAATCAGTGTGCTCATAGGAGCGACAGGCTTCTACCGTTGCCACCGGAATGATGGCTTCGGCACCGTTGGCAATGCCATAGCACATGGAAGAGGTGGCCCGAAAAATATCGATGACCACCACAATACTATCCTGGATATCGTATAAATGCAATAAGGCTGGGCTGAGGCAAACCTCCAGTTGACGTTGTTGCATCTTAAGCTTTGTAGAACGGGAATTTTACTACCTGGGCTTTCACCAGTTGTTCACGGATCTTGATAAAAATTTCGCTGCCTTCTTTGGCAAAATCGGTGGCAATATAACCCAGACCAATGGCTTTTTGCAAAGATGGCGATTGGGTACCCGAAGTTACTTTACCAATAGTATTTCCTGCTGCATCACAAATCTCATAGTCATGGCGAGGAATACCGCGTTCCAACATCTCAAAACCTGCCAATTTGCGCTGTACGCCTTCTTGCTTTTGCGCAGCCAGGTTAGCAGAGTTCACAAAATCTTTGGTGAATTTGGTGATCCATCCCAAGCCTGCTTCCAGTGGAGAAGTGGTATCATCAATGTCGTTTCCGTACAGACAAAAACCCATTTCCAAGCGCAAGGTATCGCGGGCACCCAAACCAATCGGCTGAATACCAAACGGAGCACCGGCCTCGAAAATGGCCTTCCAGATTTTGTCGGCATGCTCATTATCAAAGTAAATCTCGAAACCGCCGGCACCGGTATAGCCGGTAGCAGAGATCAATACATTATCAACCCCCGCAAATTTGCCTTTTACAAATGTGTAATATTCCATGGCCGATAAATCAACATCGGTTAGGCTTTGTAATGCTTGAGCGGCTTTAGGCCCTTGAACGGCCAATAAAGAAGTACGGTCTGAGATATCTTTCATATCTACCCCGTAGGTATTGTATTTAGAGATCCAGTCCCAATCTTTTTGAATGTTGGAGGCATTCACCACCAGCATATACGTTTTCTCATCGATGCGGTACACCAGCAAATCGTCAACTATTCCACCCTGTTCGTTTGGCAGACAAGAATACTGGATCTTACCATCATATAATTTGGAAGCATCGTTAGATGTCACCTTTTGAATCAAATCCAATGCACCCTCACCCTTCAGGATGAACTCGCCCATATGGCTCACATCAAACACGCCTACGTCTTTACGAACGGTTTCGTGTTCTACATTGATGCCGACATATTGAACAGGCATGTTGTATCCGGCAAAAGGAACCATTTTGGCACCTAAAGCGATATGGGTTTGGGTTAAAGCAGTGTTTTTCATCATCTAAATTTGCGAACGAAATTAAGAAAAAGCCGGAAGCTATTTATTGAAATAAAGTCAAAGTGGGTGGACTTACCTTAAAAGAGCGACGATGATAAGGCGAAAATCCGTGAGCTAAAACTGCTTCCCGGTGATTGGTAGTGGGATATCCCTTATTGCTGGCCCAATCATATTGCGGAAATTCAGCAGCAATTTGCTCCATAAAATCATCACGGTAGGTTTTAGCTAAAATGGAGGCTGCCGCGATAGAAAAATACTTGCCATCGCCTTTTACAATGCATTGGTGGGGCAAGTTGTGGTACTTTTTGAAACGGTTCCCATCCACCAAAATCAGTTCAGGACGGTTTTTTAGTTGGTCCAATGCCCGGTGCATGGCTAAAAACGAGGCCTGTAAAATATTGATCTGGTCAATTTCGGTATGATCTACCTGGGCGACTGCAAAAGCCAATGCCTGGTCCTCAATCTCGGCTCGTAAAGCCTTCCGCTGCATCTCATTCAGAGTTTTAGAGTCGTTGAGTAAATCGTGCTTAAAATCTTTAGGCAAAATAACCGCAGCAGCGAATACCGGACCGGCCAAGCAGCCACGACCGGCTTCATCGCAACCGGCTTCGAGCAATTCTTCTTGAAAAAAAGGCAAAAGCATCAGGTTGAAATTAGAAAAATATCCCGAAAGGTTTAATTGATTCTTATAGAAAGCATCGTTAAATCATCGGTAGACTCTTTTACTTTGATGCTGTCGTCAATGTATTTTAATAAAGACTGATGCAAATCATAAATTGGTAAGTGTAAATTCATCCTCAGAAAATCGGCCAATTGTTGCTCACAAAAATGCTCAGTCACATTTTTTCTTTCAATTAAGCCATCGGTATAATTGAAAATAAAATCACCGCTTTGAAGGTATTGCAGACCGACATCAATAAAGGGCAGCTTTTCAAATGCACCCAACATGATGGTCCCGGATTTTAAGAGTTGATACTGATGATCATGAAATAAAATAGGCGGATGATGACCGGCATTTACATAGCTGAGCAACCCGGTTTCGGTATCATAAATTCCTAAAAATAGCGTGATATACCATTCACCTCGGGTATTTTTCCAAATAAATTCATTCAGCCTTTCAATAATCTCAATCGGATTGCGGGTATTGGCTACCCATGCCCTCAAACTAGCTTGCAGATTAGCCATCAGCAATGCTGCTGCAATTCCCTTACCCGAAACATCTGCAATACACCACATCAGTTCGGTTCCATTGATTTTAGCAAAATCGAAATAATCGCCTCCAATACTTTCATGCGGCTGATACCAGGCATTGATTTCAACCGCAGAGTCGGTAAGTAACTGTTCAGGGATCAGCATGTATTGTACTTGCCTACCCAATTCCAATTCACGTTCCAAACGTTCTTTCTCCAGCTTATCTCTCAATAATTGCTTGTTTTCCTCAGCAAATACTACTTGACCTGCCAAGGTTTGGATGAATTGCAGATCGTGATTTAAAAACGCTGTTCCCTCATCCATACTTTTTAACAATAAAAAAGCACAAAGTTTACGATGATAAATAATAGGAACATAAAAATCGTAATGCCAAAAAAGGTCTTTAATAGG
>JBEDFI010000007.1:0-26670 GCA_041175245.1 Bacteroidota bacterium
ACCTAAAAGAAACCGTAGATAAACTATTAAAAAAGCACAATCGCTCGCTGAGCTGGCTGGCCGCTGAAATGGGAAAATCATTCGATGGGCTGAAACTTAGCCTGGTAAAGGGTTCTATCAAATACCACGACATCATTCTCCTTTCCAGAAAGCTACAAGTTCACCCCGGCGAGCTATTTGAAAGTGATCATACCGGCTATTCGCCAGAAGAGTGGAGAAATGTATTACAAGAGGGAGAACTGCAATACAACACGGTTAAAAAGGAGTTGTTTTCTTGCAAAGAGTTGAACGAAGCGCTAAAAAATCAGTTGAAAGATAAGGAGCGGATTATTGAATTATTAAATGAGAACAAAGATTAGCGTTCATCGTCTAATAAATCCGGTCTGCGGGTGCGAGTACGGGCCAGTGCTTGTTCGTGCCTCCATTCAGCAATGGCTTTTTCATTGCCGCTAAGTAAAATATCGGGGACCTTATGCCCTTTCCATTCGGCCGGTCTGGTATACACCGGAGCATCCAATAAATCATCTTGGAAGGAATCGGACAGCGCAGACGTTTCATCAGATAAAACGCCAGGTATTAAACGAACCACTGCATCAACCAGTACGGCTGCAGGTAATTCTCCGCCAGAAAGCACGTAGTCACCAATAGAAATTTCGCGGCTCACATACATATCTCTAATGCGTTGATCAATGCCTTTATAATGACCGCATAAAATCATAATATTTTGATGCGAAACCAAATGATTGGCAATGCCTTGATCGAAGCGCTCTCCATCCGGGCTCATAAAAATGATTTCATCGTAATGACGTTCTTTTTTCAGAGATTCGATGCAATTGGCAAAGGGTTGAATGGTCATTACCATACCGCTTCCGCCTCCGTAGGGATAATCATCTACACTTTTATGCTTGTTGTCAGCATAATCACGCAGGTTATGCACATAAATTTCAGCCAGACCTTTTTGTTGGGCCCGTTGCAGGATGGAATGGGCGAATGGGCTTTCCAATAAGCCCGGCAAAACGGTAATGATGTCGAAACGCATGGTCAAATTTACACTTAATCTCCTTCTTCGAGCTCAAAAATCTCTTCAACCGGCTTATCAAAATAACGAGCAAATTTAAGTGCCAATACAGTTGAAGGAACATATTTACCCGATTCAATCGTATTGATGGTTTGACGGCTTACCCCGATGGCATCGGCCAGTTCGGCCTGGGTGATATTCTTGATTGCCCGCTGTATTTTAATTGTATTTTTCATTAGCTCATGCTTTTCCCTCAACAGAAATCATTATCCTAAAACGTAAAATAAACAAGAGAAGAACACTAAACATATTGTACACCATGATATCAAAAAAGGCTGTATTATGTACAAGCAAAATCTGCAAACTTAACACCGCATAATTTAGATATACTGCGAATTGTAAAGATTCTAATCGTAATTGGCTAATCCACTCATCTTCGATTTTTTCTTTTGAAAACGCGATAAACAAGAGGCTTACAATCAATCCAATACTTGCAATCTCGTCGGTAAAATTCAAGCTATCGCTATCAAACAAGCTTTTTTGTACGCCTAAATCAAATTCCAAAAAACGAAACCGAAAATCAGCATACATACAAGCCAAACCTAATACCAAAGACGGAATAAAAATGAACCAACCAATACGCCGATACTGGTGTGGAAATAAAAATCTGTTTTGCATAATTGTCAAGTTTATTTTAACAAATGTATAATATATTTGACATTAAATACAAATTAATTTTAAGAATTTAGGTATAGATCGATCAAGCCTTCGGGAAGTTTGACCTGAAGGAGTCCATTCTCCTGCTCAATTTCTTTGATAAAATCGTCATTTAGAGGAATGAGTATTTCGCGGAACTGATGGGGTACCACGGCCACAAATTGCTGAGGGTATTCATGTATCTCCACGATTTCGCCCAATTCGCCATGGGTTTCATCGATCACCAGAAATCCTTTTAAATCAGTAATTAAAAATTCGCCCGGTTCCCGTTCGGGTTTTTTTGAATGAGGCAGATACACCTTTTTTCGGACCAGCTTTTCGGCTTTTTCAACTACATCAACATCCTCCAGATAAATATTAGCAGTTTTATTGGGCTGTAACTTTAATTGTTGAACAAAATAAGGGATCAATTTACCGTTGATTTCCAAAAATAAGGTATCGAGTACGAGGTCTTGAGGATCGGAATATTCAAAAAACAGCTGAACTTCACCCTTTAACCCTTTGGTTTTGGTGATGTAGCCGATATAAAAACTGTCTTCGATCTTCATGAGTCTTAAAACAAAAATGTCATCCCAAATATACATTCAGGATGACATGATCTATGTTTTTTGTGAAGAATTACTCAGCAGCAGCTTCGCCTTCAGCGCCTTCTTCTGCAGCTGGAGTTTCTTCAGCAGCAGGGGCCTCTTCGGCAGCCGGCTCTTCAACCGCTACTTCTTCAGGGGCAGCTTCTTCAGTAGCAGGTGCCTCTTCCGCTGCAGCCTCGGCTACGGTTTCTTCAGCTACTTCTACCGTTTCTTCTGCCACAGCTTCTTCGCTTACAGAAGTTTCTTCTACTACCATTTCCTCTACTTCAGCAGGTGCAGCAAGTTTCGCTTCAATGGCAGCAGCTTTTGCTTCCTTGCGTTTCGCTTCTGCAGCTAATGCTTCTTTTTTCGCTTTCTCTTTAGTTTGTGCCAGTGTATCAACCTTTCCGGTGATTTTGGCATCTTTTGCACTTAACCAAGCTGCGAATTTCTCTTCGGCCTGCTCAGGGGTTAAGGCACCTTTTTTTACACCACCCTGTAGGTGTTTTTTGTACAAAATACCTTTGTAGGACAGGATAGCACGACAAGTATCTGTAGGCTGGGCACCTTTGTTCATCCAGTCTAAAGCTTTGTCAAAATTTAAATCGATGGTTGCCGGGTTGGTATTGGGGTTATAAGAACCAATCCGTTCAATGAATTTACCGTCTCTCGGAGCACGTGAATCCGCCACCACTACGTGATAAAAAGGTCTTCCCTTTTTACCGAATCTTTGCAATCTGATTTTAGTTGCCATGTTTTAATTTAATTTATGTATTCAACATATTTCCCGGAGTCTCCTACTGCGGGGCTGCAAAGATAGCAATTAATCAGAATTAAAAAACAGAAAATGAAGGTTTTACCTCCCGGGAGGGGAGGCTCGTTTGCTAAAGGGAAAGTATTTCGACGATTTTAAGCAGATTAGGGTTTACTTCGCCGATGTGTTTTATGGCTTTTTTGAAGGGAGTAAAATGGATATTATTATTAACTAAGCCCACCATTTCTCCTTTTCTGCCTTCCAACAAGGCCTCCACTGCCGCCACACCTACCCGGCTTGCCAATACCCGATCCATACAGGAGGGACTGCCGCCACGTTGCATATGACCCAATATAGAAACACGAGTATCAATATTCGGGAATTTTTCTTTCACCGCCTCGGCCACCTGCATCGCACCTAAATCATCTCCTTCGGCCACAATGATGATTTTGGAAGACTTATCTTTCCGACCGTGTTCTAAGCGGTCTAATAGGTGAGGTAAATCGGTTTTGGTTTCCGGTATGAGAATGGCTTCTGCACCAGATCCAATGCCGCTTCGTAAGGCAATCAGACCTGAATCACGACCCATTACTTCCACAATAAACAAGCGGTCATGCGATTCGGCAGTATCCCTGATTTTATCCACGGCGTCAACCACAGTATTAATGGCCGTATCATATCCGATGGTATAATCGGTTCCCGCTAAGTCGTTATCAATCGTCCCCGGCAGGCCCATAATCGGAACATTGAACTCATCTATAAATACACTGGCGCCGGTAAAGGTACCGTCTCCGCCCACGCCAATCAGGGCGTCGATCTGGTGTTTTTTGATTTGCTCAAAGGCTTTTTTGCGGCCCTCTACGGTTCTAAATTCGGCGCTACGGGCAGTTTTCAAAATGGTACCGCCCCGCTGAACAATATTGGCGACTGATTTACGGTCCATGGGGATGATCTCTCCATTAATCAGGCCTTCGTAGCCCCTCATAATTCCTACCACCTCCAGATTGTAGTACAGGCCGCTCCGAACTACCGCACGGATGGCGGCATTCATTCCCGGCGAATCGCCGCCAGAGGTAAAAACTCCAATTTTTTTGATGGCACTCATACTTATTGTTCTTTTGACACTAACTTTCCGCTATCTAAAAAACGGATATAATTATTAATATCCAAATTAAATGCCTGTGCAGGCACCAGCTGCTTGCCTTCAGAATCTACAATCACGTAATATGGCTGCGAATTGGTGGCGAAGCGGGAGGCTTGAAAATCGCTCCATTTTTGGCCGATGGTACGGATTTTTTTGCCACTGAATGTAGAAACATATTGTTCGGATTCAGAAAGTTCGGTTTTATCGTCTACGTACAGCGAAATCAACACGTAATCTTCTTTCAAGCTCTTCAATACCTGCGGATCGGCCCAAACGGTTGCCTCCATCTTCCGGCAATTGGTACAACTCCAGCCGGTAAAATCGAGCAGTACGGGTTTGTTCTGTTGTTTCGCATACGCCAGGCCTTCTTCGTAATCGTAAAAGGCATCCAGACCATAAGGGGCGTGAAAAAGGTTGGCATATTTTTTTGCTGATGATTGTTCGGCTGCTGCCGGACCCGAACTACGGCTTAGATCAAAATCCTGCGTGGTTTGTGGCGGCAGCCAGGCATTGATACCTTTCAGAGGTGCGCCCCATAATCCGGGAATCATGTACAGGGTAAAGCCCCAAATCAGCATGGCAAAAAATAATCGCGGAAGCGAAAGGAAAGCAAGTGCGCTATCGTGCGAAAGCTTGATTTTACCGAGCAAGTACATGCCCCAAAAAGCAAATATCACGATCCAAATGATCAGAAAAATATCGCGGTCCAATACTCCCCAATGGTAAGCAAGGTCTACATTCGATAGAAACTTAAAGGCCAGTGCTAACTCCAAAAAACCGAGCGAAACCTTCACGGTATTGAGCCAACCGCCAGATTTTGGCATCTCTTTGAGCCAGGATGGGAAGATGGCAAACAAAGTAAACGGAATAGCTAAGGCGGCCGAAAACCCGAACATGCCCATGGCCGGGCCCAGGTAGGCTCCCTTGGCAACGGCTTCTACCAGGAGGGTGCCAATAATTGGTCCGGTGCAGGAAAAAGAAACCAAGGCCAGGGTAAAGGCCATAAAAAACAAACCGATTAAGCCGCTTCGGTTAGACTGCTGATCCATTTTATTGACCAAGGCAGCTGGCAGCGTAATTTCAAATGCGCCCAAGAAGGAGATGGCAAACACCACTAGCAAGGCGAAGAAAAGCAGGTTAAAGGTAGCACTGCTGGCTGCTTCATTGAGGGCCGATGTGCCAAATAGCAAGGTAATGGCTAAGCCAAGCGCTACATAAATTAAAATAATCGATAAACCATAGATGATGGCACTTTGAATACCTTTCGATTTGGAACCCGATTTCTTGGTAAAATAAGAAACTGTAAGTGGAATCATCGGATAAATACAGGGCATGAAAAAGGCCGCCAGACCGCCCAAAAATCCGGCAATAAAGATGGACCAGAGTGAACTATCGGAACCCGGGGTTTGACCATTTAAGGTGGATGCCTGAATGTTGGCAGTATCAGCAGGCTTTTTAGCGGGGTTGATGGAAGCTGAAT
This sequence comes from Bacteroidota bacterium, assembly GCA_041175245.1. Classification (GTDB taxonomy): domain Bacteria; phylum Bacteroidota; class Bacteroidia; order Sphingobacteriales; family Sphingobacteriaceae; genus JAIPAN01. The sequence continues at coordinate 5,680 of JBEDFI010000007.1, forward strand.
CGGTAATTGATGTTCCACCCCCTTCAACTGCGATGTTGAACGGCACCTCGGTAGGCGGCAAGCATTTTTTATCGTTACAAACCATAAACTCCAACACGCCCTTAATGGTGGTATTGGGGTTTTTAAGTTTGATTTTTTGCGTAAAAGTGACTGCATCTTGATGCCAGGCAATTTGCATGGCAAAGTTTGGATCGTAGGCTTTAACTGCCTGAGGAATTTCGCTTACCTTGCCCACCAATTCATAATCTGCCGACGGCGTAAATTTAAACGAAGTTGGAATGGGCCCGCCCTCCTCAATAAATTGGGAATACAGGTGCCAGCCCTTATCAATCTTAGCTTTGATCAGGAGGTTTGCCTCCGTATCAGAGAGTTTTTGAGCAGTAAAGCTCCATTTAACCGGCTCTTCGATCTGGGCCGTAAGGATTAAACTTTTAAAAACCAGTAATAAAACAAGTAGTTTCTTCATCATTTTTTAATCGAGAATAAACGCAATTTCTTTAAATCCAAATTCTTTTAGTTCTCCATCCATATACACCTGAAGCAATCCATTGGGACCAATTCCGGTAATTTTGCCCGATTTTAAATCACCTTGAACTTTAAAGTTCGCCTGTTCTTCAAATCGGTAAAGGGCCTGAAGATACTGTTGCTTGAGTAATTCGTGCTTTCCGGCCTTGAGGGACAGGTAGCGAACTTCAATCGCCTTACAAAGGTCGTCCAATAGTCTGTTTAAATCACAATCTCTTTGTAAAATCTTTTTGATAGAATTGGCCTGAGCTAATTCGCTGGGAAAATCGGTTTGGTTGACATTTAGTCCGATCCCAATAATGGCGTGTTTCCAAGAACTTCCCTGAATAATGTTTTCAATGAGTATCCCGGCAATTTTTTTGTCCCTAAACAAGATGTCGTTGGGCCATTTAATTTTAAGCTCCGGCCCCAGAACTGGGCTTAAAACATCCCAAAGGGCAAGACTGATAGCTTTGTTCAAGTCGAATTGCTGCTGAACGCTCAAAAATCGGGGATTTAATAAAAGACTGAACGTTAGGTTTTGGCCAGGTGATGAGAACCACGAATTGCCCGTTTGCCCTCTTCCGGCAAACTGATCGTCTGCCAATATTACAGTGCCCTCGCTTAGTGGCTCGGATTTTGACAATAGTTCTTTCAGGTAAGAGTTAGTAGAGGCTGTGGTCGAAAGTTTAACCAAATTTTGACCGACAAATAATCTTAGAAAATTGTTATTTTGCATTGGATAAAGCCCCCTCGACTAAGCCTGTCCAAAACTAAATTTTTTTAATGGGAAAAAGTAAAGCTGTCCAAGAATCCACCCGAATTTCAGAAATCGTAATCCAGGGAATTCAAGAAAAAAAAGGGAATGAGATTGTTCGTCTAGATCTTCGAAATATTCACAGTTCCGTATCCGATTATTATGTAGTTTGCCATGCTACTTCTGCCACACAAGTAAAGGCCATCGCCCAAAGTGTGGAAGAAGAAGTTTACAAGGCATTTAAACTCGATCCTTGGAGAAAAGAGGGTTTGCAACATGGTGAATGGGTATTATTGGATTATGTGGATGTGGTTGTTCATATTTTTAAAACAGAGAAAAGAGCGTATTACGGAATAGAAGAACTTTGGGGCGATGCGGATATTCAGGCCTACCAGAGTGCATAAGGCCCTATTTAAATCAAACGGTATACATTAATAATGAAAGAAAATAAATCAAGTTCCCCAAGATCGGTGAAAAAAATTCCCGGAAAGAAAATTGTTCCAAAAGCACCCAAGTTTAACCTTATGTGGCTTTACGCAGCAATAATTTTGGGGCTTTTTGTGGTACAGTACTTGTTCAGCGGGAATACAGCCAAACAAATTTCCTATCAAAAATTTGAAAATGAGCTTTTAAAACCTCGTGATGTAGAGAAGCTGGTAGCCTACAAAAACCAAGACTTATTAACGGTGGAGGTTTACATTAAGAAAGACCGCTTGAACCAGCCTAAATACGCTGAATTTAAAGAAAAAAACACTTTTGCCTCCTCCACAGGATCTACACCTCAATATTATTTTACGGAAGGATCCGATGCCAGCTTGCAGGCAAAGTTGAGAGAAGCAGAGAAAGATCTGCCTGCCGAACAACGCACCCCGCTCATTTTTGAATCAAGAGAGAGTCCTTGGGCCGGGTGGTTCATGTCGATCATTTTGCCGGTACTCCTGTTGATCGCTTTCTGGATTTTCGTTATGCGCAGAATGGGTGGCGGAGCCGGAGGGGGCGGAGGTGGACAAATCTTCAATATCGGGAAATCAAAAGCGACGCTATTCGATAAAGAATCTCAAGTGAGCATCACGTTTAACGATGTGGCTGGTTTGGAAGAAGCGAAGCAGGAGGTGATGGAGATTGTTGATTTCCTCCGAAATCCAAAAAAGTATACCAATCTGGGTGGAAAAATTCCAAAAGGAGCCTTATTGGTTGGCTCGCCCGGAACCGGAAAAACCTTAATGGCCAAAGCCGTTGCCGGCGAAGCGCAAGTTCCCTTCTTCTCTTTATCGGGCTCTGATTTTGTGGAGATGTTTGTGGGAGTGGGTGCTTCAAGGGTGAGAGATTTGTTTAAACAGGCCAAAGACAAGGCTCCTTGTATCATTTTTATTGATGAGATAGATGCCATAGGTCGTGCCCGGGGTAAAAACAACATCATGGGCGGAAATGATGAGCGTGAAAATACACTCAACCAATTGCTGGTAGAGATGGATGGTTTTGGTACCGATTCGGGTATCATCATTTTGGCGGCTACCAACCGTCCGGATGTACTGGATTCTGCGCTCTTGCGTCCGGGTCGCTTCGACCGTCAGATCTCTATTGATAAACCAGATCTGAAAGGACGTGAACAAATTTTTAAGGTACACCTTAAGCCGCTCAAATTGGCTAAAGAAGTAGATCCAAAGAAATTATCGGCACAAACCCCTGGCTTTGCCGGAGCAGAGATTGCCAACGTATGTAACGAAGCTGCCCTGATTGCTGCTCGCCGTGATAAGCAGGAAGTAGACATGCATGACTTCCAAGATGCCATTGACCGAGTGATTGGTGGATTGGAGAAAAAGAATAAGATCATCTCTCCAGAAGAGAAACGCATTGTGGCTTACCACGAAGCGGGCCATGCCATTGCCGGCTGGTTCCTGGAACACGCCGATCCTTTAGTAAAAGTGTCTATTGTTCCCCGTGGGGTGGCGGCTTTAGGATATGCCCAATATTTGCCCAAGGAGCAGTTCCTTTATACCACCGAACAACTCACCGACGGCATGTGTATGACCATGGGCGGCCGTGTGGCCGAAGATATTGTGTTTGGCAAGATCTCTACCGGTGCACAGAACGATCTGGAACGCATTACCAAATTATCATATGCCATGGTGACCATTTACGGAATGAACGGGAAAGTTGGAAATGTATCCTTCAACGATACACAAGGCGAATATCAGTTCAACAAGCCTTACTCCGATAAAACCGCTCAAATGATTGATGAGGAAGTGCGGAATCTCATCCAGTCCGTATATGATAAGACCAAAACCTTATTAACCGAGAAGCGGGAAGGCTTGGAAAAACTGGCCCAAAAGCTGTTGGAGAAAGAGATTCTTTTCCAAAGTGATTTAGAAGAAATTCTGGGTAAACGTCCTTTCGAACACCGGACCACCTACGATGAATTTGTGAACGGCACGGTAGAGGAATCAAAAAAGCCGGCTAAAACCCGTAAGAAAAAAGAAACAGAACACGAGGGTGTGGTAGATCATAACATCGACCTACCCGAAAATCGTTCCTCACAAGATTAGGGAGTTTCCCGTATGTATGGATTCGGGAACCAAAAAAATATGAAAGAAACGACGGCAAAGGAGCGAATGCTAAAGAAAATCCGCAAGGCTTTGCTGGATAAGCGGGACAATCCATATCCGAACCTGGAGGACGCCCCGCTTTACCATCAAAATGAGGAGTTTCTGGAAGTCTTATTTGCCGAACAGCTAACCGCAGTTGCCGGAAATTTCTTGTATTGTGAGGATGATATCCAGTTTATTGAAAACCTGATCGAGCTGGCCGAGGACAGAAAGTGGCGAAAAATATATTGCTGGGAGCCCAAACTACAGGAAATGCTCCAACATTTCGAATATCCCTTTATTGGAGATGATACCGATTTCCTCCAGGCAGAAGTGGGAATTAGTTTTTGTGAGGCCTTAATAGCCCGAAATGGCAGTGTATTGGTTTCAAATGCTAATGCTGCCGGCCGCCGACTGAGTATCTACCCGGATAGCCACATTGTACTGGCCTTTACTTCCCAATTAGTATTAGACCTGAAAGACGGTTTTGCCCGCCTGAAAAAAAAATATGGTAATGCCCTGCCTTCCATGATCACTGCCATTACCGGACCCAGCCGCACAGCTGATATTGAAAAAACGCTCGTTCTGGGTGCTCATGGACCCAAAGAATTATTTGTCTTTTTAATTGATGATCTGACTCATTGATATTTACTAATTTTTTTAGTAATTTAGCGTTGTGTCACACATTGAAAACCCTGGATACTTTAAGGGGCGAGGCGCCCAAGTCAATACACATAACAAATTCCTAATCCGGGAATATGTAAACGAACATGTGGAGGGCATCGACGAGCAATGGCTGGAAAATGGAAGCACCCAAATTTTCGAAGAACAGCCTAAAAGCATTGTCAGCAAATCCAGCAGTCCGGATATCCCCAGCTTTTACTCCATTAATCCATATCAGGGCTGTGAACACGGCTGCCTGTATTGTTACGCCCGAAACTCCCACGAATATTATGGCTTTAGTGCGGGGCTGGATTTTGAGCGTAAGATTATGGTTAAACGGAATGCGGCGAAGCTGTTGGAAGAGTTTTTCAATAAGAAAAACTACCGCCCGCAAACGATCCTGCTCTCCGGAAATACCGATTGCTACCAACCTCAGGAGCGAACGCTAAAAATTACCCGTTCCCTGCTGGAAGTATTCTTAAAATACCGCCATCCGGTGAGTATCATCAGTAAAAACACCTTGATGGAACGGGATCTGGATTTACTCTCCGAATTGGCTTCAATGAATCTGGTGCATGTTTCGCTGAGCATCACTTCGCAAAGTGAAGAATTGCGCCGCACATTAGAGCCCCGTACCGTTACGGCCAAAGGCCGCTTTAACTTGATGGAAAAGTTGGCAAAGGCCAAGGTGCCGGTGAGATTGATGATGGCACCGATTATACCGGGTTTAACTCAATCAGAAATTCCGGAAATGATTAAAACAGCAGCAAATGCAGGTGCCAGCGATGCCGCCTTTACCATTGTGCGCTTAAATGGTGCCATTGCAGAGGTGTTTTCCGACTGGATCCAAAAAGTATATCCCGATAGGGCCAAAAAAGTATTACATGCCATTGCTGCCTGCCACGGAGGAAAACTGAACGACAGCCGTTGGGGTATCCGTATGAGCGGTGAAGGGCGGGTGGCAGAAAGCATTCATCAATTATTCCAACTTTCTAAAAAGCGATATCTGACCGGAAGAACGATGCCCGATTATGATTTTGGGCACTTTCAACCGGTGGCTGGCAAACAACTAAATTTGTTTTAAAGTTCTGATTGTAGTAGCTTAGAACAATCTACCCTATCAAAAACCAGTCGGTTTTAATTTATACAGCATAATCCATGAGCAATATCAAATCCGTTATTGTAGGCACCGGCAGTTACCTGCCCAAAAAAATTGTCGAGAACAAAGATTTTTTAGGGAATCGTTTTTTTGAGAAAGACGGTCAGGCCATTTTGCGTGACAATGCCGAAATCATCAGCAAATTTCAGGACATTACCGAAATAGAAGAGCGCCGTTATGCAAACGAAGATCAATTGGCCTCCGATCTGGGTTATTTGGCTGCCAAAGATTCCTTGGATAGTTCGGGGATAGATCCGGAAAGTTTAGACTACATTATTGCAGCTCATAATTTTGGTGATATCAAAGCCGGCGATACACACGTAGAGATCATGCCGAGTTTGGCAGCTAAAATCAAGCATAAATTAGGAATTGAAAATCCGGATTGCGTAGCCTACGATTTACCTTTTGGTTGTCCGGGCTGGGTACAAGGAATGATTCAGGCAGACTATTTCCTCAAATCGGGCGATGCAAAACGGATTTTAGTGGTGGGTTGCGAAACCTTGTCGAGAGTGAACGATCCACACGACCGCGACAGCATGATCTTTGCAGATGGGGCGGGCGCCACCATTTTAGAGGGTCAATTGAATACTGAGAAAGGTATACTGGCACATAAAACACAATCGCACACCTTTAAGGAGGCTTATTACCTCTATTGCGGACCTTCCAGTAACCCCGATTATGATAAAAAGGATGTATTCATTAAAATGGAGGGGCGTAAAATTTACGAATATGCGCTAAGCAATGTCCCTTTAGTCGTAAAAGAAGCTATTGACCGGGCCGGATTAGGTATTACGGATATTAAAAAAGTATTGATACACCAGGCCAATGGAAAAATGGACGAAGCGATTGCCAAACGTTTGTTCAAGCTGTATGGCCTAACCGATATGCCAGAGGGAACCATCCCGATGACCATTGCCAAACTGGGCAACAGTTCCGTAGCCACGGTGCCCACCATGTTGGACATGATTTTGAAAAACAACATGGAAACCCACGAAATTAACCCGGGAGATGTGGTTGTGTTCGCTTCGGTGGGAGCGGGAATGAACATCAATGCGGCTGTCTATCGATTTTAATACGACTGCAACCAAACAGACCGGGCATAGACGCCAATAAAAAAGCCCCATGTTTTCATGGGGCTTTTTCTATACTTATAAAAAGAATTACGCTTCTTCTTTTATTCCAGCGATGGCTTCATCCACCAAAATACGTCCGCAATGTTCGCAAACAATAATTTTCTTATGCTGACGAATGTCCAACTGACGCTGTGGCGGAATTTGGTTGAAGCAACCAGAGCAAGAATCACGCTGAATAGTTACCATACCCAATCCGTTTTTAGCGTTTCCGCGTAAACGGTGGTATGCGGTTAACAAGCGTTCTTCGATGCTGCTTTCTGCTTTAATTGCTTTCGCCGTTAACTCTTCCTCTTCTTTCTGAGTTTCAGCGGTAATCACATCCAATTCTGATTTTTTCTGCTCCAGATCTTTTTTGCGATCTTCCAAATCAGCTACTGCTTTTTCGTATACCTCAGTTTTGTTGGTGATATCAAAACCATATTCCTTGATCTTCTTTTCAGAAACCTGAATGTCTAATCCCTGAATTTCGATTTCTTTGGAGATGGCCTCGTACTCCCGATTGTTTTTTACTTCGTTCAGCTGAGCCTCATATTTTTTAATCGCTGCGTTTGCTTCCTTGATGTTATTTTTACGAGTTACAATATCATCTTCCAAATCATCCAACTCGGCTTTAATTTTTTGAATACGGGTTTCTAAACCGGCTACTTCATCTTCCAAATCAGCTACTTCAACGGGGAGTTCACCACGGATCTGGCGAATTTTATCTATTTGGGTATGGATAGATTGCAGTTCAAATAAGGCCTGCAATTTTTGTTCTACAGTTTGTTCCATTAAATTAAATATTTGATGGGGTTTGTGTTTTGTTCTGTTAAATGGAGTGCAAAGTTAGGAAATTTTTTGCTAATACTTTCAAATAAAAGCGATTGCGTGAACTGTTCACTTTCATAGTGGCCCACGTCGGCAATAACAATTCGGCCCTCGGCATCGAAAAACTCGTGGTATTTATAATCAGCTGTTATAAAAAAATCGGCTCCCGCCTGGAGGGCATTGGCTAGCAAGAAACTTCCCGATCCGCCACAAACGGCTACTTTTTTCACCTTTTTGCCAAGTAAATCAGTATGTCTGATCACCGCACAAGCCAGTTGGCTTTTCACCATCTTCAAGAATTCAAGTTCATCCTGCTCCTGTGGCAATTCGCCCAACATACCCGAACCAACATCTTGGTACGTATTGCTCAGTGCATACAGATCATACGCCACTTGTTCATAAGGATGTGCTCCAAAAAGGGCTTTCAGGACTTCGCTTTCGGCATAAGCCGGAAAAATGACTTCAATGCGAGTCTCGCTTTCGCGATGGCGTTCCCCAACTTTTCCGACAAAAGGTTTAGCTCCTGAACCCGCTTTAAACGTGCCTTCACCCTCCAAATTGAAGCTACACTCGGCATAATTGCCGATGTTACCCGCCCCGGCAGCAAACAAGGCCGTACGTACTTGCTCTGCTTTGTCTAAAGGTGTGTAAGTGACTAACTTTTTCAACATACCCGACTTGGGCGCCAGGATCTGCAGGTTTTGCAGGCCTAGTTTTTGGCATAAGGCTTTGTTCACGCCATCCAGCACATGGTCGTAATTAGTATGAATGGCATACAAGGCAATATCATGTTTAATGGCCTTCATTACCACCCGCTCCACGTAATTTTTACCATTAAACTTTTTTAAACCCTTAAAAACGATGGGATGATGGGAAATGATTAGGCTACAGCCTTTGCGGATAGCTTCATCGAGCACTGCTTCGGTGCAATCTAAGGAAATAATTGCCGAACTAATTTCCTGATCCGGATGGCCAACAAGTAATCCGGAATTATCGTAGTCTTCCTGATAAGCAAGCGGAGCAATACTTTCTAAAAAACCGGTGAGTTCATTTAACTTCATTTGTTTATTTCAATATTCTGGCCATTTGAGCGGCGTCTAAGGCTACCTTTCGGGTGTACTCCATGGTAAGAGATTTGTGGTTTATTAAGTCCACAATTGTACCTATAATGCATAAACCACCGGTAAACAAATACAGCAATCCCATACCAATCTGGCCAAGAACAAAACGTTGTACGCCGGCAATCACCACAAAACCCAGGAGGGTAAACAGTAAAATATCTTGCGGGTCTTTCCGCTTGTTTCCGTAAATGAGCACAAAGCTTTTGGTTTGCTCGTCATTGAAACCACTGGTTAGTTGCTCTAAAAACTGAAGTTCATCTGCAGTAACCCCTCGAAGCTGCATTAATAATTGTTGGTTCATGTTTAGGCTTTGTTTGTTGTTTTTAAAGATAAAATAAATTGCCGGCTTAACTGGACTGTACGGCTAATCAATATAGCCAAAGCGGGTATGGCCAGCCAATGTTGTTGGAAAGATTGATGAAAATTTCCGTGCAGTAAATGTATAATGGAACGACCCAAACCGCAACCGGGACACCAGGACCAGCCCAGATTAGCTAGCGGACAAAGTGTAAAATGGGAATCCCCGGGTGTAGCCATCGCCAATAAGAAGAAGGCGAGTACCCAAATCAACAACTCGAGTGGTGGTAGTTTTTTGATCATCTACAGGTTTCGAGGCCGGTTCATCAGCATTAAAGATACGACTAAAACCAGCAAAATACCCACCATGCCCAAGGCCGATATGCGTTGCATGTAATCTATTTTTAGAAACACAGAGCCGGAATACTTCAAATAAATACTCAAGGTGGCCATGTACAGTAACCCGCCAATAAGCAAGATCTTGAAGCCCTGCATCATGGCTTCGAAGAAACTCATTTTGTTTTTGAAATGTGTTTTTCGATAATTTTTTAGTCCGATGTATAAACAAGTAAAGGGTATCCATACGGATAGATATTCCATCCAATGAATGTCTTTAAATCCAAAATCGGGTTCATACACCCCCATGTAGTGCATCAGCATGATCCAAAGCCCGCTTAAAAACCCTAAAATGAACCCGTATTTAACTGCATTATTCATGAGATGACCACCGTTAAGTCAAATAACAAGGAATAAGTATTCCTGTTTATCAAAATTGCCAGGCGGCATGGTATATTTGCTGCGAAATCAGGATAGGTGAACATTCGGGAAATTATTCATCGTTACAAAGATGACCCCCGGACCACCCGATTGGCTCAAGCGCTCCAATCGGGTAATACAGCAAGGGTACATCTCAAAGGTCTCGTCGGGTCAAGTGACGCGATGCTGGCGGTAGCTTTGTATTTTCTGCAGCACAAATCGACTTTATTCATCTTACCCGACCGCGAGGAGGCCTCCTATTTTCTCAGCGATCTGGAAAATCTGCTGGAGAAAGAGATCTTATTTTTTCCTTCTTCTTTTAGAAAAGCCTATGATTTTACCCAGCCCGATAGCAGCATGGTGTTACAGCGTGCTGAGGTATTGAACGAGTTGAAGCAGGCTGCTGCTTATGGCCGACTCATTGTGACCTATCCGGAGGCGCTTTCTGAAAAAGTGATCGACCGATCGGCACTCGAGAAAAACACGCTTGATATTTCGAAAGGGAATAAACTGGATATCGATTTTGTAGCAGAGTTTTTAACGGACTATGATTTTGACCGCGTTGATTTTGTGTATGCTCCCGGTCAATTTGCCATCAGAGGTGGTATTGTCGATATTTTTTCTTTCTCCCATCAGCGGCCCTACCGGATCGAGTTTTTTGGAAATCATATTGAGAGTATCCGTGATTTTGAGATAGAAGATCAATTATCGGTTAAGCAGTTCGACACCATCACCATTATTCCCAATGTGCAGGCAAAGTCAATCGGTGAGCAGCGGATCTCATTGCTCGAGTACATCGATCGGGATAGTCAGATCTGGTTTAAAGATGTGCAGCTGACGCTGGATGTAGTAGCAAAAGGTTATCAGAAAAGTAAGGAGCTTTGGAAATCGCTTCCCGAAAAAGATAAACAACAAAACCCCGAATGGATCGACCCTAAACATCAGTTTATTGACGAAAAACTACTGGCCGATCAGTTGCATGATTTTGGCGTGGTGGAGTTTGGCAAACAGTTTTTTTATACGCCTACAGAAACCATGCGTGCCGACATTAGCCCTCAGCCTTCCTTCAATAAGGATTTTGGGCTGCTGATCCACAATCTCAAAAAGAACGAATCGGAAAAGGTAGATAATTACATTTTTACCGATTCGGCCAAACAAGCGGAACGGCTTTACAGCATTTTTGAAGACATTGACAAAACCGTTCGTTTTACTCCCATTCATCTGTCGCTCAGAGAGGGTTTCATAGACCGCGATCTGCAGCTGGCCTGCTACACCGATCATCAAATTTTTGACCGATACTATAAATACAAAACCAAGAAAGGCTATGTACGCTCCCAGGCCTTAACCTTAAAAGAGTTAAGAGACCTGAAGCCGGGGGATTATATCACCCACATTGACCACGGGGTAGGAAAATATGCCGGATTAGAAAAAGTGGAAGTGAATGGCAAAACCCAGGAAATGATCCGGCTGGTCTACGCTGATAATGATCTGCTATATGTAAACATTAATTCGCTTAACCGCATCGCCAAATTTTCTGGAAAGGAAGGATCGGTGCCTAAAATGAATAAACTAGGAACCGATGCTTGGGAAAAGCTGAAACGATCTACCAAGAAAAAAGTAAAAGACATTGCCCGAGATTTGATCAAACTCTATGCTCAACGAAAAGCGCAAAAAGGCAATGCATTTAATCCGGATACGTACTTACAAACCGAATTGGAGGCTTCGTTCATTTATGAAGATACTCCTGATCAGGAAAAGGCAACGGCCGATGTCAAAAAAGACATGGAAGCTCCACATCCCATGGACCGCCTGATTTGCGGCGATGTGGGTTTTGGAAAAACCGAAGTAGCCATCCGGGCAGCGTTTAAAGCGGTAACCGATGGAAAGCAGGTGGCCGTGTTGGTTCCTACCACCATCCTTGCCCTGCAGCATTTTAAAACCTTTTGTTCGAGGCTGGCCGATTTTCCATGCAACATCGATTATATCAATCGATTTAAGAGCAGCGGACAAATCAAAGAAAGCCTCCAAAAGCTGGCCGACGGAAAAGTGGATATCATTATTGGTACCCACCGGCTGGTGAGCAAAGATGTGAAGTTTAAAGACCTGGGCTTGCTTATTATTGATGAGGAACAAAAGTTTGGAGTGGGGGTAAAAGAAAAACTGAAGCAATTCCGGGTAAATGTGGATACGCTCACGCTGACGGCCACGCCTATTCCAAGAACGCTGCATTTTTCATTAATGGGCGCCCGTGATTTGAGTATCATCAGTACTGCACCGCCCAACCGCCAGCCGGTTTTAACCGAATTGCATGTATTTAACGAAAGTCTGATAAAAGAAGCGGTTGAGTACGAATTGGACCGAGGCGGGCAGGTGTTTTTTATTCACAACCGGGTGCAAGACCTACCTCAACTGGGCGCACTGATTCAAAAGTTAGTGCCGGCAGCCCGGGTGGGTATTGCTCATGGACAATTGGAAGGTGATGCTCTGGAAGATGTGATGCTGAAGTTTGTGAATGCAGAATCGGATGTGCTGGTAGCTACCACCATCATTGAAGCCGGTCTCGATATTCCGAATGCCAACACGATCATCATTAATCATGCCCACATGTTTGGACTGAGCGATCTCCACCAAATGCGTGGCCGGGTAGGCAGATCGAATAAAAAGGCGTATTGCTATCTGCTCAGTCCGCCGCTTTCTACGCTTACCGGCGAAGCCCGCAAAAGGTTGAGTGCCATTGAAGAATTCTCAGAATTGGGAAGTGGTTTCAATGTGGCCATGCGGGATTTGGACATCCGCGGCAGCGGAAACCTTTTGGGGGCTGAGCAAAGTGGCTTTATTGCTGAAATTGGCTTTGAAATGTATCATAAGATATTGGATGAGGCGATACAGGAATTAAAAGAAGATGAATTTAAGGGGCTTTTTGAGGAAGAAAAGACAAGTCAATTAGTGGCTTTCACTCAAATCGATACAGATCAGGAAGGGTTAATCCCCGATGAATATGTAACCAGCATCGCAGAACGCTACAATCTGTACAGCGAGCTTTCTAAATTGCAAAATGAAGTGGAATTGCAGGGTTTTGAAACGCAATTAAGCGATCGGTTCGGACCGGTGCCCGAGGCGGTGAAAGGTCTGTTCCACAGCTTGCGTCTGCAGTGGCTGGGGAAGCAACTCGGCTTCGAAAAAATATCCTTTAAAAAACAAACCTTGAGAGCTTATTTTGTGGGCGACCAACAATCGCCATACTTTGAATCGGAACAATTTGGGCGGATCTTGCAATTTGTTCAGCATCACCCGAAAACCTGCAACCTGAAAGAGGTGAAGAGCACGCTTCGACTAGCGTTTGAAGGGGTAGAAGATCTTGAAGAGGCTATTGCGGTTTTATCTGAACTAAGCCCGGAGCCCCTTATTCACCAGCCAGCTGAAAAACAATAGGCAGTACAAAGCTGCTTCTTACCGGTTTTCCATCTAATATCCCGGGTTTCCATGACGGAGAACTGCGCATCACTCTGAGGGCTTCTTCATCACACCCGGAACCAATTCCTCGAATGATTTTTAAATTGCTGAGGCTGCCATTGCTTTCTACCACAAAACTCACAAAAACCTTTCCCTGTACTCCCTGCTCTTTAGCCCTGTTCGGATACTTCATGTTTTTTCTTAAAAACTGAGAGAGTTTTCTGTTACCGCCCGCAAATTCAGGAGGTGTATCTAACAATGCTGAATTATAGACTTGGTTTTCGGGGGGCTCTGGAGTAGCCTGTTCAACAGTTTGAGCTTTCGTCGAGGAACCTTGAGCGGTGCTTTCTACCGGATTTGCAGCAATGGGGCTGCTCACCAAGTTTCTAACCTCCCGCTCTTTTAATACACTTATTTTACCTTCTGGGTTGATGACCATTTCTAAAAGTACCTCGGCCGATTCCCGGGCGTTTTTTGAAGGTTTGAAATAGTTTTGCCTGGTCCAAAAATTAGCATAAATACTGTCATTTCTGCGCTCGAAGCTGAGGGTGTGAACCTGCCAGCTCAATTCCAATTCTTTGTAATCGGCCATGCGGGCTGCATGTACCTGTTTCAACCGCTGGTGGGTCAGGTTATGATAATTATAATACGTATCGGTTATGGGATCAAAATAACTGGGTGGATCAAAATATCCCTTTTTCTGATCCACAAAAAAGGCTTCAATGAATTTGGTAAGCGAGGAACGAACCTCTTCTTCGTTCATGGCCGCGGTTTCGGTCAACAGACTTATTGAATCTTCCTGAACGATGGTTATCGGAGTATCTGCCGGACGAAAGAATCGGCGTATATCTTCCATAAAGATGCTCAAAAAGAGCAGTATCAAAACGATAATGCCCATGATTAGGGCAAATCTATAGACCGATCGATCCGGGGTAATTTCGGGTTCTATATCCTCGGGGAGTTCGGGTGCTTGCATTCCTGATTATAAGAGTTTTATGAATGTCAAATAGAAGTACACTGCCGGTGCTGCAAAAAACAAACTATCGAATCGGTCTAAAAGACCGCCGTGACCAGGCAGCAAGCCGCCAGAATCTTTCGTACCAATACTTCTCTTTAACATCGATTCGCTGAGATCTCCATAGGTACCAGCAATACTACAAATTAACGCCACCACCAGCCAATTTGTTGGATTTACCACTTGAAAAAACTGACTTAAAACTCCAGCGCTGAGGAAGGCCACTAAAAGACCTCCTACAAAACCTTCCCATGATTTTTTTGGGGAATGGCGTTCAAATAAGCGGTGTTTACCAAATTTTACCCCAAAAACATATGCTCCTGAATCATTTGCCCATATCAAAAGCAAGGTGCCGAGTGATAACTGATAGTTATACTCTCCAGACAAAAAAGAAAGGCCGTAAAAAAAACAAAAGGGAAGTACGGTGTAAATCGGACCAAAAATGGTGTAGGAAATGTTATTAAACGGTTGTGGAGATTTGCGGTAGAGTTCATTGATATAAATTGCCAGAACAATCGGGACAAGTAGCAGCAAATTTGTTGGATCAAATTCGCCCTTTGCCGCGGCTATACCTAGTAAAAAGATCATCAATCCGAGAAAAAGTCCAATAGTGGTAAGGGGTTGAGTGTGCTCCGATTTTACGAGACGGTAAAATTCGAGCAGGCATGCTCCGCTAAGCAGCCAATAAAAAAAGGTGAAAAAGGCTGATCCCAAGAAAAAAGATGCCAGCATGGCTGCAGCAAAAAAGAAGGCAGTTATTGCTCTGGTTTTCATGTGTTTATTTTATTTTGTAGGATGAGCGCTTCCGCCCGCTCCCTATCCGATTCGGCCACCAGCACCTGTGCTTCACCAAATTGATAAGAAGAGTCTTTTTTGTTCAACAATACCGCTTCAATATCGTTCGCTAGCAAGAGCTGCTTGAGGAATTCTGCCTGAAAAAAATCGGTGCTGCTAAACACTTTTTGCCATTGTTCCATCGCCCCTATTCGTACTTAAATGTGTTTTTAGATTGAGCATAGCGATAAAATATCGCTAGACCCGTAAACGTTAGAAACAGATTAATCAGATATAAATAGGCGGGTCCCTGCGGAGCATTTTCCAGCGCTTCGATCGATATTCCCTGCCGCTGATAAGAGTACGCAAGAATAATTATGCTTGCATTATTAATAAAATGAGCCATAATCGGGATCCATAAACTATTGCTCCAAACCAGCAGATAACCAAACAGGCCACCTAACAACATCCGGGGTAAAAACCCATAAAACTGTAAGTGAATGGCACTAAAAATGATGGCAGAAATCCAGATTCCCCAATGGTAATTATTAAACAGTCGGGTAAAAATTGGTTGCATGTTTCCACGAAAGATCATTTCCTCTCCGAGGGCGGGCAGCAGGGCAAGCATCAACACGTTTATTAAGAGATCTCCCGGTCCTTCCATCAGCGTTAATTGTTTAATCAATTGCAGGGTTTCTTCCTCTTTTAGACGCATCCATTCTTCCAGGGCTTTCAAAAACTCGGGCAATTGCAATTGCTTGTTCAGCTGAATGGTCCACTCCAGGGGAGCGGCCGAGGAAAGTATTATGGCAAGGGTTAAAACAATAAAAACGGGGTGTAAGCGAGTATTCAGTTTCAAAGATTTTTTGGGAGATGATCCCCCGTAATAACGGACGAAAACCCATGCTGGAAGCACAAATGTTCCAAAAGAAAGACAGGTTTGCAAGATCCGCAGAAAACCGAGATGATCGGGGTTCGATATATTTTTAAACCCATAACATAAACCGCCAATAAACACGCCCAGCATACCAAAAATGGCCGATCCAGCAGCCATAAATAAGATCAAATAAGCAAATAATACTGCAGGATGACGCTTTGAGGGTCGGATTTCAGACATGATCTGTTGATATTTCTTAATTTTGTCTATTCAAAACAAAAATAGCGAATTGATTTAGCTAAATGTCAGTTAAGATCGGAAATATAGATTTGGGCGAATTCCCGCTCCTGTTGGCGCCCATGGAAGACGTGAGTGATCCGCCTTTCCGTTATGTGTGCAAACAAAACGGGGTGGATATGATGTATACCGAGTTTATTTCTTCGGAGGGGCTCATCCGCGATGCGGCCAAAAGTGTGCAAAAACTGGATATATTCGAATATGAACGACCTATCGGGATTCAGATTTTTGGAAGCCAGATAGAAACCATGAGGGAGGCTACGGTGATTGCCTCACAGGCTAATCCAGACCTTATTGACATCAACTATGGTTGCCCGGTGAAGAATGTAGCTTGTAGGGGAGCGGGCGCCAGTTTGTTACAAGATATTGATAAAATGGTGGCCATGACGAAGGCAGTGGTGGAGAGTACACATTTGCCTGTTACGGTAAAAACACGCTTGGGCTGGGACGACCATACGAAAAACGTATACGAAGTGGCCGAGCGCCTGCAGGATGTGGGTATTAAAGCTTTAACCATTCATGGTCGTACCCGGGCACAAATGTATAAAGGGCAAGCCGACTGGGCCCTGATTCGGGAAATTAAACGAAATCCACGAATTCAGATCCCCATTTTTGGCAACGGAGATGTAGATAGTGTAGAAAAAGCTGCAAACTGGCGCCTGGAATACGAGATAGACGGAATTATGATTGGCAGAGCAGCTATCGGTTATCCCTGGATCTTTAGAGAAATTAAACATTTCTTCAAAACCGGTGAGCAGCTGGCCGGACCTAGCATCGAAGAACGCGTGTCGGTTTGCCGAACCCACCTGCAAAAATCTATTGAGTGGAAAGGTGAAAAAACCGGTATTTTTGAAATGAGGCGTCATTATTCCAACTATTTTAAGGGTATTGCTAATTTTAAGGAGTACCGTATGAAATTGGTTTCTTTAGAAAAGGTTTCAGATATTATGTCGGTTTTGGACGAGGTGGCATTAAGCTTTGAAGATGTGTTGGCCTGATTTTTGGCCGATTAATTAAATAAAATGGTTACTCAAATTACAGATGGTGTTAAGGTTTCGGTTGAAACCATGTATCAGTCGGAATATTCCAATCCGGCGCAGGAGCACTATATGTTTGCCTATAAAATTACGATAGAAAACCTGGGTGACTATACCGTGCAGTTGATGCGCCGACATTGGCAAATTTTCGATTCAAACGGATCCATTCGAGAAGTAGAAGGAGAAGGCGTAGTAGGCGAACAGCCGGTCATTGAGCCGGGTGAACGCCATGAGTATGTATCGGGCTGTAATTTAAAAACGGATATGGGCAGCATGAAGGGAACATACCTGATGCGCAGGCTAATGGATAATCAGGAGGTGGCGGTTAAGATTCCGGAGTTTCACCTTATCACCCCCTATAGATTAAACTAAAAAAGCCCCCATTTCTGAGGGCTTTTTTCATAGTTATCGCTGTATCATCAGCTTTTGAGAATAAATCTCGTGGTCGCGTTTAAGGCTAAGGATATACATCCCGGCAGGAAATTTCGAAACATCCAGTCCTATTCCATTCCATGGTTGTTGCATCAGCATGCGCATGCCATCAGCGTTAAAAAGTTCTAGGGTGAAGGGTTCTAAGCTGGTTCCTTTTAAGCTGATTTCCACCAGGCTGCTGGCGGGGTTAGGGTATATTGTAAGACCGCCCGGTTCAATATTAAGCTGATTATCGGATGGTGCTGATTTTTCAGCAACAGGATCAGACATTTTCATGTAGTAGCTGTCTTTCTTCAGATTAACTAAAATGTCTATCCCGTTTTTAGAGAGGACGGGGTCTCCATTAAACTTTTCGTGACCATTAATGCCATTTCCACAAGCGGTGCCACTAATTAATGCCCGGTTACCCAAATAAACATAAATCCTGATTTTACTTAAGCCATCCATTGTTGACGCCCCATTGGGTACTTTAAAATTCAAAAAGAAGTTTTTTTGCTGCAGATCATAAAGCGCATTAAAGCCCTCCTCCATTTCAAAATAACCGTCTCTGTTAAAGTCTATCCAAACAAAGCGCAAAATTTTTGATAAACAGCTGGGGTCAATCGTTGGATCATCACAACCCAGACCAACCGAATTGTCGTTTTTATCTTCTTTTGCCTGTTTCAAACCCGTCTTCATTGAAAACATTTCGAATCCATAGGGATATTCTGTATCACAATTATTAGAAAACGTGTTAGTATAAGACGCATCCGGATATAATTGCACCCCCGACTGGGCTAAAAGGCTGAATGCCAACGAATAGCTTTGGCCACCCTTCAGGGTAATTTGGCTCCAATCAACCTCATTTTGCTGTAGAGTCGGATTGGCTTTTGCTATGGTGTCTTTTGTGCATTCGAGAAGAGAGAGTTTTTTAAATGAAAGCCCCTGGAAATTGGGTTTCTCTTTTTTAAAATCATCAGAAGTCCAATTTTGAATGGGGCAATAATCACCCACCTCTATCGTATAATCTTCCATGTATAATGGGGTTTTATTGGCTATTTGATCATAACAACCTTCCCAAACAGGATCTGCACTTAAAATTACCCTCAGTATCGTTTTGGTGCCTTTAACAATGGGGGGTATGTTAATCAGCCCCTTAATTGAATTGCCTTGAGCGCTAAAAATGTTCTCCCCGGCTTCAAATAGATCATTTCTATTAACATCCATCCACACGGTCCAATAGCATGTTGGGGGAAGTGTTTCATACGGTATAGCAGAAGCCTTTAGCATCAGCTCATACTCGTAATTGCTTTTGGTTGCAATGGTTAAATAGGTGTAATCTCTGTATCCACCCTGGAAGTCGTTGTTTTTTTCATTTTGAATATTGGCTAAACTGAATTTACTAGCATAAAAATTGCTTTGATAATCTGCGGGCGGGGTACACGGGCTTAGGGTTGTCCATATGGGCTCCAACCCCACCGCTTTCCAGGCCTCATTAACCGAACTGGCTTCTGGTGAATTTTCGCCAAAAATTGCCTTTGCGGCCAAACTGGTTTGGAGTGCGAATTGGTAGAAATTTGTATAACGTCCCAAAAAATGGGTGGTAGTGAAGTAAATAAGGTCGGCGGCTTTATCTATGCCAATACCATTCACATTTACTGTAACCGACGGATCGTTTTCAAGTGTTTTGGTTCCGCCCTCTGTCAGCAAAAAGTACCAATGAGAAATAACAGTAGAGTTGACGTGTTCATCGTTTGGATGTGCATTCCAATAACTTCCTTTGTAAAAATCGGGATAGTTATTTGAGTTAGGGTTTTGAGCATCCCTCACAATACTATACCCGGTCATGTTTTGAAAATATTCCTGGAATTCATCGTTGCCAGCCGTGGTTTTCCAGTCGTTACCGTTGAGTGCATTGTATACTTGCTCGTCTACACCATAATTACCCTGATATGGGTTTTGTTTGAGGTGTTGATCTGTTAATGTATAGGCCCAAATATCACTCAAGCCTTCATTTAAAGAACCGGATTCGTTAGGTCCCGCCAATAAACCGGACTCACTCACGGTTATAGCATGTGCATATTCGTGATATACGGTCTCCAAATTAGGGGAAACTTTTATTTCGGGCTGAATCATTCCATCATCGTAGGTAAAAAACAAAGACTCTCCCCGATCATAAAATGAGCCTATATTTTTTAATTTGACAACATGGGAGTTCAGCGGAGAATACATATTATCATACCCCAATCGACTATGTTTTGATAAAAAATAGCTGTAAGCATATTCTAATCCGTAGTGTACCCTGGTGGCTATTTCATAGGAGCCCTCTAGTGGTCTGAAATCGCCGATTCCTGCAATATTAAACGGGCTGGCAAATTCAGTTTTGACGCCCGAAGGGTTAAACGAATTATCAATGCTTTCCAGTCCAAGGGTGTGAATTTTACCTGCAATATCATTCAAATAAAAGTGTAGTGCCTGGTTGTCATAAGAACCCACAGTGGTCCTTTGCACACCGTTTACTTTTACCCATAAATCTGCGGTTTGCAGATTATTGTTCCTTTCCTTAACTCTATTTATAATTTTTGAATAATAATCAGGTGTTTCGGTACCATGGTCTTTGTTAATCAACTGCTGGGTTTTAACCAAAGACCCATCTGTGGCATTTACAAAAACCTCCTCTTTTTGAAAGGGATGAAGGGTAAAAATCTCAAATTTATAGGCGATAAAAGCCTCCTCAGGCAGGTAAACAAGTTCGCCCTTGGGTAAATAGGTTGCAGAAGGGTTTTTGGTTCGATCTTTCAGACTTTTTTCCATCTGTACATCCTGCCAGGCAAATTTTTTGTGGGCCCATTTTGATACCACTTTGTTCAAGGCCTGCTCCGCGGAAAGTTTGATTCTCAGCGAATTTTCTTGCTTAACGGGCGTATAATCCTGTAAAACATAAACGGGCTTACCCCTGCGTTTCAAGACCCTGATTTCAGCGCCCTCTACTTTGATATCCCTGTAGTATAAATCATAAATTTCAGTCTCAAAAACCCCCGATTTGTCTTTTTTAATCTTGGACTTCAGAAAAACCTGATCTTTACCCGGATGTAATAAACGGCTCAGTTGACTAGCTGGAATTTCTCCGCCATTTTCAAAAGAAAGAACACTTTGAGTTTTGTTGGATTTTTGAGGACGATTCGACAGGTCTCCCACCTGTTGTCCGCTGGCAGTCCAAAGCCAGGTCGTTGCCAGAAAGCAAGTAAACAATTTTTTCATATTTGCGTTAATTTTAGAAATAGAAATTAACCAAAGATTAATCTTTGTGCTAATTTTTATAACAAATGTTGGCAAATATAGTTC
>JBEDFI010000008.1:0-25480 GCA_041175245.1 Bacteroidota bacterium
ATACAGAGTCTGAATGCACCAAAGGCAAAATCTGATTTAGCTTCTTTCAACTTTTATTGTCATAATTTCAGCTATCTTAGAAAAAATTAAACCTTCCTTATGCAAGAAAAAACAGCACAAACGGAAATGAAGCGGGAGATGGGCCTGCTCGACTCCACCATGATTGTAGCCGGCTCCATGATTGGTTCCGGTATTTTTTTGGTGAGCTCTGATATCGCCAAATCTGTTGGATCTCCGTTTTATATCTTATTGATTTGGTTAATTACCGGAATCATTACGCTAATTGCTGCGCTAAGTTATGGGGAGTTAGCCGGCATGATGCCTAAAGCTGGAGGTCAGTACATTTATTTAAAAGAGGCTTACAATCCGATGGTGGGTTTTTTGTTTGGCTGGACTGTTTTTACAGTGATTCAAACCGGGGTTATTGCTGCGGTAGCCATTGCTTTTGCAACTTATACCGCAGAGTTGATTCCCTGGTTCTCCAAGGCCAACGTCTTGTTAAAGCTGGGAGCGTTCGAGTTTAATGCCACGCAGCTGCTGGCACTTTTGCTCATTGCATTTCTTACCTATGTGAATTTGCAAGGGGTTAAAAACGCCAAGATCCTGCAAACGGTATTTACCCTGGCCAAGATTTTAGCCCTATTGGGATTGATTGTACTAGGAATTTATTTTGGTATCAATTCTGATGCATTTAGCGCCAATATGGAGAATTTCTGGACACCCTATGTGACCAAAGTAAATGCCGATGGTACCCTGACGAAGGAGCTCTTGAGCGGTGTGGTACTTTGGGGGGCCGTGGGTGCCGCCATGGTGGGGTCCTTATTCTCTTCAGATTCCTGGAATAACATTACCTATACAGCAGGAGAGATCAAGGAACCGCAAAAAAATATTCCACTCAGTTTATTTTTCGGTACCCTCATCGTAACCATTTTATATATACTGGCTAATGTAGCGTATATGATGCTGATGCCTGTAGCCGGTACTCCAGATGGTGTAAACGTATTTGAACGGGGTATTATGTTTGCCACCGATAATCGGGTGGGAACGGCCGCAGCCTCCATGATATTTGGTTCGGCAGCGGTCACCATCATGGCCTTACTCATCATGGTTTCTACCTTCGGCTGTAATAATGGAATTATTTTGTCTGGTGCCCGTTTGTACTATGCGATGGCCCAGGATGGGGTATTTTTTAAAAGAGCAGGCACGCTGAATAAAAAAGGTGTTCCTGAATTTGCCTTGTACATCCAAGCTGCCTGGGCTTCCATCTTATGTTTATCGGGTACTTATGGCCAGCTACTGGATTATACCACCTTCTCTTCCTTGTTGTTTTATCTGGTCACCATTATTGGTTTATTTATTTTGAGATACAAGCGCCCCGATGCGGAGCGCCCGTATAAAGCTTTCGGCTATCCGGTACTGCCAGCCTTATATGTTTTGATGGCCGGTGCTATTTGTATTATCCTTTTAATTGAGAAACCAGATACCTGCGGTTGGGGATTGGCCATTGTGTTATTGGGATTGCCGGTGTATTATATCTGGAAGTGGGCCAACAAAGAAAAGTAGCTTAAATTACCTCAGCCACTACAAAGGTGCTGCCGCCGATGAAGATTAAATCTCCGGCGGCAGCCTTGTTTAAAGCTGTCTGGTAGGCTTGCACTACCGTTGGATAAACATTCCCTTTTAAACCAAAAATGGTCGCTTCCGACCTTAATTCGTTCGCAGCTTTGGCCCTTGGAATAGCCGGTTGACAAAAGTAATAAGTTGCCGATTTTGGGAGCATGCCCAATACTTTGCCGATTTCCTTATCCTGTACCATTCCCCAAACCAGGTGCAGGTTTTGGTGCGGCGTTTCTGAAATGTTTTGCAGCACTTCGCGGATGCCATCTTCATTGTGCCCGGTGTCACAAATCACCAGTGGCTTGGTTTGTAGGGTTTGCCATCGACCTTGTAAACCGGTAAGAGTTTTTACTTGTTTTAAGGCAGTTTTGATATGCGTATCGCTAATACTAAAACCTTTTTTTCGTAATTCATCTACAGCGACTAATACGGCTGGTAAGTTTTTAAGCTGATAGCTGCCCGTGAGGTCAAGCTGCAGGTGCATTTTTTTGCCACTGCTTCGCTCAATGGCTTCCATCTCCATAAAATTATTTTTCCCCAATGGAATAATGGTCCAGTCATTTTGCGCAAAACTGATTGGTGCTTGTACTTCCGAAGCTTTTTTCTCAAATATAACCTGTGTCTCGGGCAAGCTTTCGCCGATGATGACCGGCGTGTTTACTTTGATGATGCCTGCCTTTTCACCTGCAATTTCGGACAGGGTGTTGCCCAAAATATTCATGTGGTCGAAACCGATATTGGTGATAATGGATAAGAGGGGGGAGATGATATTGGTAGAGTCTAAACGTCCGCCCAAGCCTACTTCAATCACGGCTATATCTACCTCAGCTTCGGCGAATGCCTCAAAAGCCAGGGCTACCGAAGCCTCAAAAAAAGAGGGTTCAATCTTTTTAAACAACGTTTCATTGCGGTTTACAAAATCGATCACCGATTGCTCCGATACCATATTTCCGTTGATTCGGATGCGTTCCCTGAAATCTTTCAGATGTGGAGAAGTATGCAAGCCGGTTTTGTAGCCGGCCGTTTGCAGGATGGCCGCCAGCATGTGTGAGGTAGAACCCTTGCCATTGGTTCCACCCACGTGTATGGATGTGAATTTCTTTTCGGGGTTTCCCAAGGCTTCGCAAAGCGCTGTAATGTTGTTCAGGTCTTTTTTATAAGCCACGGCACCGATCCGGGTGAACATGGGCAGTTGAGCGTATAAATAATCTAAAGTATCTCGGTAGCTGCTGAATGGCATGATGTATTAATCTTTGTATGCTGAATGGTTGAAACACCTTTACAGATCCTTCGCTCTACTCAGGATGACCATCCTATTTCACTTTGAAATTAAAGATCACCACCCCGATTTGTACATCGGGGGCAGATTCTAATTGGTTTAGGCTCGATCCAATGACTGCCCGCTCACATTTGCGCCAAAGGCTGAGATCAGACAGGGTAGTGCCTTTGGCCCCGGCACGGGCATAAACTACCAGTCCGGTTTTATCTACTCTTATTTCTACAGCTACACGGCCGGAACTTTGTCCATCGTCTTCAATGCGGGGTTTATTGATAAATCTACGGTTCTCCAGTGAGAGGCTGATACCTCCAAATCCGGAACCCCCTTCCCCGTAATTTGGTGAAAGGGGATCTCCGTTTTTACTCCCCTGATTTCCCGGACTGCCTCCCGTGCCATCGCCTTTGCCCTGACCCTCAGTACGTTTGCCTTTGTACAAGGCATTTTGGTTAAGGGCTGGTGTTGTATTTTTTACATCGTTGGCTGTAGCCGGATTGCTGTTGGGTATATTTTTCGTACTTACCGACGGAGCATCTTCTGCATCCTGGGTTAAGACGGATTTATTACTGCTTTCTGCCGAGGGATTCTCACTAGTAGTGGTTTTGGTATTGTCTGGAAGTGCGCCGTTTGCATTGGGATCAACCGAAGGTTCATCGATATTCATGAAATCATCACCCATGCCAATGTCAGCAGTTCCATAGTTCACTACGATACCTCCTGTACCGACCTCCTGGGCCGGAAATCCGATAATTACAAAATAACTGATAAGCAACAAAATGCCCATGGTCAATGCCGAAAAGGCAAAGGCCTTTGGATAGTTATTTTCTTCCTTTCCCTGCATGGACTATTTCGGTTCGGTAGCCAAAACCAATTTAATTTTCAACTTATTGGCGATATCCATCACGTTTACTACATTCTCAATGGCTACGGTTCGGTCTACGTATAACACAATGGTCAATTCTTGTGCCGTGCCCTGATAACTCTGCAATTTTGGCAACAATTGGTCCGGATTGACTTGTTGTTTATCAACAAAATATTCCAAATCTTTAGTTACCGAAACCGTGATGGTCTTTTTAGAAACCGATTGACCAGAATCGGAGCGAGGTAACAATAATTTGATGATATTCGGATTGGTTACCGTGGAAGCGATCAGAAAGAACAACAATAGGAAAAACATAATGTCGTTCATTGCAGAAGCATGTACTTCTGCTCCAGGACGGTTTCTTCTACCTCTTAAATTCATTGTCCGGGTTCCTCCAACAAGTCAATAAATTCGACTGCATCGGTCTCCATTTTTAAGATCACGCGGTCGACCATGATGTTTAAAATGTGGTATCCGACATAAGCTAAAATACCAATCATCAGACCCGTGGCGGAGGTAATCATTTTTTCATATAAACCACCCGCAATTACACCCATGCTGATGTTATCGGTTAGCGAGATGTTGTAGAAAATGCGAATTACTCCCGAAATGGTACCCACGAAACCTAGCATCGGCGCAATACCGGCTACAATACCCAAAATACTGATATTCTTTTCCAGTTTGGAAACCTCCAGCTTGCCCACATTCTCTATGGCTCCTTCAATATCTTTAATCGGACGGCCAATTCTTAATAATCCTTTTTGTAGCATCCTGCCCAAAGCACTGTTGCTGCTACGGCAAATGGCAATGGCCGAATCGAGCTTGCCTGCGGTAATGCTTTCTTTCACCTGCTGCATTAAATTGGTTTCATCTTTGGAGGCTTTACGGATGGTGAGGTATCGTTCAACAAAAATGACCAGAGCCAAAAACAAGAGCAATAGAAGTGGAAGCATCACCCATCCTCCTTTAAAGAGTAAGTCGATGAAACGTAATTCCTGAGCTTGTGCAACCGCTTGTGCTGCTTGTGCCGTACTGTCGGTAATGCTTTGGTTCATGGTGTCAATTTGTAGTAGAAACATTATCTTGATTTTTAATGGGTTTAACTCGATATATCCAGGCAGATTTACTCAATTCGGCCTGTATGCGTTTAAGTTCAGTGGCTGCTGCTTTTTCGTCATTAAAGCCGCCTACACTTATTTTAATTAATTCTTTGGGTTTATTTGGTAGGGTGTACGCTTTAATTCCCCTGCTTTCCAATTGTTTTAAGAAAACCTCTGTTTCAGCTCTTTTGCCAAATGCAGCAATAATAATCTCAAAGCGATTTTTAAGTATATCTTCTTCTTTATTGAGGATGATTTGAATGCTATCTTTCCTTAAAATACTGGTATCGGCAGTTTGGACAGTATCTATCTTGGTGAGGGTATCTTTTTTTTGAGTTAAGGTGTCTGCCAACACCATTGGTTCCGTTTTTTTACTTGTATAGGTCAGCAAGTCGGGATAGACCACTTGCAAAACCGCAATCAGGCCTAACACGAGCGCTGCTATCAGCAGAAAATTTCGTTTGTGTGCAGGCTCGTATTCTTCTTCCTCATCTTCAATAGGTTCTAAAACTGTCTCGATTGTTTCAGCTTGCTCGATTACTTCTTCCTGAGGGCTGATATACAGATGCGGTATCTCTTCTTGCGGCTTAAGACCGTAATATTTAGTGGATGCTAATTGGATATCAGCAATGAAGGAGAATCCGTTTTTGGTGTGTGCAAAGGTGCCTAAAGCGTCAATTTTTATGGATTCGGTACTGTGCAAGAGCTCATTCAGATTACTCACATATTCCTCCAATGCATCCTGAATAGTTTTGAGTGGAGCTTCTTCTTGTAGAGCGATGTAATGCAGCAGGGTATCGTCAGTACGGTGAGCACTTTTAAATCCTATTTTTTCTGTAGGCGGAAAGAAGGTTTTTGATTTCCGATCGTATCGGGCCGGAATTTCTTCTTTTAGGAAGGTGCCGAAGCCGGGTACAACGACTTCTTCACAATTTCTAATAAGTTCTGCAAGGTAACGGCTGATATCCATCGGAGTAAAATTAACCGTTAATTATAAATCTGCCAAAATAAAGATTAGAAGGAGTACTGAATACCGCCAAAAATGTTGAGACCCAATTGAGGGTAATATAAAAACTGCTGATATTCCTGGTTTAGGAGATTGTTTGCGTGTACAAAACCCGTCCATTTTTTATTGATGCGGTAGCTTGCGGCAGCATTCACATTCATAAAGCTTTTAATGCTGACGGTCTGAGCGCTTGCGTCCCTGCCAAAGGTTTCTCCCTGATAGACAAAACCACCGCTCAGATTGATTTTTGGGCTGAGAGATGCTTGAAGCTGGGTTTCTAAACGCAATGCGGGTCTGAACCAGGCTTTGGCTTCATTGTCTAAATCGTACTTGATTGCTTGTAATTTACTTTGAATACTCAAGGCATCACCTGCCTTAATATCCACTTCAAGATCAATTCCGGTTAATCGGCTGCTTGTTTCAACATACACCATTTCAAAGCGGGTGAAATCGCTCAAAGTATTTACAAAGAGTGGGAGGTCCTGCACTTGCTTAATCCAGACACTAGCCTTATAGCCCAGTGCAGTGCCGCCATTACCCTTAATCCCGGCAAAAAGATGGCTGCTTTCTAGGGCGTTTTTAATGATAATTCCCGATCCTAAAAATGGATTTTCGAATGAAAATTCAGTCAAGGATGTTTTCTTAACATCGCCGGCTACTCCCGCAAACACAACAGCATGTTCCGGGTCTATACTGAACTCAGCGAGTAGGTTCGGAAATACTTTTGTTCGCTTCACTCCTCCAAATTCTTGAACGAAATTGAGGCCTATATTCAGACGGATGTCTTGCAATTTATAAGTTGCAGAGGGGTTCAAGCGTAAAAAATTGTTGTTCAATGAATATTCCCCATCTTTAACAGCGGTCAAATCGGCCGTACTGTTCAGGCCAAGCTTAAATGCTTTCCATTGTTTGTTAAACATCCCGCCGATTACGAAGGAATTTTCTTTGGACGATGCTGCATTTTTGAACAAGTTTGCTTCCAGTTTAAATCGGTAGGTAAAATTTTCAGGCTCCTCCCGGTAATTACTACCCAGATCGGTAGCGAATTGAATCAAGTTTAATTTTTGTCGGTCAGGATTGTTGGGGTCAATGGGCAATGCAAGTGGATTAGCCCCATAGAAATATGTGCCGAAGCCGCTATATCCAAGTTGTGCGTTAAAACTCGATTTTTTCCGGATGGATTTGATAAAAGCACCCAATTGCTCCTGTGAGAACTGCTGTTTGTTGATATTTCCTTCTTGAGACAAATACTTGGCGAATAATCCGGTTTGTAACGCTTCGTCATTTCCATTATTCAAATACAGTTCTCCTATGCCGGTTTTCATACTTCCAACGCCCGCTTTCAGCATATTGCCGACCGCAACAGGGGTAGAAGGTAAATTCAATTGCTGGTATTGCAAGGTCCGGATATCTGAATTCAGTTCCAGTTTCTTGTCCAAAATCTGGTACCTGAGCACCGGCTTAAATGGTGGTGCATCATTCAGGTCAGGATTTCTTCTAATTTTGGCCGCATTGGCTAATAC
Source organism: Bacteroidota bacterium (assembly GCA_041175245.1). Classification (GTDB taxonomy): domain Bacteria; phylum Bacteroidota; class Bacteroidia; order Sphingobacteriales; family Sphingobacteriaceae; genus JAIPAN01. Next base: position 7,385 of record JBEDFI010000008.1, read on the forward strand.
AGGTTTATAGGGACGCACCACCTCAATCTCTTCTGCCATGGCTACTTTAGCAGGCTCTGGTTTTGCTGGGTCGGTTTTAGCCGGTACTGCCGGGGTCTCTTTAGTCTCCTGAGCTCTGATATCCTGAAAAGAACATAGGCCAAAGATGAGGAAGGATATGAAAACAATCGGAAATTTTACGTTCATCTTAGTTCGATTTGTTAAGCGCATCTAATTTTTCTTTTGCTTTTGGCAGGATATCGTCATCGCCGGTATAATTATCTATCAAACTTTGCAGGGTGCTTTTGGCCTGAAACAAATCTTTTTGTGCCAGATAGGTGTCTGCAAGCAAGAGAAAGCTTTTAGCAACCCAGTAATCATAGGAGGGCAGATTATTGATGAGATCAAAAGCAGTTTGTTGCGATTCGGTATACTGGGCATTTGAGAACTGAATTTCAGCAATCAGATAACGAGCCTCCGCCGCCAGGATTGTCTGAGTATTTTTGTTAACCTCTTCAAATTCTTTCAGGGCCGCGGGCTGATTGTTTTTAAGCAGATAAGCCTTGCCGGCAAACAATTGCGCTCTGAGTTTATCCTCTTCAGAAGATTTTTCGAATCCTTTCAATAGATCTACGTATTTCAAGGTTTCATCGGGCATATTTAAATTGGCATAGGCTTCCATCAAATTGTTCAGCGCAAAACCATAATTGGCACGGTACTCAGAAGTAAGTTCTAATTTTTTGAGATGCACAATGGCCTCGTTGTATTTTTTTTGATTCAAGTAAATTTTTGATATGCTGATCAATGCTCGTTCTGTATAATCACTGGTCCAGTCATTCAAAATATATTCATAATCGGGGATGGCCTGATCAGGTTTTCCGGTTTTCACCAAACTCTCTGCCCGAATAAAGCGAGCTTGTTTTGTATGAATTGCTTTAGGGAATTTATCGAAATAGGCATAAACCGCATCGATGGTACCGGAAAAGTCTCCGCTTAAAAAGCGTTTATTAGCTGCCTGAAAGATCAGATTATCCTGCTCAGCAAGGCTGTAGTTTCCGATATTGGTGGAATTGGCATAGTTCAGAAAACCCTCAGCATCGGCACGGTCCATGTAAATATTTCGGATCGATTCAAGTGCCTGCTGTGCTTCATCCGTCACTTGATAGTCTGAAATTACCTTTTTGAAAGTTTCCAGTGCCGCATCATCGTTATCTTGATTGTACTGTACCAGGCCAATCGTTACTAATGCACGAGGTACATAACTGCTTCTTGGATATTTTTCGATCAGTGCACTTAAGTCTGCTTTTGAACGATCAAATTCTCCTTTGATAAAATAAGTGTAGGCGATCTCGAAGCCGGCATCATCTGCATAATTTGAACCGGGGAATAACTGTAAGAGCAATTGATGGGTGGCAATTTTTTCTTCATTTAAACCCTGTAAACCCTGTATCATTCCTTGTTGAAACAAGGCATAATCGTGCCCTGAACCTGCTTCGGAGATGATTTTTTGATAGTTTACAAGGGCGCTTGTATAATTTTTAACCACGAAATACGAATCGGCAAGTCGTAGGGTGGCGTCTATTCGGGTATTCAGATCGATGTCCGATCCTCGCAAAAATTGCTCCAGATAGGTGGCCGATTTGTAATAATTTTCGTCCTCAAAATAGGCATAAGCCAGGGCGTAATAGGCGAAGTTGTACAGTTTGCTTTGCTTCGACTGGGGCATGCTGAGGAAGCTTTGAAATTTCTCGATCGCTTCTCCGTATTTGCGTACTTCGTACATCGATTCTGCCATCCAATAGGTAGCCAGTGAAGCAATTTCGGGATCTATGGCCGATCTGTTAGACCGTAAAAATGCGGAAATGGCATTTTGAAAGGCTCGCTCATTAAAGTACTCTAAGCCTCGGTAATATGTAACTTTTTGGTAGACCTCCTGGGCTTCTTTATTTCTGTTGCTAATGCTTTCGAGAATGTCGATCGCATCTTTGTAATTTTTGGTAGTTAGCAAGATTTCACTCAGTAATATTTTTGCTTCGTTCAATCTTTTTGATGAAGAGAAGTTACTGATAAACTCCTGGGTGGCATCTAAGGCCACCTGATGAAATTCTAACTCGTAAGAAAGTTTGGCATAATTAAATGCGCCCTCTTCCTGCATTTCTTTGTCGTAATTGAGTTTTGATGCTCTAAAAAAGGCATTCCTGGCACCCTGCTTGTCATCAATGGCTAAAAATGATTTCCCCAGGGCAATCATTCCGCTTTGAAAAAACTCATCGGCGGTACCTAAGGTCTCCAGCTCTGTGATTGCTTTTTTATAATCTTTCAGTTGCAGGGCCGTGTACCCAATTTGATAGGCATCCTGATTGTTTTGGGTAGCTTTTTGGTCTTTATCTTGGAAATTTTGATAATAAACCGAAGCCTGAGCATAATCTGCTCGTGCAAAATACGAAGCTGCTATGATCCTGAACATTTCAGTTTCGTATTTTGCCTGAATGGTTTTCAGATTAGGAATTGCATAGGCAATTACTTCCGGATATCTTCCATCCAAAAAATAAAGAGCAGAGATGTAGTAAGGATAACTTTCTTCGTAGGTTTTTGATCCCTTGAGCCGCTCAAATTCCTTTAAAGCCGTTTGATAATCTGCATTCAAATAGCTGATGTAGGCATAATAATAAATGGCCTCCTCCCGATATTTGGAGGAGATGTCTTTCAGTTGCCCGAATAGGGGTTCTGCAGATGCAAAGTCTTTGGTTTCAAAATAAGCATAGGCCAGTTTGAACCGATATTCTAAGCTATTTTCTTCGTTAAAGTAATTGCCCTCTGCCTTTTTGAACCAGGAGATACTTTTTACATAGTTTTTTTTCGAAAAGTAAAAACGCCCCAGATGGTAATAGGCTGAATAGATCAGACTATTGCCCGGGTTTTCTGTAATGAATTGTATCAGGAGACTTTCCGCATCTGTATTTTCCAGTTCAAGTGCGCATACCCCGCGGTAGAATGAGGCATTTTCTTTGATCAGCCTGTTTGTACCGGCTTCTGTAATTTCCTGTGCGGTCGACTCTGCCTTCTGCTCAACTCGTTTAAATTGTGCAGCTGCAGCCACATATTTATGCTGTTTGAACAAGTCCAATCCGTTTTGATAAGCCTGATTAAGATCTTTTCGGGAACTTTGTTGAGCAAAAGTAGAGGTGCTTATGAAAAGGATTATATATAAATAAACTCGACGTAGTTTGAACATCCGCTTTCAATAAAATATGTACTAATTTAGTTCAATTCAGGCGCCCAACTTCAGATAGAAATCAACACCTGTGGATTAAGCAAGTTTAATGAAAATTTTCCCTCCGTATGGTTCTCAAAGGAAATAATTATCCACAAAAATGGTGCTTAGGACCGATGCCCGGCCAGTAGGTATAAAACCGCCATCCGGATGGCCACCCCATTTTCAACTTGATCTAGTATGATCGATTGTTTACTGTCGGCCACATCGCTGGTGATTTCCACGCCACGGTTAATCGGACCCGGGTGCATGATGGTAATTTCTTTATCGAGCGAATCCAGGATTTGCTTATTTAAGCCATAAAGCATGCTGTATTCGCGTAAGGAAGGGAAATAACGCATGTCCTGACGTTCCAACTGGATGCGGAGCATGTTCGCTACATCGCACCAGTTAAGTGCTTTTAATAAATCGTGTTCTACTTTTACGCCCAGGCTATCTATGTGTTTCGGGATCAGTGTGGTGGGGCCGCAAACCATTACTTCGGCACCCAATTTTTGGAGGCAAAGGATGTTAGAGAGGGCTACTCTTGAATGAAGAATATCACCAATGATGGCTACTTTTTTACCGGCTACCTCTCCATACTTTTCGCGGATGGAAAAAGCATCGAGCAGTGCTTGGGTGGGATGTTCATGAGCTCCATCCCCGGCATTTACAATTTGAGCATCTACATGTTTGCTCAAAAATAAACCTGCACCGGCGTGTGGGTGACGCATGACCACCATGTCCACCTTCATCGCTAAAATATTATTGATAGTATCGATCAGTGTTTCGCCCTTACTTACTGAAGATGAAGAGGCGGCAAAGCTGATCACATCGGCCGAAAGGCGCTTTTCTGCTAATTCGAAAGATAATTTGGTACGGGTAGAGTTCTCAAAGAAAATATTAGCAATGGTCACGTCCCGCAGGGAAGGAACTTTTTTGATCGGACGATTTAGTACGTCTTTAAAATTGTCGGCAGTTTCAAAAATCAGCTGAATATCTCCGGGACTTAGGTCTTTTATGCCGAGGAGATGTTTGGTGCTGAGTTTTGGATGTTGATCTGCCATGTTATTTTCCTGAAAGTAAGATAATTTGATCTTTTTGGTCGGTTTCTTCCCAAGTCACCATCACTTTTTGTGAATCTACCGAGTCTACCTGCATGCCAATATAATCGGGTTCGATGGGTAACTGTCTCGAAAAGCGCCGGTCTACCAATACCAGCAATTCTACTTTACGCGGTCTGCCAAAAGCTAAGAGCGCATCTAAGGCTGCCCGAATGGTTCTGCCAGTCCAAAGTACATCATCCACCAAAATCACCCGTTTATCTTCAATTGTAAAATTGATCTCAGTGCTCGAGGCCGGTGGAAGGTCTTTGTTAGTGCGAATATCGTCTCTGAAAAACGTAATATCCAGATTGCCATGCAAGATCTTAGCCTTGGGTAGAAGGCGCTGCAATTCATCTTTGATCCGTTTGGCCAAATAAATGCCTCTTGGCTGAATGCCGATGATTACCGATTCAGAAAAATCATTGTGATTCTCAATTAATTGATGGCAAAGACGCTGTATGGTAATCTGGAATTTCTGACCGTCGAGCAGAGTTGAGTGTTGCATCTTGCGTTAGATTGGGGTAAAAATAGAAAAAATTTAAATAATATCCACGATGTTGCCCTGATACTGAAGCAGATGAAGGAAAGCTCATCCTTCAATAACTGCTTCTCCTGAGCACTTGGGGCAAGCTAAGGGCACAAAAAAAGCCTTCCCAATTAAAGGGAAGGCTTTTACTTTAGTTAAAAGAATACTTATTCAGCATCTTCTTCTTTAGCTGCTTTCTTAGCTTTCTTTGTTTCAGCGCCTTCCATACTGGCTTTCAATTGCGATAACACATCTAAGTCGCCTAAAGTAGATTTCTCCACAGAGTCTTTTACTTTTTTAACGGCACTTTGAGCTGCTTTGGCATCTTTCTTCTTCTGGCTGATTTCTTCTTTACGCTCTTCAGCTTTCACTTCTTCCCAAATGCGGGCATGTGAAACCACAATGCGTTTAGAATCTTTGTTAAATTCAATGATTTTGAAATCAGCAGTTTCTTCTGCCTTCACTGCGCCACCTTCTTGCTTCGCCATGTGTTTAGTAGGGCAGAAGCCTTCTACACCATACGGTAAAGCAATTACTGCACCTTTGTCGGTTACTTTCAGTACTGTACCCTGATGGATGGAATCCATAGTGAACACCGTTTCGAAAGTTTCCCAAGGGTTTTCTTCCAGTTGTTTGTGACCTAAGCTTAACTTGCGGTTTTCCTCATCCAATTCAAGTACCACCACCTCTAAGGTTTCACCAACTTTGGTGAATTCATTCGGGTGATTTACTTTTTTAGACCAGGACAGGTCAGAAATGTGGATCAATCCGTCGATACCATCTTCCAGTTCAACAAAGACACCGAAATTGGTCATATTTTTAACCACGGCACTTTGCTTGCTGCCTACAGGGTAGCGGGCAGCGAGGTCTTTCCAAGGATCTGGCGTTAATTGCTTAATACCTAGGCTCATTTTACGCTCATCGCGATCTAAGGTCAATACTTGAGCCTCAATTACATCACCCACTTTCAAGAATTCTTGAGGGTTGCGTAAGTTCTGAGACCAAGACATTTCAGATACGTGAATCAAGCCTTCTACACCAGGAACAATTTCTAAGAATGCACCGTAGTCAGCTACCGTAACAATCTTGCCTTTTACTTTAGAACCTACTGCTAAATCTGTGCTCAATGCTTCCCAAGGATGTGAAGTTAATTGTTTCAATCCAAGAGCAATCCGTTTTTTATCATCGTCAAAATCCAAGACCACTACGTTGATTTTTTGGTCTAATGCCAAAACTTCACGTGGATGCTCAATGCGTCCCCAAGAAATATCTGTAATGTGTAGTAAGCCGTCAACACCACCTAAATCGATGAACACACCGAAATCGGTAATATTTTTAACGGTACCTTCCAATACCTGACCTTTTTCCAATTTGGAAACGATTTCTACTTTTTGGCTTTCTAAATCGTCTTCAATCAGCACTTTGTGCGATACCACTACGTTTTTAAACTCGTGGTTGATTTTAACAACCTTGAACTCCATGGTCTTACCCACATAAATATCGTAGTCACGGATCGGCTTGATGTCGATCTGTGAACCTGGTAAGAAGGCTTCAACGCCCATAATATCAACGATTAAACCACCTTTGGTACGGCTTTTCACGTAACCATTAATGATTTGATCTTTTTCTAAGGCTTCATTAATCAATTCCCAAGATTTTTGGGTTTTAGCACGTTTGCGAGATAATACCAACTGTCCGTTAGCATCTTCTTGCGATTCAACAAACACCTCTACGGTATCGCCAACTTTTAAATCTGGCGTATCGCGGAATTCAGAAAGCGATACTAAACCATCCGATTTAAAACCGATGTTCAATACCACGTCTTTGTTGTTGATAGAAACCACTATACCAGAGATGATTTCTCCTTTAGTGATTGAATTGAATGTTCCGGCATACATGGCTTCCAGCTTTTCGCGTTCAGCCTGGCTGTAAGTGCCAAAACCTTTGTCGTCCGCATCCCAGTCAAAATCGCCGGAAGGGGTAACCATGGTAGTAGATTTGATCTCTTCGATCGACAAAGAATCAGCTTCTGATTCAATGATTTCTGTTTCTTTCACCTCAACGGTGTCTGTGCCGAGTTCAGCTTCTTTAGCTTTTAACTCTTTTTCTGCTTGTTGTTTTTTGGCCATTAAATAATTTTTCTCCTTTTCCCGATTTTCAATCAGGACTGCAAAGGTAGGGATTTCTATTTCGAAACAAAAATAAAAATTGAGTGATGGAAGCTGATAATCAATCCCCTAAGAAATAAACCAGATCATCAGCTGAGAAAAGGTTTGACTTTGTCTAGTGCAAATTGCAATTGCTCTTCGGGCGTAAGATCGGTATTGTCTAAAATAATTGCATCCTCCGCACGTACCAAAGGACTTTCCTTCCGGGTGGTATCGGAGTAATCACGATGCGCCAGGTTTTCAAAAACCTCTTCCAGCGTAATATTTGCCCCATTCGCAATCATTTCTTTGTAGCGTCGCTCCGCTCGAACCTTTGGGTCGGCCGTCATGAAAAACTTCAAGGTAGCCTTGGGGAATACAGTGGTGCCAATATCTCGACCATCCATCACAATATTTTTCGATTGCCCCATGCGCTGCTGTTGTTTCACCATCTCATGTCTTACGGCCTTGTTGGCGCTTACGGCACTTACCTGCTCCGAAACACTCATTTCTCTGATCGCTGCCGATACTTCTTCCTCATTCAAAGTAATGTGAGTTTCGTAGTCGCGGGAGTGAAAATTCAGGTGGATGTTTTCCAAGGCTCTGCCCACTTCCTCCGGATTTGATAAATCAACCTGATGGCGTATGAAATAAATGGTAACCGCCCGGTACATGGCACCGCTGTCGATGTAAACAAAATGAAGTTTTTTTGCCAGGGCCTTCGCTAAGGTGCTTTTACCGCAAGAAGAGTAGCCATCAATGGCTATGACAATGTTAGGGCTCATTGGGCGTCAAAGTTAAGTTTTGCCGGGCATATAGCTGCAATTTTTTAGGATTGATCATCAATTAAACAAGTAAAAGGTGCTGATGCTGCCGTACTGGTGCGGACGGGCACTGCTTCTAATTTCGGCAGTTTTAAAGGTGTACGACAGTTGTGCGCTGAAGCGATTTTTGGCGAACATAAAACCCAGTTCCTGGCTTAATACCCATGGTTTAGGTCGATAAGTAACGGGCCCCTTATCTTCTCTGAACAATCCTCCCGATACACTGGCATCGTGTACAACCAACTCAAGCTGAGGCCTGGCGAAGAAAAAGAATTCTCGTGCTGTGAGCTTTGGGATGGGGTTATTTGCGGTCAGTGTGCTTTTATTATAAGCTGTTTGAAAAAGCTGATTAATCTGTCCGAAACGGAGGGTAAATCCGAGGCCGGCACCCGTAAAAGTGGTACCCAAATTGCCGTATGCATGCCAGAAAAGGTCGGTGTTTTGCGAGCGGTTTCGTTGAATTAAACTGCTATAAGCAATGTGGCTATTCACGCCCATTTCATTTTTTAGCTGAAATTCCCATCCTTCGGGAGTATAAAGTCCGGTGATGCGGTGGATAAATTCCTGAGCTTCCTGCCCCATGGCGGAAGGGCCGATGGTGCCGATCTGTACGCTCAACTTCAATGTTTTCTCACTTTTATAAAACCACTCCAGGCCGGCACCAGCAAATAAATAAGCCGTAATCGGCCGATCTACATATTGCAGGGCAGGAATGGCTCCCGACTGGGCATTGTACATTTTTTGTCCCAATTCCAATTCCAGTACCTTCTTTTGAATCTCCGGTGTTGCTTCAGTGCTCGTCAAGGCCCTTCGGTAGGAAATAAATAAACCGTTTGTATAGTAGCGATCTTGCCCGGTTGCCAGGTAGGAATCGTTATCACTCCTGAAACCCAATTGATGTTTAAACTCCTGTGCATTTACTATGCAGACAGCGAGAGAAAGTCCCAGAAAAAGAAGCCAGAAACGATTGACTTGCATAGGCACATGTATATAACAGGTATTTATTTGGTGTTATAACAAATGAATATAGCAAGAAATAATCTTCAATCATAAAAAAAGCCTTCCGGAGAGTGGGAAGGCTTCTGATTTTAATTAGTTAAAGGCTGGCTTGGCCACCTCTTTGATGCTGAGATCGAGTGGGTTTTTGACCTTGTCTTTAATCAGAGCTAGATCAATTACTTCCTTCATCTCCCGAACGTAATGGAATTTTAGGTCTTTGATGTAATCTTCTTTTATCTCCAGAATATCTTTCTCATTTGATTTACAGAGAATAATCTCTTTGATGTTTGCCCGCTTAGCAGCCAGAATTTTTTCTCGGATACCGCCCACTGGGAGCACTTTTCCCCTCAGCGTGATCTCACCGGTCATGGCTACATGCGGCTTTACTTTGCGTTGTGTAAATGCCGAAGTGAGTGCAGTCAACATTGTGATTCCTGCCGATGGACCATCTTTTGGCGTTGCACCAGCCGGAACATGCATGTACACATCCCAATGATCAAACAAGCGATAATCGATATTAAAGCTTGAGGCATTACTTTTTAGGTAGGCTAGGGCAATAGCTGCAGATTCTTTCATCACCTCGCCTAAATTACCGGTTAATGACAGTTTTCCTTTACCGGGGCTCAAACTGGCCTCAATAAAAAGAATGTCGCCACCCACCGAAGTCCAGGCAAGGCCGGTAACTACGCCGGCAACTTCATTACCTTCATACAGATCTTTGTCAAAAATGGGTGCACCGAGAATTTTCTCTACGTCTGATTTGCTTACAGCCGGATCGTATTGTTCGTCCATCGCAATTTTAGTTGCCACGCCACGCACCAGGGAGCCGATCTTTTTCTCGAGTCCACGTACCCCCGATTCGCGGGTATACTCCTCAATGACCTTCTCAATCACCGAGGATTTCAGGCTGATATCTTTTGCCTGAATACCATGCTGCTCACGCTGTTTGGGCAATAAATGCCGTTTGGTGATCTCAATTTTTTCTTCAATTGTGTATCCGTTTACCTCAATAATTTCCATACGATCAAGCAGGGCCGGATGAATGGAACTTAGTGAATTCGCGGTAGCAATAAACATCACATTTGATAAATCGTAGTCTACTTCTACATAATGATCGTAAAAAGAGTTATTCTGCTCCGGATCCAGCACTTCCAACAGGGCAGAAGAAGGGTCGCCTCTAAAATCGTTGCCCACCTTATCGATCTCATCCAAAACAAATACCGGGTTGGATGCTCCGGCCTTTTTCAAAGACTGAATAATTCGTCCCGGCATAGCACCAATGTAAGTTTTTCGGTGCCCTCTGATTTCCGCTTCATCGCGGATTCCTCCCAAAGCCATGCGTACATATTTTCTGCCCAGCGATTTTGCAATTGATTTTCCCAGGGAGGTTTTACCCACTCCCGGAGGACCCACCAGGCACAAGATAGGGGCCTTCATCAAGGATCCGTTTTTTTACCTTATCAAGTCCGTAATGATCTTTGTCTAATATTTTTTGTGCCCGCTTCAGGTCAAAGTTATCTTTCGTAAAATCGTTCCAGGGCAAGTCGAGCAATAACTCCAGGTAATTAATCTGTACCGAATAATCAGCTGCTGCAGGATTCATTCGACCCATTTTATCCAGTTCTTTCTGAAAGTGTACCGCAACTTCTTTACTCCATTTTTTCTTTTTAGCCCGATCTCTCAGGTTTTCTAATTCCAGATCGGGTGAACTGCCGCCCAGCTCCTCCTGTATGGTTTTTAATTGTTGATTCAGGAAGTATTCTCGTTGCTGTTTGTCCAGGTCGGTCCGCACCTTCGATTGAATCTGGTTGCGCAACTCGAGCATCTGCAACTCCTGGGTGAGGTGTTCCATCACCATCTTAGCCCGTTCCCTCAAATTGGCTACTTCGAGCATGCGCTGTTTGGTGGCCACATCCGCATTCATGTTGGAAGAGATAAAATTGATCAGAAATGAAGGGCTTTCGATATTTTTAATTGCGATGGCCGCTTCGCTCGGAATGTTTGGTGCCAATTGAATGATCTGCATGGCCATGTCTTTGATATTTGCCATGATGGCCTTAAACTCCGCATCAACCTTCGGCTTAATTTCTATAAATTTTTCAATGCTTGCCTTGATGTAAGGTTCGGTTTGCACCTCTTCCTTTAATTTAAAACGTTGTTTGCCCTGGATGATCACGGTGGTGTTTCCATCGGGCATTTGCAGCATTTTAATAATGAGTGCGATGGTGCCGACTTCATTCAATTGATCAATACTGGGATCTTCGATGCTGACATCTCTTTGAGATACCACCCCGATCATACGATCGCCTTTGTAGGCATCCTTCACCAATTTAATGGATTTATCCCGACCAATGGTGATCGGAATAACCACTCCGGGAAATAATACCGTGTTTCGAAGCGGTAAAATAGATAAGACTTCGGGCGTATCCTCATTGTTCATCTCCTCCTCATCCTCTTGTGACATGAGGGGAAAGAACTCCGTATCTTCATTAATCAATGGAATTGCCTGATGGTAGTCGTAGGGGTTATTATCGTTCATCTGTTTTTATTCAAGGTCAATATGACAGTAAAATTTAGCAAATGGAAATTTTTCCGTTGGATATTGGTTATTACAAGCCCTGTGCCAATTGCCATATTCCCATTTGGAGTTCCATGCTTTTCCGGCAGACTGCTAAAAAGGCAGAAAATATTTTTCAAAACAAAAAACTCGTTTTGCATCTTTATGGTAAAAGCCCTTGTTTTGAGTAAAGAAGTGCAAAAATACTTTCGTCAAAAGTATCGCATCTCATTTTTAAATGATAATTTTAAAAAAATTCCGGTGGAAGCTCGCTTGAGCCCTCAATTGAATCAGTTTTATACATGAGATTCGTGTTTTTCTTCATCTGTTTGCTTGCGCTGTATGTCCCTTCGGTACAGGCCCAAAACTCCTATCAGGACATGGGGCAGAAGGCTTTGCTGGATGGCGATTTTGGTTTGGCAGTTACCCATTTGGAGAAAGCGATTGCTGCAGACTCAAGCAACGTGAATGCTTTGTATATGTTGGGTTATTCGTATTATCACGCCGAAAATTATAAAAATGCAGTGGCTGCTTTTACTAAGGTCATCACCTTTCGGCCATCTGAAACCAGTGCGTATTACTACCGGGGCAAAGCCAAGAGTAACATTGCCAATTATACGCCCAGTATTGCCAATTCGGAACGAGAAAAGTTATTGGTTTCCAGTATTCGGGATTTTAGCCGGGCCATTTCCTTGAGTGGTGGTGAAGACCCAAAATTTTATCAGAACCGAGCCATTGCCTACCACGATTACGGCGTGTTGAAGGCTCAAAAAATCCCCCGTTTGTACGACAAGGTCAAATCCTTGGAAGCCTTAAAGTCCTGTATCCTCGATTTTCAGAGAGTGTTGGAACTAAGTCCCGGTAGGAAAGATATTGTTGCTCGTTTAGAGGAAGCCCGATCGCACTTGCAGAATGTGAGCAATCAATAGCTCATTTTTTGAATTTTCCTACAATCATAAAATGATTGCTCCCCAAAAGCAACACCTCCTGTTTTTTTACGATCTGATAAATTGAATCGGGGCAATATTCAAGGTACTCCGTACTATTGTAAAGGGTGTTTTTGCTGAAATTTTGGATGGAGATCCGTTTAATTTTTCCGGTTCTTGTTTTTAGGATCCGGATTTCCCGGGTTTTAAGCGTTGAGTCGGTCGCGGTATAGCTGTCTTCATTTCCTTCTTTGTGGTAGGTGTAGAGACCTTTAAATGCAGGTTTTTTTATGTCTGAGGCTATAAATAAACTAAATTCATCGGGCCAATTAATCGATGAGCTGAGCATTTTTTCGTTCTTTTTATTGATGTGAACACTTTTCTCCACCTGCGGCTGTGTTTGCTCGAGTCGATCGATCTCTTTTTTAAAATACCCTTCCAAATCCGGATAATCCGAATGCGCTGTCTGTACCACAGCCGATTGGCAGCCTGCCAGCAAGAAGAGAAGTAAAACGGCTGATTTATTCATCTCAGGAAATTAATACGGTTCCTGTCATCGCTTCCGGAATAGGGATATTCATTAGTTTAAGGATACTTGGTGCAATGTCTCCAAGTTTTCCATTTTGGATATGTTTGTAGTCTTCATCAATCAAGATACAGGGAACCAGGTTCGTGGTGTGGGCGGTATTGGTGCTTCCATCTTCATTAATCATAAAATCGGCATTGCCATGGTCCGCTAAAATGATGAAGGAATACTGATGTTCTAGACCGCATTCTACCACTTTTTGAGTGCAGCGGTCAACAGTTTCCACCGCCTTTACTACGGCATTAAACACGCCGGTGTGCCCCACCATATCCGGATTGGCGAAATTCAGACATACAAAGTCAGGCCAGCCCGCTTGCAGGGCCTTGCAGGCGGTTTCGGCAATGCCTTCGGCGCTCATCTCCGGTTGAAGATCGTAGGTTGCCACTTTGGGGGAAGCTACCATCGAGCGTTTTTCCTGATTGAATTCCTGCTCCCGGCCACCCGAAAAGAAAAAGGTTACATGTGGGTATTTCTCGGTTTCGGCAATCCTGAGTTGATTTTTAGCGTTTGCTGCAAGAATTTCTCCTAAGGTATCGGCCAAGTCATCATTTTTAAAGATTACCTGAACGTTTTTAAAACTTTCGTCGTAGGTAGTAAAGGTGATATAATGAAGCTTGAGGGCTTTCATTTCTAGTTCGGGGAAATCCCGTTGGCTGAGTGCCTGGGTAATTTCACGGCCACGATCGGTACGGAAATTAAAGCAAATCACCACATCGTCTTCTCCAATCGCAGCAAGCGGTTTACCTTCCGTATCGGTTTTAACCAAGGGTTTCACAAATTCATCGGTTACACCTTCCACATATGAATCAGCAAGGGCTGATTTGAAATTCTGACAGGCCTTTCCTTCGCCTTTCACTAATAAGTTGTAAGCCAATTGCACACGTTCCCATCGGTTGTCTCTGTCCATGGCATAATAACGTCCAATTGCCGAGGCTAATTGTCCGGCACTATGGCTCAGATGATTTTCAAGTTCTTCAATATAGCCGATACCCGATTTTGGATCGGTATCTCTGCCATCCAAAAAAGCATGGATGTAAACATCTGCCACCGAATTGGCTTTGGCAGCATCGCATAAGCCCTTTAGGTGATCAATGTGGGAATGCACGCCTCCATCGGATAATAAACCAATAAAATGAACTTTTTTATGGGATTTTTTAGCTTCTTCGAATGCTGCCACTAAAACCGGATCATCATTCAGGCTGCCATCTGCAACGGCTTTATTGATTCTTCCCAATTCCTGATAAACGATCCGTCCGGCTCCCAGGTTCATGTGTCCGACTTCTGAATTACCCATCTGGCCGGCGGGAAGGCCTACTGCTTCTCCCGATGCCTCTAGCGTGCTGTTGGGATAGTTTGCAAGAAGATAATCAAAGAAGGGAGTTTGAGCCTGATGAATGGCATTGGATGCATCGGGTTTTCCCAAACCCCAGCCATCTAAAATGAGGAGTACCGTTTTTTTAGTTTTCACATACAAATATACATCCTGCAAGCACAATTAAACGAAAGGAAGGCTTTAGGATGCATATTTTACTTCAGTAAACCGATTTACGGTGCTTTCCGAACTCAAACTTGTATTTTTGATGCGATGGAAATAGACAGAACTATACTCCGGCCATTTGTGGAGGCCAGTTTGCGGGAGGATATTGGCGATGGAGATCATACTTCATTGGCTACTATTCCGGTCAATAAACAAGCAAAAGCAAGTTTATTGATCAAAGAGGAAGGAATTCTTGCGGGTGTAGAAGTGGCGAAAGAGGTTTTTCGCATGGTGGATCCTGATCTGGAAGTACGCGTGCATCTGTTGGATGGTTCAGCGGTTAAAAAGGGCGATATCGCATTTGAAGTTTCAGGATCTGCCAGGAGTATTCTCAGGGCCGAACGACTGGTACTTAATATTATGCAGCGTATGAGCGGCATTGCCACTCAAACCCGGCGAGTACAGGACCTGCTCCAAGGAACCAAAACCAAGGTATTGGACACCCGAAAAACTACGCCCGGCATGCGCTATCTTGAAAAAATGGCAGTTAAAATTGGGGGTGGAGAAAATCATCGTTTTGGATTGTACGATATGATCCTGATTAAAGACAATCACGTGGATTATGCTGGCGGAATCATTCCAGCCCTCCAATCGGCCAGAAAATATTTAGCAGAAAAGCACCTGCAAATTCCGGTCGAAATTGAAATAAGGACGTTTCAAGAGCTGAATGAAGTTCTCGAGTTCGGGCAAATAGACCGGATTTTGTTGGATAATTTCGATTTGGATGGATTAAAGAAAGCAGTAGAGATCGTAGCTGGAAAATATATTACAGAAGCATCGGGGGGTATAACTCTGGATAATGTTCGTCAGGTGGCCGATTGCGGAGTGGATTTTGTTTCTATGGGCGCCCTGACCCATTCGGTTAAAAGTCTTGATATGAGTTTAAAAGCTAAATAGCCGATCAATCCCTGCTAAATTTTAACTGATACAAGTGCCTATTTTTAGTATAATTGTACCCAAATGATTTCGATCTATTCCATTTCAGCCCTATTGCTTGCCTATCTCTTCGGATCCATTCCGACCGCTGTATGGTTGGGTCAGGGATTGTATGGCATTGATGTACGGGAATATGGCAGCGGAAATGCAGGTGCCACCAATACGTTCAGGGTACTCGGCAAAAAAGCCGGAATCATTGTCATGGTGGTCGATATTTTAAAGGGATTTACGGCCACTAATCTGGCTGCATTCATTGGTTACTCGGTGACTGGTCCGCAAAGCTCTACACAATTTGTAAATTATCAATTAGCGCTCGGCATCACTGCGGTAATGGGGCATTTGTTTCCAATTTTTGCAGGTTTTAGAGGAGGCAAGGGGATTGCTACCTTGTTCGGAATGATCCTGGCCGTTCATTTTGAGGCAGCCATGATTTGTGTTCTGGTTTTTTTAGCCGTTCTTATTTTTACCAAATACGTTTCACTCAGCTCTATTTCGGCCGGATTCGCGTTCCCATTTAGTATTGTATTTGTTTTTCAGTCACCGGTTAAATCTATTCTTTTGTATGCGATCTGTATATGCGTACTGATTCTGGTTACGCATCAGAAAAATATTGAACGGCTCTTAAGAGGCAGTGAGACAAAGGTGAATTTGTTCAACAGAAAGAAAACCCTTTCGGTAGAATAGGGGTTTATTCAAAAATCAATTCTTTTATCGATGAAGATCTCAAAAACGGGCATTTTGTTTATTTTTTATGTGGTCTTGTTTTTTTCATGCGCCAGAGTTCCGCTTACTGGCCGCAGACAATTAAGTTTAGTGAGTGATGAAACGCTGAATAAGGAAGCTCTCAGCGCTTATCAAAATTTTTTGAAAGAACCTAAAACTAAGTTGGTACAGGGTACATCCGAAGCACAACAAGTGAAAGCGGTCGGAAAGAAGCTGGCTACGGTTATAGACGCCTATCTGAAACAGAATGGCTTTGGAGATCAATATAATTACCAGTGGGAATTTAACTTGGTGGAGAGCAAAGACATCAATGCATGGTGCATGCCGGGAGGAAAAGTAGCCGTTTATACCGGAATTTTGAAGGTTACCAACGATGAAACCGGACTTGCAACCGTTATTGGACATGAAATTGCACATGCCATTGCCCGGCACTCCGCGGAGCGCTACTCACAACTGATGGCGGCACAGGCAGGTGGAGGTATTTTGGGAATTGTTACCGGTGATGCTTCACAAGGTACCCAGAAAGCGGTGGCACAACTTTATGGGATAGGCGGACAACTAGCCTTATTAAATTATTCAAGAAATCAGGAGGCTGAAGCCGATCGATTGGGATTGATCTTCATGGCCATGGCCGGCTATCAGCCGGTAAAAGCCATCAACTTTTGGGAAAGAATGTCTGCCACCAAGAAAGGAGATGGTGCTCCGCCCGAATTCCTCAGTACTCACCCCAGCGATGAGACCCGGATTGCGGAGATCCGAAAAAGATTGCCGGAAGCGGAAAAATATTACCGTAAACCGCTTAATTAAGCTTGGTGTTCAATACCTGAAGAATCGCCTTCGCTTTTAATAAGCATTCATCATATTCATGCTCGGGTATTGCCTGATGGGTGATCGCACTCCCCACCTGGAAAGAGAGATACTTACTCTCAGCATTGTATAGCATCGTCCGGATAATAACATTAAAATCAAAGTCTCCGTTGGGCGCAAGATAGCCCACCGAACCGGAATAAACCCCTCTTTTAGTTTTTTCATAGGTTTCAATCAGCTGCATGGCACTAATTTTGGGTGCACCGGTCATAGAACCCATAGGGAAGGTGCTGCCAAGTACCTGCGACAAGGGTGTGTCTTCTGCGAGTGTGCAGCTCACGGTAGAGATCATCTGATGTACCTGCTCAAAGCTATAGATCCCGAATAATTCATCCACTTTTACGCTGCCCGGTAGGGCACACTTCGAAAGATCATTTCGCACCAAATCTACGATCATCACGTTTTCGGAACGCTCTTTTTCGCTCAATTTTAATGCTTGTTTGATCTTTTCATCCTCTGCCGGTTCCATGGCTCTTCTGGCAGTTCCTTTGATGGGTTGAGAGATCAGTACATTTTTACGTTTGCAGAGAAAACGCTCAGGAGTGGCCGATATGATGTAACGGTCTTGCAGTTTAAAGAAATTGGAAAATGGGGTAGGGGAACATCGATTTAATTCGAGGTAGGCAGCCAATGGGTTTATTTCGGTATTTTCTGCATAAAACTCCTGACAAAAGTTGACTTCATAAATATCCCCTCGTTTGATGTGTTCTTTTAGTCTGATAACGGTTTCGATATAATCTTCACGGCTAAATCGCTGCCTGATTTCTCCACCAAATCCGGTGACTTGCTTTTTAAGCTCAGTGTCCAGAATTGCCTGATGGATCAAATCAGGATTTTCGGCAGTAATTTCTACCTCCTCACCAGAAAACAGGACCTGATGCTTGGGTACGAAAAAATATAAATCAGGAAAACCTAATTCGTCAGGATTGGAGGATTCCAGATCTTCTAATTCATTTTTTAGGTCATAACCCAGAAAGCCCGGAACAAAGAGCAATTCGTTGCTAAAGGCGTCTAATTTTTTAAGTGCGCTGCCGGATCTTTCTTTCAAATCAGCTTGTGCACCGGCCGCAATTAAAAGTTCAAACTGCTGGTATTTTTCGCTAAAATGATTGGAGTTTAAACAACAGGCA
>JBEDFI010000009.1:0-22555 GCA_041175245.1 Bacteroidota bacterium
CCGCTCCTTTGGCTACGCCAAACCGCTGCAATCGGGTTTAGTTTTGCCCTTCCCTGCAAGCATCCCGAAGGCGACAAAAATAAGCTTTAAAAATGAAATCCCCTGCTATAATTGCTCCAGAAAAGCAATCCGTTCTGCAATCGGCGGGTGCGTACTAAACAAACGTTCAAACCAGTTTGTGCGCTCCTGCGGATGCTCAATAAACAACTGCGCCACGTCCTTCCGCCCTACTGCCTCAATCCTTGCATCAGCAGAGATCTTCCGCAAGGCACTCGCCAGCGCCCCCGGCTTGCGGGTCATCTCTACCGCCCCCGCATCCGCCATAAACTCCCGCTTCCGCGAAATCGCCAGTTGGATCAGCAAGGAAACCCCATACGCCAGGGTACTCAGCCCAATGGCTCCGGCAAACCAGAGTCCCTCGCCTTTTCCGCCCTCCCGTTTGTAGCGGATCGTTTTAAACATAATTTCTGATAAAAAAGCAAAGATCCCTACAAAAATGATCGATACCACCAGCAAACGCGTATCCCGGTTCTTGATGTGCGTCAACTCATGCGCAATCACCGCTTCCAATTCTTCGTCACTCAGCTTTTCAATAATCCCCCGCGATAAAGAGACCGCATAGCTCCCGGAATGAATCCCGCTCGCAAACGCATTCAGCGAGGCATCTTCAATCACATAAATACGTGGCATCTTTGGCATCCCCTCGGCCAAACACAAATTCTCCACCAGGTTGTACACCCGCTTATGTGTCCTCCGCTCCAGCGGCTTGGAACCCGTAGCCCGCATAATCAGCTGACGATGAAAAAAGAAAGCGATCAGGAACCATAGCATTACCCCCAGCAAAATCAAGGGGAAAATCGTCAGAAAATCCAGGTGCACCTGCGTCACACTAAACGGATCGAACTCGTTCGATTGCTGGTAGCGCCACAAAAATAACAAGGCCCAGGCCAAGGCCGACAGCACCAGCGGAAAACAGATCAGCAGCCAGATCGAATACCAGTTGTTCCGCCTAATCTGCGATTGTAAGCCCACATACGCCATACCCTCACAACTTGATCACCGGTGCCTGCTCCATGGCCGGGCGATTTTCATCGCCCACACTAAACAAGGTCTGCCGGCTGAAACCAAACCGCGAAGCGATCAGCGAATTCGGGAAACTTTCCACCGCCGTATTCAACTCCTGTGTTGCCGAATTGAAGAAACGACGACTGGCCGCTAGTTTATTCTCAATATCGGCAATCTCCTCCTGCAGCTGCATAAAATTTTGGTTAGCCTTCAGATCAGGATACGCCTCAACACTAACCCGCAAACCCTGCAATGCCGAACTCAGCAAATTCTCTGCCTGTACCTTGGCCTCCACGCCCTGTGCCTGCATCACTCCGGCACGGGCCTGGGTAACCTTCTCCAGCAGCTCCTTTTCATGTGCAGCATAACCTTTCACCGTAGCCACCAGCTGCGGAATTAAATCAAGTCTTTGCTTCAGCTGTACATCAATATCGGCATAAGCATTTTCGCGGCGGTTACGCAATCCCACTAAACGATTGTAAATGGCGATCAGCCAAACAATCAACACGATAACCAGAGCGGCTATCACAATAAAAGCAATCATAAATTTTCTTTTAGTTCTAAAACTGAAAAACAAGAAAATTATTGTCCTTTAATCAATTGGAGATTTTCGCCGTCGAACACGGCATAAGAAAAGTAATTCATCCACTCACCCAGATTCACGTAACGGCTATTCGCATTCAACTGAATGTCCAGCGGCAGGTGGCGGTGGCCGAAAATGAAATAATCGTAATGTTTAGTCTGCAAAACCTCCTTACAATACTGCACCAGCCATTCCTTATCCTCACTCACAAATTCCTCCTTCTTGCTACTCGAAATGCGGCTGCTCCGCGACCAATAATTGGCCAGACCGATGCCAAAATTAGGATGCAGTCGGGCAAACAGCCACTGGCATAACCGACTCCTGAAAATTTTCTTTAAGAGCTTGTATTTCGCATCCCCCGAACCAAGCCCGTCGCCATGGTGCAAAAAGAATTTCTTGCCCCCACGCTCCAAAACCAGCTCATCCGATACCAACTCTACGCCCAGCTCCTGCTGAAAGTACGTGAACATCCACATATCGTGATTGCCTTTAAACAAGGTCACCTTGATACCCGCATCCGTCAGTTCCGCAATTTTGCCCTGCAGACGCACAAAACCCTTTGGCACCACGGAAGCATACTCAAACCAGAAATCGAAAATATCACCCAGCAGGTAAACTTCAGCCGCATTCTTTTTTATGCTGTCCAGCCAGGCCACTACCCTATCCTCACGCTCACGGCTCGATGCATGATTGGGCACACCAAGGTGAAAATCGGAAGCGAAATAAATCTTTTTACCGGTCGACATCCCTCAAAAGTACATAAAATCATTTATGCACTATTACTTTGTCATGCTGAACGTAGTGAAGCATCTCTCGATCAGATTCTTTGCTTTGCTCAGAATGGCAAGAGAAAAAGGAAACAAAAATTCCTATTTTTAGTCCACAAAAAAGAAAACACATGAAAAAACTAGCGGCTTTCTCCTTACTCATCCTAAGCAGCGCTTGGGCAATCGCACAACAAAGTTCAATTATGATAGATAAAATCAGCTATCCTAAAACCAAAAAAGGCGAGGTAGTAGACACGTACTTCGGCACCAAAGTAGCCGACCCTTACCGTTGGCTGGAAGATGATCGTTCTGCCGAAACCAAGGCATGGGTAGAAGCACAAAATCAGGTTACCCAGAAATACCTCAGTAAGATCTCCTTTCGTGAGGGTATCAAAAACAAACTCACCGAACTCTGGAACTATGAGAAATTTTCGGCGCCCTTCAAAGAAGGTAGCTATACCTACTTCTATAAAAATGACGGCTTACAAAACCAATCGGTATTGTACCGCCAGAAAGAAGGCAGCGAACCCGAGGTTTTCTTAGATCCGAATAAATTCTCCAAAGATGCTACCACGTCATTGGCGGGCATCGAATTTACCAAAGACGGCAGTATGGCAGCCTACCAGCTGTCTGAAGGAGGTTCCGACTGGCGAAAAGTAGTAGTGCTGCAAACCGCAGACCTCAAGCAAGTAGGCGACACGCTGATCGATGTCAAGTTTTCGGGCCTGGCCTGGAAAGGAAAAGAGGGCTTCTTTTACAGCAGCTACGATAAACCGAAAGAAGGCAGCTCATTATCGGGCTTAACGCAATATCATAAACTCTATTACCATAAACTGGGTACCAAGCAAAGTGAAGATCAACTCATCTTTGGCGGGGCCGGAACCCCACGCCGTTACATTGGTGCTTACCTGAGCGAAGACCAACGCTACCTGATCATCTCTGCCGCCAATTCAACTACTGGAAATGAACTCTATATCCAGGACTTGACCTTGGCGAATGCACCGATCGTCCCGGTGGTGAATAATATGAATCAAGAACATTCAGTTATTGATCATGCTAATGGAAAGTTATACATCTACACCAATTTAAATGCACCAAACTACCGCATTATAACTGTAGATCCTGCAAATCCAACACCTGAAAACTGGAAAAACCTGATTGCTGAAACAGCGAACGTGTTGAATGCTGGTACAGCAGGCGGTAAGATATTTGCCTCTTACCTGAAGGATGCTACTTCTATGGTGCAACAATTTGATATGGACGGCAAGCTGGAGCGGACCATTGAACTACCGGGTGTGGGATCTGCCTCCGGATTTGGCGGGAAAAATACCGACAAAGAAATTTATTATAGTTTCACCTCCTACATCTACCCATCCACCACCTTCAAATACGACATTGCCACCGGAAAATCTACACTTTACAAGAAATCAGGGGTGAAATTCAATCCGGAAGATTTCGAATCGAAACAGGTATTCTATACCTCAAAAGATGGCACCAAAGTGCCGATGATTATTACCTATAAAAAAGGAACGGTACTAAATGGTAAAAACCCGACGCTTTTGTACGGCTACGGCGGTTTTAGCGTGAGTTTGACCCCAAGCTTCAGCACCTCGAATATTATTTTATTAGAACAGGGCGGTGTTTACGCTGTGCCTAACCTGCGTGGCGGGGGCGAATATGGTGAGAAATGGCATGTGGCCGGCACCAAGATGAACAAGCAGAATGTATTCGACGATTTCATCGCGGCAGCCGAATATTTGATTAGCAATAAGTATACTTCTAAAGAATATCTGGCCATTTCTGGCGGCTCAAACGGCGGTTTGTTGGTAGGAGCCGCCATGACCCAGCGTCCAGAATTATTTAAGGTAGCTTTCCCAGCCGTTGGGGTAATGGACATGCTTCGCTACAATAAGTTTACCGCTGGGGCGGGATGGGCTTACGATTACGGAACCGCCGAAGATTCTAAGGAAATGTTTGAATACCTGAAGAAATACTCTCCGGTACATGCCTTAAAACCGGGCACCAACTATCCGGCCACTTTGGTTACCACTGCCGATCATGATGACCGTGTGGTACCGGCGCACTCTTTTAAGTTTGCAGCAACGTTACAAGAAAGTTTAGCTGGAAATGCTCCTGGCTTAATCCGCATTGAAACCAATGCCGGACACGGAGCTGGTAAACCTACTTCAAAAATTATTGAAGAAGCGGCCGATAAATGGGCCTTCATGCTCTACAACATGGGCCTGAGCTGGAAGAAATAATTAGAAAAACAAAAAAGCCCCAAGTTTGGGGCTTTTTTGTTTAATGCGCTTCCAGCCAGTTACTACCCTGGCCTACTTCCACCTCGATGGGTACATTGAGCCGCAAGGCATGTTTCATGCGGTCTACAATGATTGCTTTCATGGCTTCCACTTCGCCTTTGGGCACATCAAACACCAATTCGTCATGCACCTGCATGGTCATACGGGAGGCCAGTTTCTGGTCGATGATGTCCTGATGGATCTTGATCATGGCCAGCTTGATCATATCGGCTGCAGAACCCTGAATGGGTGCATTGATGGCATTTCGCTCGGCAAATCCACGCACCGTGGCATTCTGCGAATTGATGTCTCTTAAATAGCGGCGGCGACCCATAATGGTTTCTACATAGCCTTTTTCCCTGGCACTGATGAGTGTGTTTTGCATGTACTGCTTGATACCGGGATATTGCTGGAAATAACTGTCGATGATTTCGGCAGCTTCTTTTCTGGGGATGCCCAGGTTTTGAGAAAGCCCAAAGGCCGACTGCCCGTAAATGATGCCAAAGTTCACCGCCTTGGCATTGCGGCGCTGGGTAGCACTCACCTCTGCCAAAGGCAGGTCGTATACTTTGGCTGCCGTAGCCGTATGGATATCCAGTCCTTGGGCAAAAGCCTCCAGCATATTGGCATCCTTGCTGATCTCGGCAATGAGGCGCAATTCAATTTGGGAATAGTCGGCAGAAAGGATGACGTGGTTTTCATCTCTTGGAATAAATGCCTTACGTACCTCCCGACCTCGTTCGGTACGGATGGGAATGTTCTGTAAGTTCGGATTGTTCGAGCTCAAACGCCCGGTAGCCGCCACCGCCTGGTTGTAGGAGGTATGAATACGTCCGGTTTTCGGATTAATTAGTTGCGGCAGGGCATCCACATAAGTGGATTTCAGTTTTTGCATCTGGCGGAAATCCAGGATATCCTGCACAATGTCGCTCTTATGCGCCAGCGTCAGCAATACATCTTCGCCAGTCTGGTATTGCCCAGTCTTGGTTTTCTTCGCCTTCGGGTCTAATTGTAATTTATCAAACAACACCTCACCCAATTGTTTTGGCGAAGCAATATTGAAACGCACCCCAGCTTTTTCATAAATGCTGGTTTCCAGTTGTGCAATATCGCTTTCCAACTGTTTTGAAAAATCCTGCAGGGTTTGTCGGTCAACTTTTACGCCTTCACGTTCCATATCGGCCAATACATAAACCAAGGGATTTTCTATGTCATTCAGCAGTTTATCGCCATTTACCGGAGCCAATAAAGGTTCAAAAGTGTGTTTCAATTGCAAGGTGATGTCGGCATCTTCTGCCGCATATTCCTTAATTTTCTCCAGTTCCACCTCCCGCATGCTTCCCTGATTCTTTCCCTTAGCGCCAATCAGACTGGTAATGGATACCGGAGAATAACCGAGGTAATTTTCCGCCAGGATATCCATGCCGTGTCGGCTATCAGGGTCAAGGATATAATGGGCCAGCATGGTGTCGAACAGCGTTCCTTTTACTTGAACGCCATACCATTTTAATACTAAAATATCGAACTTGATGTTCTGCCCGATCTTGGCAATCCCTGCATTTTCCAATACCGGTTTAAACTCACTCACCACCGTTTGGCACTCTGCCTGATCGGCCGAAACGGGCACATACCAGGCTTGGCCGGGTTTAACGGCAAAGGAAAGGCCCACCAGTTCGCAATTATTGGCATCGGTTCCGGTAGTTTCGGTATCAAAACAAATTTCTTTTTGCTGGTTGAGTAAAGCGATGAGGGTTGCTCTTTTCTCAGCGGTATCTGCCAAATGATAGGTATGCGGCGTATTATCGATGTTCTTGCCAGCCGGCGGAGTGGGTAAATCAAGTTCGTCCAGGTGTAATTGTTTGGCGATCACTTTTTCGGCATCCACCGGATTGCCGAAGAGGTCGGTTTGACCGGCATGGTGGACCGGAGCAGCGGGCTTGGATTCGGTTACGGTAAATTGTTCGCCAAAAACGCGTCGGCCCAACGTACGGAACTCCAGCTCGGCAAAGAGCGGTTCCAAGATACTGCGATCGGGTTCTTCAACCAATAATGAAACCGGATCTAAAGCAACGGGTGCGTCCAAAATGATGGTGGCCAGTTTCTTAGACAGCAAGCCCTGTTCGGCAAAATTCTCTACGTTCTCTTTCAGCTTGCCTTTCAGTTCGTGGCTGTTGGCAATGATGTTTTCCATCGAGCCGTATTGCTTGATAAGCGCCTTGGCGGTTTTCTCGCCCACCCCCGGAATACCCGGAATATTATCCACCGCATCACCCCATAGGCCTAAAATATCAATCACCTGTTCTACCCGCTCTACTTCCCATTTTTCACACACTTCTTTTACACCTAATATCTCCACATCGTTCCCCATACGGGCCGGCTTGTAAATGAAAATGTTTTCTGAAACCAACTGGGCAAAATCCTTGTCCGGGGTCATGCAATACACCGTAAAGCCTTCCTGTTCGGCTTTCTTGGCCAGGGTGCCGATGATATCGTCGGCCTCGTATCCATCCGAAGTAATCACCGGGATATTGAAACCCTCAATCAAGCGGATAATGTAGGGAATGGCTTTCGCCAGATCTTCGGGCATGGCCTCCCGATGGGCTTTGTAGGCTTCAAACTCTACATGACGTTCGGTAGGTGCCGAAGTGTCAAACACCACGGCCATATGACTTGGTTTTTCTTTTTTGAGCACTTCCAGCAGGGTATTGGTAAAGCCCATCACCGCCGAGGTGTTTAGTCCCGAAGCAGTAAAACGGGGGTTTTTGCTGAACGCAAAATGCGCCCGATAAATGAGGGCAAAGGCATCTAAAAGAAATAATTTTTTCATGTATTCAGGTTTAGCCGGATGAAACCGGCTGTTCAAATTTAAAGAAAGCCCGCCGATTTATTGTCGGCAAATACAGCCCATAATATGATCGTTCACCATGCCGGTGGCCTGCATGTGCGCATAACAAATGGTGGTGCCGAAAAATTTCACCCCACGTTTCTTCAGGTCTTTGGCAATTTTGTCCGACAATTCTGTTCGGGGAGGAATCTCTTTCAGGGAGATCCAGTGATTCACGATCGGTTTTTTATCGGGCAGATAGCCCCAGATATAATCGGAAAAACTGCCAAATTCTTTTTGCAGCTCCAAAAAGATCTGGGCATTGCGAATGGTCGACTGAATTTTTAAGCGGTTGCGGATAATTCCACTGTCCTGCATCAGGCGCTCTACATCGGCTTCAGTAAATAAGGCCACCTTTTCGGGATCGAATCCGGCGAATGCGGTACGATAACCTTCACGGCGACGCAAAATGGTGATCCAGCTTAAACCGGCCTGGGCACCTTCCAGCACCAAAAATTCAAAAAGCGTGCGGTCATCATAAACAGGCTTGCCCCATTCTTCATCGTGGTATTTCACATAAAGGGGATCGGTGCCACACCAGCCACAGCGGGTAGGTAGAGTATCAGACATCGTCAATTTGAATAAGGTAATTACTTAATAAACCCGGCAATCCTGCCAGGCTAAATTTGGCTTGCTTAATACGGTTTCTATCTGGGTCGATCGTGAAATTAATTGCAGTTCTAAAGTCCGCTTTTTCTAAAATCGTCTGATCGAAGACAGCCCGGCTCAAGTCACATTGTTCAAATATAGAGGCCGTCAGGTCGGCTTCTCCGAACTCTACTTCCTCTAAACTGCAATTGCTGAATAGGGTATGTTTAAGCTTACGCTGGAAAAAAGAGGAAAAATCGAGCTTGCAACGGGTAAAGCTAACTTCGAATAAAAAATCATTACAATAGTCAAAGCGTAAGCCCATGAGTTTGCAATCGCTGAAGTTCACCTTGCGTAAAGCGGTACGAGTAAGGTATAAATTACTCAAATTACAGCCTTTAAACATACAGTTGGTAAACACTAGTTCGGTAATATCACTTTCCGAGAAATCACAATTCACGAAGGAACAATCTTCGTATTCGCCTTTTCTTAACTGGCCGGGGGCAAAGTTGAAATTTTCGAAATTCTGCTCGAAAAAGTATTCCATGATCTACTGGGCATTCAATTCATCCCAATACTCAACCGCTCTACGGTAATGCGGAATCACGATGGAACCGCCAACGAGATTAGCGATCATGAAGATTTCGTTCATCTCGTCATGAGTCACCCCGGCCTCGTGGCATTTGCCCAAATGGTAGCGGATGCAATCGTCGCAACGTAACACCATGGAAGCCACCAGGCCCAACATCTCCTTGGTCTTCACATCCAAAGCGCCATCGGCATAAGTGGTGGTATCCAACGCGAAAAAACGCTTGATATTGGTATTGGCTGATTCCATGATCCGGTCGTTCATCCGGGTACGGTAGGCATTAAATTCTTCGACTAATTTTCCCATATTTTACAAAGCTAATTCGGTGTTCGGATCCCAAAATAAATTCTTGAAATCCTGCACCTGATCATCAATAACTATTATTCCTTCATCTTCGAGCGCATCCTGCATCGCGGTAGCGGATGCAAAATGATATTTACCTGTAAGCAAACCATTCCGGTTCACCACCCGGTGTGCGGGCACCGGCGGCTGCACGGTATGCGACCCATTCATGGCATAACCCACCATTCGGGAAGATCCGCGGGTACCCAAATAGTTTGCAATCGCCCCATAGGAAGTTACTCTTCCCTTCGGGATCAGGCGAACCACCTGATACACCTGCTCAAAAAAATCAGCTCGGTCCATCAAAAACTAAATTTAAGATAATTGATGTTCTTTTCGTGAGCCAGATATTTTTTTTCGTAATAGGTTTTGATGGATAAAACCTCATCGACCAGCTCGGAGGCATACAGATTTTCAGTACTTGCAAAAATTTTTAGACCCAGTTCCTCAATTTTTTCGACAGTATATGCATAAAAATCGTCGTTATCGGTTTTAAGATGCAGGATGCCATGCGGCTTTAATATCTTTTTATATTTTTCCAGAAAGCGGGGCGAAGTTAACCGTTTTTTCTCCCGGCTGATTTGCGGCTGCGGATCGGGAAATGTGATCCAGATCTCATCCACTTCGCCTTCGCCAAAATAATCCAGGATGTTCTCAATTTGAATACGCAAAAAAGCCACATTCGGTATTTGATCTTCAATGGCGGTTTTGGCACCCCGCCAGATGCGGTTACCTTTATAATCGATTCCAATAAAATTAGTTTGCGGAAACAAGCGGGCAAGGTTGACGGTGTATTCGCCTTTTCCACAAGCCAGTTCTAAAATAAGCGGCTGTTCGTTCTTGAATTGTTTAGCACTCCAGACACCTTTAAATGGCTGCCCGGCTTCCAGTTCTACCACATTGGAGAAGGTAGCTATTTCAGCAAATCGGCGGATTTTATCTTTACCCATGGTTCGGTTTAGGGCTACAAAAATAGTTTTATCTTTGAAGGCATATCTATACCAATTGGAAAAAAACGCGAAATTATTTGTTGCCGGACATCGTGGCATGGTGGGTTCGGCCATTTTGAGAAAACTGCAGCAAGAAGGGTTCGAAAATTTAGTTACCCGAACTTCTTCCGATCTCGACCTGCGTAAGCAACAGGCCGTTGCCGATTTCTTTGCTGCAGAAAAACCGGATTATGTATTCCTGGCAGCCGCCAAAGTAGGCGGAATTGTGGCCAATAATACCTATCGGGCCGATTTTTTATATGAAAACCTGGCTATCCAGAATAATATCATCCATTCTGCTTACCAGAACGGAGTGAAGAAATTGTTGTTCCTTGGTTCGAGCTGTATTTACCCTAAACTGGCTCCGCAGCCATTAAAAGAGGAATACCTGCTTACCGGACCACTGGAACCGACCAACGAGCCTTATGCCATTGCCAAAATTGCGGGCATCAAGCTATGCGATGCTTACCGCGATCAGTACGGTTGCAATTTCATTTCGGTGATGCCGACCAATCTGTACGGCTACAACGACAATTACCATCCCGAAAATTCGCATGTACTGCCCGCATTAATCCGAAAATTTCATGAGGCGAAAATAAAAGCAGAACCTACCGTAACGGTCTGGGGAAGTGGTTCGCCTAAACGGGAATTCTTGTTTGCTGATGATCTGGCGGATGCCTGCTATTTCCTGATGCAAAACTACAACGAACCGAATCTGATCAACATCGGTACCGGCGAAGATCTTTCCATCAAGGACCTTGCCTTGCTGATCAAAGAGGTAATCGGTTTTGAAGGCGAACTGGTATTCGATACCAGCAAACCCGACGGCACACCACGTAAATTGATGGATGTAAGTAAACTCCATGCCCTTGGCTGGAAACACCGAATTGAATTAAAACAAGGTATTGCTTTAGCTTACCAAGACTTTTTATCGAAAAATTAACATGAAGAAAATTATCCTCTCCCTTACGGGGATGCTATTGGTGCTGAACAGTTTCGGCCAAAACGTCAATCAAATCAGAGAAAAAGAAGTAGGCCGAATTATTCAGACCTTGGCCTCGGACAACATGCAGGGCCGTGCCACCTTTTCTCCGGGTATTGAAAAAGCTGCCAAGTTCATCGAAAACGAATTCAAAAAAATCGGACTGACACCCCTGCCAACCGAAAAAGGCTTTCGCCAGAGTTTTAAGATAAGCCGTTTTAAACCGGGTACGGTTTCGGTCAACCTGAACGGACAAGCCATCCCAGCCGAAAAGGTGATGGCCAGCACCGACCAAGCCGAACTGAACTGGAACGAGGGCAGCGGCATTGAGCAACTCAAAATTGAGGCTGGTACCAATTTCATGAACCGCTACCGCGAAATTATAAGGGCCAATAAATCTGCAGTGGTGTGGGTAGATCCGCAATATGCCGACATCTTCAAGCGCATCCGTGAATCCGGCCTGCGCCAGCGCCCGGTAGTGAAACCAAGAGCCAATTCCGTGGTATTTATCCTGTCGGAAACTCCAGCCAGCCAGTATAGCATCAGCCTGAAAAATATGCTGGAGGAAAGTGAATTATTCAATGTAGCGGGCGTAATTCCTGGGAAATCAAAAGCGCAGGAACTGGTGGTCTTTTCGGGCCATTATGATCATTTGGGTATTGTGAAACCGGTGGAAGGCGACTCAATTGCTAATGGAGCCGATGATGATGCTTCGGGTACGACGGCCGTGATTAGCCTGGCCAAATACTTCAAGAAAGCCAATAACAACGAGCGCACTTTAATTTTTGTGGCCTTTACGGCTGAGGAAATTGGTGGTTTCGGCTCCAAGTACTTCTCAGAACAATTGAATCCGGACGAAGTGGTAGCCATGTTCAATATCGAAATGATCGGCAAGGAATCGAAATTCGGTAAAAACAATGCCTTCATCACCGGTTATGAGCGTTCTGATTTTGGGGAGATTTTGCAGAAAAACCTCGAAGGCACCGATTTTAAATTCTACCCGGATCCTTATCCGCAACAAAACCTGTTTTACCGCAGCGATAATGCCACACTGGCCGCTTTGGGCGTTCCGGCACACACCATTTCTACCGACCAGATTGATATTGATAAATTGTATCACACAGTGAATGATGAAACCGAGAGTTTAGATGTCAAAAACATAACCGCTACGATCAAAGCGATTGCCTTAAGTTCGAGAAGTATTGTGAGCGGGAAGGATGCACCGAAACGGATACCGAAGTTATAAGATTTTTCGCATCACATAATCGTTCAACACGAATTGATGATAAGGAATATCCAGGGTTTGATAAATGTCAAACCCTATTTTTTTGTAAAAATGCTGAGCCTTATTTCCACGATTCACATTCAGCTCTAAAATTTTACCTCCATCGGCTTTGGCCATACAGCTTACTTCTTGTACCAAGGCTTTTCCGGTGCCCCGGCCTTGCTCTGTAGGCAGCACATACAATTTATGCAGCTTAAAGACCTGTTCAATCTGATCGGTTTGAGAAAATCCGGCGAAGCCGACTGGTAGACCATCGCGTAAAGCCAACAAAAAAATAATGCCATCAGCTAGTTGCTTTTCCAGAGAGGTAACCGAGTACATATCCTGAAGCATGAAGCCGATCTGTTCATCCGAAATGAAATCCCGGTAGGTAGGCCACCAAATCTCCTCGGCCAAACGGCTGATGGTGGGAATATCTTGTGGCGAAGCCGGGCGAATGCTTAAACTCATAGTTCTTCAGCAATAAAGATAAAAGGCTGATCAAATTCAAGGGCATAAAAACCGTCTTTTACTGTTCTCCAGGTATGGGCGTCCACTTGTTCAAGACCCTCCGTTTGTAGCTGATGAACCTCGTGTAGAACAAAGATTTTCTCGCCGCCAGTTTGCCACTTACTGAAGCCGGATTTAACCGGAAAAATTTTCTGAAAGGGCGTAAAAATGACCAAATTGATCAGATCCACATACAGTAAATAATCCTTCATCGAAAAAGTCTGATCGATCACGTTAACTGCCGGGTAGCCCTGAGCTACCAAATATTTTAGCGCATCTTGTAAAGGTTCTGTACCGCTTAAAATAAGTAAAGTGTGTTCTTGTGCATTAAAGTTGGGATCTTGGGTTAGCACGCCATCAATTTTGATCCCCATGCTGTCGGCCAATTCATAAATAGATTCATTAAGCAATATCGTCGGGCTCCACTCTAGCAATTGTCCCAAATGTTCAGGCGAGAAGCCCTCCAGGCTCATGATCAACAGTGCCGGTTCCTGTTTTTCCCTTACAATATGGTGCGAAGACATTTTATTTCAAGGCTTCGGAAATGGGTTGGCCTATGCTACCACTTGGTGTCTGGATACGCAACAAAGTGGAAAGGGTGGGAGCAATGTCAGAAATATTGGTAGTTCTACTTGTTTTTCCTGCTTTAATTCCCCATCCCATAAATAGTAGGGGGATATGTGAATCATACGGATTCCAGGTGCCGTGGGTAGTTCCGGTCTTATCAGTTCCGTGATACCAGCCCGGATGAAGCGCAATGAAAATTGATCCGCTGCGATCGGGATGGTAACTGTTAATCAAACCGGTTTTAATGATTTGCGGGATGGATGCCGAAGCAGAATTTAACATATCCAATACATATGCTACGCCCTCTTGCTTTTCTAAAAAGCTGATACAAGCTTTACGGATGGCTGCTTCATCTAAGCCCGAAGTTTTAATGAGTGCATGATTTAATGTTACCTGATAATTATCAAAATTAAATAGCAAACCTTTTTGGCCAAATTGCTGTTCCAAATACATATTTAACTTTTTCCCGATTTCTTTTTCCGGCCATAAGCCGCCTGGTATGTGGTGATCTTTTAAATAAATCGCGTTCTCAGCACCACCATGATCAGCACTCAGGAATACGGTGTAATTGCCTTTACCCACCTGAACATCGAGACTACCGAACAAGCTGGCTAAATCGCGGTCTAAACGAAGAAAAGTATCTTCCACCTCGATTGATTTCGGCCCAAAATCGTGGCCAATGTAATCGGTAGATGAAAAAGAGACGGCCAATAAATCGGTGATGTCATCTTTTCCTAAGTCCTCGTTTTTAAGGACTGCCAAAGCCAGATCAACTGTCATTGAATTTCCAAAAGGAGTATTTCTGATCAGGTTCCAATCGTTGCTAATCAATTCAGATGTTTTAACCGGTAGTGTAGGTGCGACTGTGCCATCTATTTTACGCTCAAATGGATTATCATCTTGTAAGCTAATTGTATAGGTCTCGATTGGATAAAGTGTGTTCCAATCTTGTTTTAAATACTTTTCGGGTAATTTTTGTTCGTTAAATTTCTTGAGCCAGTCTGGCAGGTCTTTCATATAATAGGTTGAACTGATCCAGTTACCGGTTTTATCATCGAACCAATAAGACGCATCAGCAGCATGTCCGGCAGGGAGAATCGCTCCTCGATCTTTCAAAGCAATACCAATTACCTTCGACCTGAAATTGGTAGCCATTTTAAGTTCATCGCCAATAGTTGAAGCCAATAAGTTTCTAGGCGACATTTTTCCAGCTTTTGCACTACCACCAAGCGATTTTACTGAACTATCTGCAACGCAATAGGTATGCTGAAGCTTTGACTGTAGAATAATATCATTTTCAGTAATGCCATGTACTGCAGGCACCGTACCTGTGTAAATACTGGCATGTCCTGGGGCGGTTACTGTTGCCGCATAATTGATATGCGTATATTCTGCAGAGAAGCCCTCATTCAATAATCTTTTAAATCCACCTTCTCCAAAACGGTTGTAAAAGCGGTAAAGATAATCCCAGCGCATCTGGTCTACCACTATGCCAACTAGCAGTTTGGGTCTTTGTAATTGAGCAACAGACTTGTTGCTTTTTTGCGCCAAGGCACCAAGGCTCAACAAAAAGCAAATGAGAAGGGATACGTATTTTTTCATAAGTAGTTCAGTGTGCAAATATCGGTATCCCTTCGCATTATTTAAAACCTCATGTTCAAGGAGAGTAAAAAATTACTGGTAGCCTGGGGAAAAAACGCGTTACTTATAGAAAGTTCCCCATTGCTAATGGCACTAAAGGTAAAGCCATTGGTTTCGTACAACTCGTTGAATGCATTATTAACCAATAAACTCAGATTGATGTTTTTGATCGCTTTTGTATTGAACTGATAAGATAGACGCAGGTCGTTTACCCAAAACGCATCTAGCTGCGCTTGACTATCGGACGTATTGTCTAAGAATTGACGGCCAACATATTTAGTCAACAAGGCGATTTCAGTATTCTCCACAGGTTGATAACTGAATTCACTTCCGGCTACGAAATCAGGTGAAAAAGCAATATTAGTATTGCGATAGGTAGTAGCTACCTGGGTATTGTTATCGAAATTATCGATGAAGTTGGTATAATTCCTGATTTTATTCCGACTTAGTGCTGCATTAAGCGCCCAATTCAGTTGTTTACTGATTTTCCAGGATCCATCCAGTTCCAAACCTAAACGGTAACTATCTGATACATTCTGACGAGTATAGGCCCCCACGTCATTAATCTCACCAGTTAAAATCAACTGATTTTGGTAATCCATGTAATAGGCATTCAGTCCAAACTGGAATTGGCTTCTTTTCACCCGATAACCCAATTCCCAATCCGTTAATCGTTCGGCTAAGGGACGACTGCTGGGACTGGAATTCACCAGATCGTCCCGATTAGGTTCTTTATTCGCTACAGCTATCGAAGCATATAACTGATCGTTATTATTTAATTGATAAGTTAAACCCGCTTTCGGGTTAAAGAAATTGAAAGAAGCATTCTGTTCCAGATTGATCAGGTTAGTGTCAAAGCCAATAAAGTCATGACTAACCCTTCTGTATTGTAAGTCGGTATACACACCCCATTTCCCTAACTGGTAGGTGGTTTTTCCATAGAGGTTAAAATCTCTCTTGAAGCCATTATTGTCGTAATAACGGTGCCTGATTTTACTATCGGAGGCATATTTTGCCCAAATCACTTGTCCAAAATGATCACCGTCATATTCATTGTAGGCACCGCCCAAAACAACTTCTAAACCTGCTTTTGGCTGATAGGTAAGGTTGTAGGTAAGACCATAAAAATGATTATCTAACCAACGGCGGCGAATTAAATCTGTTTGATTAATGGTGGTGCCACCAATGCTAATGGGTGTAAGTCCATATTTGGAAAATTCTTCTCCTTCTTTAAATTCTTCGTAATAACCACGGCCATAGGTGTAGTGAAAGGCCCCATTTAAGGAGATATGGTCGTTAAACCGATGATTGTACAACAATTGGTAATGATCCTGAGTGTAATTATCCGTCTGATCATCGTAGGTAAACATATTATAGGTACGGTTATTGGCTAATTCTGCTTCCGGAACGCCACCCCAAGCTTGGTAGGTTTTTTCGGTTCCGGAAAATACATTGGCACGTAAGAGTGTATTCTTACCATACCAGGCCCCGCTCAGGAAATACGATTTTAAATTAGAGGAAGCCCGGTCGATGTAGCCATCCGACTGGATTCTGGACAAGCGGCCATCGAATGTAAACTGATTATTGATAAGTCCGGTCCCGAGATTTACGGTATTTTTTTGCGTATTAAACGAACCGAAACTATTATTCAGCTCAGCATAGGCCGAATCTCGGCGGATGGTGGTTTGCAGGTTGATGCTGGCACCAAAAGCACCGGCACCATTGGTGGAGGTACCCACGCCCCGCTGTACTTGAATATTATCTACTGAAGACACGAAATCGGGTAGGTTTACGAAAAAAGTCCCCTGACTTTCGGGGTCGTTAAACGGAATTCCGTTCAAAGTGACGTTGATTCTAGTAGCATCGCTGCCGCGGATACGAATACCGGTATAACCAAGGCCTGCACCGGCATCGGAAGTCGCCACCACACCCGGAGTTTGGTTGAGAATAAATGGCAAATCCTGGCCAAAATTATTTTTCTCAATTTCTGCTTTGGTCAAATTACGATACGTAGTTCCGGTTTGTTCAGAGGCTCTGGTAGAGCGAATGATGACCTCATCTCCCGATAGGATTAGCGGATTTAACACTAATTCCAGCTGCAAGCTGCCGTTTAGCGTAAACGTCTTTTCTACCATTTGGTAACCCACAAAACTCGCTTTTATGGTATAATTACCTGCAGCCAGGTTGTTGAAGGAAAAATCTCCATTTTTGTTGGAAACCACTAATTTTCCGGAGTTTAGACTAATGCTTGCTCCACTAAGTGGCAGCTGCTTACTGCCATCCAAGAGCTTTCCACTTAAACTAAATTGCGCCCACGCCATAGCAGGGAAAAACATCGCCAAAAAGGCAAAAAAGCATAATTTTTTCATTTTTTTGTATTATAAATCAGTTAAAAAACTGCTCAAAGGGGTTATAAGCAGCATAAATTAACTCTTTACCTCTCCCTACGCCGGCATTACCCGGATCAGGTGCTTGGAATAGTTGTGAGTATTGGGTTGTGTGTTGTGTGTTTTTCAAATTCAAAACTCCTAACTGCAAACTCCAAACTTTCCAATGGGTATAATCTCAGCCCGTTTTTGTGTTTGCAAGAAACAAGGCACCCCTAATTGATGGCGCAAAATTAGCCCAATTTTTGTTTACAGCGTCTGATTTATGTCAGAAATAATACTTTTGTAGTTCAGATAAAACATATGCTCAGAACACACACTTGCGGAGAATTAACCATTAAAGATTTAGGGAAAGAAATTACCCTGACCGGGTGGGTACAAAAATCTCGTGACTTAGGCGGGATGACTTTTGTGGATATCCGCGACCGTTACGGCATTACTCAATTAGCTTTTAATTCTGATGATGATGCTGATTTACGTGCAAAAGCACGCGAACTGGGTCGTGAGTTTGTGATCAGCGTGAAGGGAACCGTGATTGAGCGTTCGAGCAAAAACCTCAAAATCGCTACCGGCGAAATTGAGATCAAGGTAAGCCAGTTGGACATTTTAAATCCAGCCAAACTGCCTCCTTTTTTAATTGAAGATGAAACCGATGGCGGCGAAGATCTGCGGATGAAATACCGTTATCTTGATTTACGTCGTAATCCGGTTCGAAATAATTTGGTGTTGCGGCATAAAATGGCCCAGGCCGTTCGTCGTTATTTAGATGGATTGGATTTCATTGAAGTGGAAACTCCGGTTTTAATCAAATCGACTCCGGAGGGTGCCCGCGATTTCGTGGTGCCCAGCCGCATGAACCCTGGAGAGTTTTATGCCCTGCCGCAATCGCCACAAACCTTTAAGCAATTGCTCATGGTTTCCGGTTTCGACCGTTATTTCCAGATCGTAAAATGCTTCCGCGATGAAGATTTACGTGCCGACCGCCAGCCGGAATTTACACAGATCGACTGCGAGATGGCTTTTATTGAGCAGGAAGATATCTTGAACGTATTTGAAGGGCTGATTAAAGACTTATTTAAACAAGTAAAAGGTATTGATTTAGGCGAAGTGCCCCGCATGCAATATGCCGAAGCAATGCGTTTATATGGATCAGACAAGCCGGATACCCGTTTCGGGATGCAATTCGTAGAACTGAATAATTTGGTAAAAGGGTTTGATTTCCCGGTTTTTGACGGTGCCGAACTGGTGGTGGGTATCAATGCTAAAGGTTGTGCCGAATATACCCGCAAGCAGCTGGACGAACTCACCGACTTTGTGAAACGCCCTCAGATAGGCGCCACCGGATTGGTGTATTGCCGCTACAACAGTGATGGTACGCTGAAATCATCCGTAGATAAATTTTACACCGAAGATACCCTGAAAAAATGGGCAGCTGCCTTTGGCGCCGAAGCTGGCGACCTGATGTTGGTGATGGCCGGTCCGGCTGAAAAAGTGCGTAAACAACTCAATGAATTACGCCTGGAGATGGGGAACCGCTTGGGCTTACGCGATAAAAATACCTTTGCGCCACTTTGGGTGCTGGATTTCCCACTCCTGGAATGGGATGAGGAAAGCGGCCGCTACCATGCCATGCACCATCCCTTCACCTCGCCAAAACCGGAAGACATTCCATTACTGGATAGCAAACCGGGCGAAGTACGTGCCAATGCTTATGACATGGTGATCAACGGTACCGAAATTGGAGGAGGTTCTATTCGTATTCACGACCGTGAACTGCAGGCTCTCATGTTTAAACATTTAGGCTTCAGCAAAGAAGAAGCACAGAAACAATTCGGTTTCCTGATGGAAGCCTTTGAATTTGGCGCTCCCCCACATGGTGGCATTGCCTTCGGTTTCGATCGCCTGGTTTCTATTTTTGCCGGCTTAGACAGCATCCGCGATGTGATCGCCTTCCCGAAAAATAATTCGGGTCGCGATGTGATGATTGACTCACCATCCACCATTTCTGACGAACAATTGAAAGAGTTGAGCATCAAAACCACGAATTAATCCAGCATTAAAATTCATACTTAAATTAAGCTCCGCTAATCGGGGCTTTCTTTATGGATATTTTTTACATTTAAGATCTAAACAAGCCAAATCCATGAAAAGAAATTTACTATTCGTCTTAATGGCTGCATCCTTTTCCGCTTTCGCTCAAAATGATGCACTGAAAGTTAAAGCCGGTGCTGCCAGCGATCAAATAGAAGAAAAAGTCATCGCATGGAGACGCGATTTTCACGAACACCCAGAACTGGGAAATAATGAATTCCGTACCAGCGAAATTGTAGCCAAACATCTCAAATCTTTAGGAATAGAGGTAAAAACAGGTGTTGCCAAAACAGGAGTAGTCGGTGTGTTAAAAGGCGGCAAACCCGGCCCGGTGGTTGCACTACGAGCCGATATGGATGGCCTGCCGGTTACCGAAAGAGTCCTTCTACCATTTGCCTCCAAAGCACGATCGACCTACAACGGACAAGAAGTTGGCGTGATGCATGCCTGTGGGCACGATTCACATACCGCCATTCTGATGGGCGTAGCAGAAGTACTTGCAGGTATGAAAAAAGACTTGAAAGGAACCGTTAAATTCATTTTCCAACCGGCAGAGGAAGGTCCTCCGGTAGGTGAAGAAGGTGGCGCTGCCCTCATGGTGAAGGAAGGTGTGCTTGAAAACCCTAGGGTTGATGTAGCCTTTGGTTTACACATTGATGCACAAACTGAGGCAGGAAAACTAACCTACCGCCCGGGGGGTACCATGGCGAGTGTAAGCGATATGCAGATTATTGTGAAAGGAAAGCAGTCACATGGTGCGGCTCCATGGGAGTCGGTAGATCCGGTAGTTACGGCCGCTCAGATCATTAATAATTTACAAACCATCGTGAGCCGCAATCTGGACGTTACTCACAATGCCGGAGTGGTAACCATCGGGGCCATCCATGGTGGAAATCGTTCGAATATTATTCCTGAACGGGTAGAAATGCTCGGAACCATCAGAGCGTTGAGTTTGGAGGATGAAAAGTTGTTAATTGAGCGAATTAAAACCATTGCCACTAAAACTGCAGAGAGCAATGGAGCTGAAGCCCTAGTTAAAATACCTTACAGCGTACATTATCCGGTAACTTACAATGATCCGGCCTTGACAGAAAAAATGTTACCCACCTTACAGAAAACCGCGGGTGCCGGGAAAGTAGTCTTAGAAGCAGCCACCACCGGAGCGGAGGATTTCTCATTTTTCCAGGAAAAAGTACCAGGTTTATATTTCTTTTTAGGGGGAATGCCTAAAGGAAAAGACAAAAAAGAGGCCGCTTCCCACCATACGCCAGATTTCTTTATCGATGAGAGTGGCTTTAAGTTAGGTGTGAAAAGTTTGATCAACCTCACCTTAGATTACATGGAGCTCAAAAAATAAATTCGAGCTATCAATCATTAAAAAAGCCCCCGTTCATCGGGGGCTTTTGGTTTAGGTTAAAAAACTAAAAGGGCAAATCATCATCGGGGTTTGAGCCCCCAAAATCTACCGGCTGCTCTTCTTCCGATTTGGGCGTTAAGCCCTGAGCACTTGGGTCAAAATCACTTTTTCGGCCCAGCATGGTAAAATTCTCGGCAACCACCTCGGTAATGTATCGTTTATTTCCTTCCTTATCTTCGAACGAGCGGGTTCTTAGCTTTCCTTCAATATATACCAGTTTCCCCTTCTGGAGATACTTGGCAGCGATATCGGCCAAACCACGCCACATGACTATGTTATGCCATTCGGTTTGCTCCACTTTTTTACCATCCTTAGTATACGTTTCTGAAGTAGCTAGCGGAAAACTAGCCACACTCACGCCGCCATCTAAATGTCTAACTTCCGGGTCCTTGCCCAAATGTCCGACTAAAATCACTTTATTAATTCCTGACATGTATCTTTTTAATTCTGCAACTGCAAACCATTGCCAATTCTCATTATTAAAATGATGTTTAGCACTGATTTCAAGTTCGAAAAACTGTGCATGCAAACGCTGGTGGCTAAGCAAATGCTTCACCGGTCCGTGTACCTTTTTAAACACCGCCTCAGTCCCAAATAACTGCATGAAACGTTCATCGAGTACCAATTCAGCTGGAGAAAGCAGGCTTGTACTTTCCAACAACGGAAATTCGTATAGGTTTTGCCAAATGTCGTTCGCTCCTCTTTTTTGCATCAGGAGAGAAGCGTTTTGCCTTAAAACGAGGTAATTAAAATAACGATCTCGGACAGCTTGCTTTTTTAGCTTAATGGGCAATTCGGCCACTTTATTGGTTCTATAGGCTTCGCAAGCCGGCTGCAAGGGACAGTGTTGACATTTTGGGCGTTGGGGCTTACACTGCAAGGCTCCAAACTCCATCACAGCCTGATTATATACTCCTGCTTGTTCAGCAATTATTAGTTCATTGGCCAGTTCGGTGAAGAGTTTTTTCCCATTACCACTGTTAATAGGAATGTCAATACCAAAATATCGCGAGAGCAAACGAAATACATTGCCATCTACCACTGCTTTAGCTTCATTTTTTGAGAACGAGGCGATGGCTGCTGCTGTATATTCACCAATACCCTTCAACTTGATGAGTTCGGTATAGGTGTTTGGGAAGTCCCCCTGGTACTGCTCCATAACGGTGTTGGCAGTAACATGCATATTTCTGGCCCGTGAATAATACCCCAAGCCTTGCCAGTCCTTCAAAATTTCTCCTTCATCGGCTTTAGCAAAATCAGAAACCGTTGGATAGTGTTCCAAAAACCTATAAAAATAAGGCAAGCCTTGTTCTACCCGGGTTTGTTGAAGAATCACTTCAGAAAGCCAAATCACATAGGGATCGGTGGTTTGCCTCCAGGGCAGATCACGCTTGTGGTGCTGATACCAGTCAATTATAATTTTTCCGAACTGCATTTATTTCATAAAACCGGTGTGTCCGGGATGCAAAAATAGCTTAGTATTTGTTTCATAAGGACTTGCTTTAAAAAATTCGGGGATTTATTTTCCAAATTCATTTAAAAAAGATACTTTTGCAACCCCAAAACAATACAAGTTTTTAAAATAATCT
>JBEDFI010000010.1:0-21589 GCA_041175245.1 Bacteroidota bacterium
TTCCAAGAGTTCAAGCACCTCAATCACCTTTTTAAGCGGCCCTTTTTGTACTGAATATACCTCCCCCACTTTAACCACATAAGCTGGTTTAACGGTATTACCGGCAAGTTTTACCCGCCCTGCCTTACAGGCATCCGAGGCGAGGCTTCGGGTTTTAAAGGCCCGTATGGCCCAGAGGTATTTATCGATGCGCAATTTTTCGGCCATGACGTTAATATGAAGCAAAAATCCTCAAAAAACCGTTAATTTGCTAAAAATATAAAAACATGATTGCCGAATTACAGAAAAAGATCGAAGAGGCCTGGGCAGACCGCCAATTATTGAACTATAAAGAATACCAGGATGCGATTGACACCGTGATCCATCAGTTGGATATCGGAGAATTGCGTGTTGCTGAACCTATCGGGCTTACCTGGCATGTAAACGACTGGATTAAAAAAGCGGTCATTCTGTACTTTCCCATTCGCCAGATGGAAGAAATTAACGTCGGTCCATTCGTATTCCATGACAAGATGAAATTGAAAACTAATTTCAAAGAGCAAGGTGTTCGGGTGGTTCCTCACGGTTTGGCACGATATGGTGCCTACCTGGCAAAGGGCGTAATCATGATGCCATCCTATGTAAATATTGGCGCCTATGTGGACGAGGGCACCATGGTTGATACTTGGGCTACAGTAGGTTCTTGTGCGCAAATTGGGAAGCATGTGCACCTGAGCGGTGGGGTGGGCATTGGCGGCGTATTAGAGCCTGTTCAGGCAGCTCCGGTAATCATTGAGGATAACTGTTTTATCGGTTCACGTGCTATTGTGGTAGAAGGCGTACATGTAGAGCAAGAAGCCGTTTTAGGAGCCAATGTGGTATTAACTGCATCAACCAAAATCATTGACGTAAGCGGACCTGAGCCAATTGAATACAAAGGTCGAGTTCCGGCACGTTCAGTGGTCATACCGGGTTCTTACACCAAGAAATTCCCTGCCGGAGAATTTCAGGTGCCTTGTGCGCTTATCATTGGTCATCGTAAGGAATCGACTGACAAGAAAACCTCTCTTAATGATGCATTGAGAGATCATAGCGTAGCGGTATAATCCATGAAAACGATCCGGGCTTCGGTTATTTTCTCTACTTACAACCAGACAGACTGGCTGGAGAAGGTGCTTTGGGGCTACGAACAGCAAACTTGTGCAGATTTTGAGCTTATCATTGCTGATGATGGGTCAACAGCTGAGACTGCCCAACTGATCAAGCGTTTTCAAGCTGAAGGGAAACTCAACATGATCCATGTATGGCATGAGGATCAGGGCTTTCAAAAATCAGCCATCCTGAATAAAGCGATACTAGCATCTAATAGCGATTATCTTATTTTTTCTGACGGGGATTGTATCCCTCGTCGGGACTTTGTGGAAACTCACTTACAACATCGTAAGCCGGGTCATTTTATTTCGGGCGGATATTTCATGCTGCCCATGGATACCAGCAAGGCAATTACCAAGGCTGATGTAGTAAAAGGATATGCATTTGATAAAAACTGGCTCTATGCACATGGCTTAAAGCAAACCTATAAAACCTTAAAGCTAAGTGCAAGAGGCTGGAAAGCAGAGTTTTTGAATTGGATCACTCCTACCAAAGCAAGCTGGAACGGGCACAATTCTTCCGGTTGGAAAGCCGATTTGGTAGCCGCCAATGGCTTTGATGAACGCATGCAATATGGGGGCCAAGACCGGGAGCTGGGCGAACGACTGGTGAATGCGGGTATCAAACCCATCCAGTTACGCTATAGTGCCGTTTGTGTCCATCTAGATCATCCCAGAGGTTACAAAAATCAAGCTTCAATTGATAAAAACATGGCGATCCGAAAACATACCCGCAACAGCGGAAAAACCCGAACCGAACACGGTATTGCATCATGAAAATCAGTCTGATCATTTCGATTTATAAAAATATTGCCGATCTCAAGGTCGTGTTGGATGCATTAACGCTGCAAACAGAACGCAAGTTCGAGGTCATCATTTCAGAAGATGGGTCGGCAACAGAAGTAGCTGATTTTATCAAAAATTACCAGTCCCCATTTCAAATCAAACACCTCAGTCAGCCGGATGAGGGATGGAGAAAAAATCAGGCGCTAAACCGTGCCATTGCAGCAAGTAATGCCGACTACCTGATCTTTATTGATGGCGACTGTGTGCTTCATCCACGGTTTGTGGAAAACCACCTCCGTTTATCAAACCCCAAAGGGATAGTTGCCGGAAAACGTATCAAACTTGGACCTTTAGTTTCTGATAAACTAAGAAAAGGTTCTTTAGATACTTTTGTAAAAGGTTTTTTATTCAAGCTCCCTTCTCTTTTTAAAGATCATGCCCAATTTGTGGAAGAGGGTATGTATATCGACCCGGATGGCCCACTCGGTTTTCTGACCAAGCTTCGTACCATGAAATGGTTAAAAGGCTGCAACTTTTCCTGTTATAAATCAGCATTGATCGATATCAACGGCTTTGATGAAGATTACCAAAAACCGGCCATTGGAGAAGATATTGATCTAACTTGGCGATTTAAAGGCTTAGGTTATCGCTTGATTTCGGCCAGGAATACAGCGGTGCAATATCACTTATATCATAAAGAAAACTGGACTTCGCAAGAGGAGAATATGGCAATGATGGCTAGTAAGCAAGCCAATAACAACTTCGTTTGTTTGAACGGTCTTAAGAAACTCAACTAGTTTTTTTGAGCACCCTGTAATTCTTGAATCCAAATAACTGCCGGCCGCCCATTAAATTTTGTTCGATAAAGCTGAGCAGACGGTATTTCAAACGCTCATGTTTCTGCAATTCGGCCCCTGGCAATGCTTCATAACGGAGCTGATCACGCCAGTTAAATTTACTGATGAAATCATCCATTACTGTTGGGTGGCTCTCATTAAAGATTTTCAATTGGCTTAAATCCCCGTAATCATACCAATCTGTTTTGTTTTTGAATTTTTCTGCTGTAGCAGCTATCCCACGGTAATTGGCATGGTGATTCTTGTTTTTACGTTGCATTAGCTGAGGCGGACGTACAAAACCGTAATGATAGATGTAGGCATCCAAGGGGATGACTTTCAGCTTGTAAGTTCCCACTTTTTGACAATAATCCAGCCGATCGAAATTGGGGATGCGTCTAAATGACTGAGCATCTTTCCAGGAATGAATATCCTCATGGTTTCGAATAATCCGTATTTCTCTTGGATACCAAGCATGAGAAAGTACGTAATGATCATAATCTCCCCAAAAATGCTTGTAATTAAATAAAAAACCTTCTACTTCCGGCTCATTCAGGTAGCGTTCACACTTGGCCCGGATCTCCGGGATAAATTTTTCGTGCAGCACCTCATCGCATTGAATATAAAACAACCAGTCGCCGCTGCAAAGATCTTTTGCCAAATCGGTCTGGCGTGCATATTCCATACCATGTGGAAATTTAACGGTATCCCAACTTGTTTTAACGATCTTAATCTTGTCTGAACCAATGCTTAAAATCTGTTGTTCGGTTTCATCATCCTCATCGCAATCCCCCAAAGCAACTATAAATTCATCGACCAGAGGAAGAACAGACATGATGGCAGCTTTCACGGGATAATATAGTTTAGTTGCATTTTTTGCAATGGTGAAACCGCTGATCTTCATACACGTCGAAATTTATAAATTGAGATACTTCCAAAAATAACAAAAACCTGGGGTTTTGATTATCTTTAAACCGTGCTTAAAAACGAAGTAACTAATGCGCTTGAGGTACTCAGAGCCGGCGGTTTAATTCTTTATCCGACCGATACGGTTTGGGGTATTGGCTGCGATGCAACCAATCAGGCTGCTGTAAAGAAAGTATTCGAGCTCAAGGGGAGAAGCGAATCTAAAAGCCTGATTATTTTGCTCGATACAGAAAATAAGCTGCAGAGCTATGTAAGCGATGTACCAGATGTAGCATACGATTTGATCGAATACGCTGAAAAGCCATTAACAATTATTTATTCCGGAGCTAAAAATCTGGCTCCTAATGTAATTAACGAGGATACTAGTGTGGGTATTCGTGTGGTTCGCCACCCGTTTTGCGAGCAACTGCTGCAGCGTTTTCGCTTACCTATTGTATCCACCTCGGCAAACCTCAGCGGAAAAGCAGCACCGGCGAATTTCTCAGAGATTGACGAAAAGATTATACATGGCGTA
The DNA here is from genome assembly GCA_041175245.1 of Bacteroidota bacterium. GTDB lineage: Bacteria > Bacteroidota > Bacteroidia > Sphingobacteriales > Sphingobacteriaceae > JAIPAN01. The sequence goes on from JBEDFI010000010.1 coordinate 4,194, forward strand.
GATTATGTGGTGAACTTAGAACAGCAAGAATTAGATAAAAAAACGCCCTCCACAATTATGAAACTCGAACCTGACGGACGTTTTGTATTTATCCGCAAATAAGCCTCCCGATTTGAAAAAACAAAAGAATATCTGCTCTTTTGAATAAATTTCATCAGGCAGCCTGAGAGGTCATGAAACAGCATCTAAAACACCCCATCTTTACGCATTTAGCTGATCTGGCTACCCAAAATGGAGCCGAGATCTATGTGATCGGGGGCTATGTTCGTGATATTTTTCTCAAGCGACCCTCAAAAGATGTAGATATTTTGGTGCTGGGTCAGGGAATAGAATTTGCTGAAGCTGCCGGGAAGCTGTTAAAATCGAAGGTTTCCGTTTTTAAAAATTTCGGTACAGCCATGCTCCGGTACAAAGACCTGGAAGTTGAATTTGTTGGCGCCCGTAAAGAATCTTATCGTTCTGATTCCAGAAAGCCTATTGTGGAGAACGGGACACTGGCAGATGATCAGCTTCGCAGAGATTTTACCATCAACGCCCTGGCCATCAGTTTGAACCAGATAAACTATGGCGAACTTCTTGATCCATTTAATGGATTAAAGGATTTGAAAGAGGCTCTCATCCGTACCCCGCAAAATCCGGAAGAAACTTTTTCTGATGATCCCTTGCGTATGATGAGGGCCATCCGCTTTGCCAGTCAACTTCATTTTCAAATAGATCCCTCGGCCGTAGCAGCTATAAAAAGTCAGCGAGAACGGATTAAAATTGTCTCGCAAGAGCGTATTACGGATGAGTTGAATAAGATCATCTGTTCTCCAAAACCTTCCATCGGCTTTAAGTATTTGTTCGATACCGGTTTATTGGAACTCATTTTTCCACAAATGGCAAGCTTACACGGCGTTGATACCATCAATGGAAAATCACATAAAGATAATTTTTATCATACCCTCGAAGTGCTTGACAATCTTTCGAGCAGTACTGAGGACCTATGGCTGAGATGGGCTGCCATCTTACACGATATTGCCAAACCGGCCACCAAACGGTTTGAGCCAACGCATGGATGGACATTCCATGGTCATGAGGACAAAGGTGCCCGCATGGTACCGAAAATTTTTGCGCAGTTGCGGCTTCCACAGAACGAAAAAATGAAAATGGTACAGAAGTTGGTACAATTACATCTGCGTCCGATCGTTTTAGCCCAGGACCACATCACCGATTCGGCCTTGCGACGATTATTGTTCGATGCCGGTGATGACATAGATTCGTTGATGTTGCTGTGCCATGCCGATGTAACCACAAAAAATGAATACAAAATCCGTAAATACCGGCAAAATTTTGAGCTAGTTAAACAAAAATTGAAAGATGTGGAGGAGAGAGACCGGATCAGAAATTGGCAGCCTCCAATCAGCGGAATGGATATCATGGAAACCTTTGGTTTAAAAGAGGGACGGGAGGTGGGCCTGATCAAGAACCAAATCAGAGAAGCAATTTTGGAAGGTGATATAAAAAACTCCCGTGAAGACGCCCTTTCATTTATGATTGAAAGAGGAAAAGAAATGGGACTAAAAGTTATTAAGCAATAAAAACTTTATCAGCAATAACCTGTTATTCGGAACGCAATTATTAATTTTGTGATTTAGAACAAGTATAATTCATGGCTATTTACCGATTTAAGATTTCATTTGAAGATTACGACGATGTGGTTCGCGAAATCGATATTAAGTCTACTCAAACGTTTGAAGAGCTACACCGTGCCATACACGCAAGTACCGGCTACCCGGTAGAAGTTTCTTCCTCATTTTACGTGAGCAACGATTTTTGGATTAAAGGCGAGGAAATTGCCTTTTTACCCAATGCCCGTAAAACAGAAAAAGGCATAGCCATCATGGAACAAACCAAACTGAGCAAGTTTATTGATGATCCGCATCAAAAATTCTACTATACCTATAATTTTGACCTTCCCTTCGATTTTCATGTGGAACTGATGAAAATCATGCTTGAGGAAGACGACCAAAAGGCCTACCCTGCTTTGTTCAGAAGCTCCGGGCACGCTCCTAAAATTCCGGGAAGTGTAGTGATTCCCGTTGTTGGCAGCAATACTCCGAATTTAGTGGATGATTTTGATTTTTTAAATGACGAGGATTTTGATCCTGAACAATTGGAAGAAGTTGATCACCTGGATGATATGAGTATGGATACCCCTGCTCAAAAAAGCAGCCAAGAAACTGAGGAGGCGGAAAGTGAGGAGGAAGAAGATGAGTTTATGGACGAGTTCTCAGACAACGAACAATACGACTCTGACGATTACCAAAGAGACGATTACTAATTCTCTATAATGGCTTTCCTGATCTGCCTTATCGGACCAACGGCCATCGGCAAAACCGATTTAGCGATCAAACTGGCCCAGCACTTTGCAACCGAGATCATTTCAGCAGATTCCAGGCAGATTTTTAAGGAGATGACGATCGGTACCGCCAAACCTTCGCCTGAGGAGCTGAGCTTAGTTAAACACCATTTCGTAGATTCGCATGCAATTTCAGAGGAATTTTCTGTCGGGCATTTCGAAAAACAGGGTTTAGAGACCCTGAATCATATTTTCAACACCCATCAAACGGCAATTATGGCCGGAGGCTCTGGTTTGTATGTGAAGGCCATTACACAGGGCTTTGACGAACTGCCCCTCATTCCCGCATCACTGAGAGAACAATTAAACGCCAGGTTAAGGGAATACGGTATTGCTCCCCTTCAAGAACAATTAAAGGAGCTGGATCCGGAATATTATGCAGCGTTAGATGTACATAATCCTCAACGAGTGATCAGAGCGCTGGAAGTTTGCCTGCACAGCGGAAAGAAATTTTCCGAGTTCAGAATACAAAACCAGAAAAAAAGACCTTTCAGAACCATTAAAATTGGTCTTGAAATGCAACGAGAAGCACTTTACGAGCGAATTAATCAACGAGTTGAACTCATGATGAAAGCCGGTCTGTTGAAAGAAGTGGAATCGCTGCTAGCTCACCGGCAACTCAATGCCTTGCAAACTGTAGGTTATCAGGAACTATTCGAGTACCTGGATGGCAAGTGTAGCCTTGAAGCAGCGGTGGCGCTGATCAAACAAAATACCCGGAGATTTGCCAAAAGACAAATCACCTGGTTTAAAAGAGATCCCGAAATACATTGGTTTGAGGCCGGCGAAAACCAAAAAATTATCGAATTTGTTGAAGAAACTATTCGTTCCGCTTAATCCCGGAGTTTGGCGCCAAAGAAATTAAAGAACAAGACCACAAAAGACAGCGTAGTCAATGCCTGACAGATCAAGATGGATTTACCAAAATCAGTTACCGGATAAATATCTCCAAAACCGATGGTAGCACTACTCGCTAAGCTGAAATAAATAGCATCCAGATAGGATGCAAAGGGTACATTGGTATGATTTCCGGAAGAATAAATCACGCCAAAAGCCAACACCAACTCAAAGTAATTTAGAAAGAGTAATAGAAGAGATCGTTTATGAGCCGTACCTGTTTCGTGCTCAGACACATAAATCTTATTGAAAACATACACCAGCGTTTCAAGGAGCAAGTATACATTCAAAGCTTGGAATACGCGATGTTCAGCCAATCCATGATAGAGTATAAGAAATGGCACAAATGTCTTAGCAATCACGTAGAGCTCTCCAATCATTTTACGCCTGATGTACTGACCTCCACAAAATAATTGTTGGATATAAATACCCGGAAACAGCAGCTTTGCTGAGATGAGGAATAAACGAAAAACACGTTCCACGCCATAATCATCGTACAGATCCCCTTCCCAAACCAACTGGATTTTCCTGAAATGATCATTGAGAACATTTACCCGATAATCATCGGGATTTCTGACCTTTCCAACAAAAAATTGCCGAATGTGCTTCTTCATGATTAAGCCTGAGCAGTGGGTCCTCCAAAATTCATCGGGAACCCGGGAGGCTCTTCAGTAATTTTGATGCGGCCATTAATAGACTCAAACTTATTGACATTGTCTTCCAGCGCTTGTAAAAAGCGTTTAGCATGCTCCGGTGTAAGGATGACCCTCGATTTTACCTTCGCTTTCGGTATTCCGGGCATTACTCTGATAAAATCTAACACAAATTCAGAATTTGAATGAGTGATAATTGCCAGGTTGGAATAAATACCCTCTGCAATTTCTTCAGATAACTCAATATTGAGTTGATGTTCGTTTTGCTCTTCCATAGTCTAAAAATAAAAAAGTCCTCCTTATTTGGGAGGACTTTATCTATAAATCTGTAAATATTATTTTAACATGAAATTAACGATAAGCAATACTGAACCAACAATAGCCAGAAACTGCACCAAACCCACCACATAAATAGATTTATGCACATTGGCTATATCTTCTTTTGTAGCCAATACTTCACGTCTGTTGTCAAATTCTGCTTTCACTTCTTCTTTTACAAAAGTAACCAAAGTTTGGGCTTCTTTCTCTCCTAATTTATTTCTCAATATCTGGAATAGCTGGATTTCTGTTACACTCATAAACTGGACTTTCTATAAATTTACAAAAATAAAGCCAAACAAAAAAGAGCTCTTTCCATGACGGAGAGAGCTCTTTTTATGAATGATTCGGAAATTAAACTTCCTCTTCTACTTCTTCTTTTTTAGAAGCCATCAGTCTGTCGTACTCTTCCTGAGAACCTACGATTATGCGATCGTAATCGCGTAAACCGGTTCCGGATGGAATTAAGTGACCCACAATTACGTTTTCTTTCAAACCTAAGAGTTTGTCTACTTTACCGCTGATAGCCGCTTCGTTCAATACTTTAGTAGTTTCCTGGAAGGAAGCTGCAGAGAAGAACGATTTGGTTCCTAATGAAGCACGGGTGATACCCTGTAAAATGGAGCTGGAAGTAGCTGGAATTGCATCGCGAACTTCCACCAGTTTCATGTCTTTACGCTTCAACATAGAATTCTCATCTCTGAGTTTACGTAATGAAACGATCTGACCGGCTTTTAAGTTGGTGGAATCTCCGGACTCGGTTACCACTTTCTTGTCGAACATGGCATCGTTCTCTTCCATGAAATCCCAACGATCTACTGCCTCATTTTCTAAGAAACGAGTATCTCCCGGATCCTCGATCAACACCTTCTGCATCATTTGGTGAACAATTACCTCAAAATGCTTGTCGTTGATCTTCACCCCTTGCAAACGGTAAACTTCCTGGATACCGTTCACTAAGTATTCTTGAACGGCAGCCGGCCCTTTAATGGCCAAAATATCGGATGGAGAGATAGAACCATCAGACAATGGCATACCTGCTTTCACAAAGTCATTATCCTGTACCAAGATGTGTTTAGACAATGGCACCAAGTATTTCTTCACCTGTCCGTCTTTAGATTCGATGGAAATCTCACGGTTACCGCGTTTCACACCACCTAAAGTCACCACCCCATCAATCTCAGTAACTACCGCAGGGTTAGATGGATTACGTGCTTCGAACAATTCGGTTACACGTGGTAAACCACCGGTAATATCTCGTGTTTTTCCGGTTGAACGAGGAATTTTCACGATGATTTGGCCAGTTTTGATATCATCTCCCTCATCAATGGCAATATGCGCACCTACCGGGATGTTATACGATTTGATCAATGCGCCCTTCTTATCAGTAATCTGGATGGATGGGTTTTTGGTCTTATCACGTGAATCAATAATGACTTTCTCACGGTGTCCGGTTTGCTCATCAGATTCCTCACGGAACGTAACCCCTTCAATGATGGCATCGAATGCTGCTTTACCGGCAAATTCAGAAATGATCACCGCGTTGTACGGATCCCATGAACAAATGCGGTCACCTTTGGCAACTTTCTGTCCTTCTTTTACGAATATATGTGCACCGTAAGGAATGTTATTACTTACAATTACTTTATTGGTTCCGGCTTCAACAATACGGAATTCACCTGAACGGCCTAATACCACTTCTACTCTACCCTCTTCGGTATCTAAACTTACCGTTCTGATGTTTTCAAACTCGATTACCCCTTCAAACTTCGCATTGATTTGAGACTCTGCCGCAATGTTCGATGCGGTACCACCCACGTGGAAGGTACGAAGAGTAAGCTGTGTACCTGGCTCACCAATAGATTGAGCAGCAATTACACCTACTGCCTCACCCATCTGCACCCGTTTACCGGTAGAAAGGTTACGTCCGTAGCAAAGTGCACAAACTCCTCTATGGCTCTCGCAAGTCAATACCGAACGGATTTCGATCCCTTCAAGCGCCGAATTCTCAATTCTGTCGGCAATATTTTCGTCAATATCATGACCTGCAGAAACAATTAAATCACCAGACAATGGATCATAAACATCGTGTAAGGAAGTACGTCCCAAAATGCGGTCGTACAATGGTTCTACGATATCTTCGTTGTCTTTTAAAGCAGTAGTGTAAATACCTCTCAGGGTACCGCAATCTACATCACCCACAATCATATCCTGAGCCACATCATGTAAACGACGAGTCAGGTAACCGGCATCGGCAGTTTTCAAAGCCGTATCGGCCAAACCTTTACGGGCACCGTGGGTTGAGATGAAGTACTCTAATACTGATAATCCTTCTTTGAAATTAGATAAGATCGGGTTTTCGATAATCTCCCCACCTGAACCAGATTTCTGAGGCTTAGCCATCAAACCACGCATACCGCAAAGCTGACGAATCTGCTCTTTAGAACCACGTGCTCCGGAATCCAACATCATGTATACCGAATTGAAGCCCTGATTATCGTTCGACAAGATGTCCATTACATTGGCCGTCAACTTGTTGTTGATACGGGTCCAGATATCGATGATCTGATTGTAACGCTCGTTGTTGGTAATGAAACCCATGTTGTAGTTGTTCATGACCTCTTCTACTTCTTTAGAAGCCTGACCGATCAATTTGATTTTCTCATCAGGAATATTTAAATCCTGCAGGTTGAACGATAAACCACCACGGAAGGCCATTTGGAATCCTAATTCCTTGATATCATCGAGGAATTGAGCACCACGAGCCATACCGGTTGTTTTAACTACTTCACCAATGATGTCACGAAGTGACTTTTTGGTTAATAATTCATTGATATAACCCACTTCTGCTGGAACAACCTGGTTAAATAACACCCGTCCAACAGTGGTTTCAATCAATTTGTTAACAATCGATCCGTCTTTTTCTCTCACGTTGGTTTTCACCTTGATGAAAGCATGCAGATCTACTTGTTTCTCATTGTATGCTATAATTACTTCTTCAGGAGAATAAAAGCTCAAGCCCTCCCCTTTAACTACACGGGTAGCGTCAGTTTTACGACCTTTGGTGGTGTAGTAAAGACCCAAGACCATGTCTTGTGATGGAACCGTGATTGGCGTACCGTTGGCAGGGTTTAAGATGTTATGCGAAGCCAACATCAACATTTGGGCTTCCAAAATAGCCGCATTACCTAGCGGTAAGTGAACAGCCATCTGGTCACCGTCAAAGTCGGCGTTGAATGCAGTACATACCAATGGGTGTAACTGAATTGCTTTACCTTCCACCAGTTTTGGCTGGAATGCCTGAATACCCAAACGGTGTAAGGTTGGAGCACGGTTTAACAATACCGGGTGGCCCTTCAATACGTTTTCGAGGATATCCCATACAATCGGATCTTTACGATCTACAATTTTCTTGGCTGATTTTACGGTCTTAACAACCCCTCTTTCGATCATTTTACGAATGATGAACGGTTTGTATAATTCAGCAGCCATATCTTTCGGTAAACCGCATTCGTGCAATTTCAGGTTTGGACCTACCACAATTACGGAACGTGCTGAATAATCTACACGTTTACCTAATAAGTTTTGACGGAAACGGCCCTGTTTACCTTTCAGAATGTCTGAAAGTGATTTTAAGGCTCGGTTACCTTCGGTTTTTACCGCATTTACTTTACGAGAGTTGTCAAACAGAGAGTCGACAGCCTCTTGTAACATACGCTTCTCGTTACGTAGAATTACTTCTGGTGCTTTGATCTCGATCAAACGCTTCAGACGGTTATTACGGATGATAACTCTGCGATATAAATCATTCAAGTCGGAAGTTGCGAAACGACCGCCTTCCAAAGGCACCAATGGACGTAATTCTGGTGGAATTACCGGTACAATTTTAACGATCATCCACTCCGGACGGTTCTCAATATGATCATTTGCACTACGGAACGATTCTACCACTTGTAGGCGCTTCAAAGCCTCGTTTTTACGTTGCTGAGAAGTTTCGTTAGCAGCCTGGTGACGCAGGTCGTATGATAATTGATCCAAATCTAAACGACCAAGTAAATCAACAAGAGCCTCAGCACCCATTTTAGCAACAAATTTCTGAGGATCTTTGTCGTCTAAATATTGATTTTCTTTTGGCAGGGTATCTAAAATATCCAGGTATTCTTCCTCGCTTAAGAAATCCATTTTCTGAATTCCGTCGGCTTCTTTCACACCTGCCTGAATTACGACATAACGCTCGTAGTAAATGATTAAATCAAGTTTTTTAGTAGGCAGGCCTAGTAAATAACCGATTTTGTTTGGCAGAGAACGGAAGTACCAGATATGTGCAACAGGAACCACCAAATTGATGTGTCCCATACGCTCACGACGTACTTTCTTTTCTGTTACTTCTACACCGCAACGATCGCAGACAATACCTTTGTAGCGAATACGCTTGTATTTTCCGCAATGGCACTCGTAATCCTTCACAGGACCAAAAATACGCTCGCAGAATAAGCCATCACGTTCCGGTTTGTAGGTACGGTAATTGATGGTTTCCGGCTTTAAAACTTCACCGCTTGAGCGCTCCAGAATCGACTCCGGAGAGGCTAAGCTAATGGTAACTTGGGTAAAGTTACTTTTGATTTTATTATCCTTTTTGTAAGACATAGCTCTTTTGAGTTGTATGTTGTGAGTTATGAGTTGCAGGTCTTATAACCTGCAACTCATACCCTTCAACTTAATCTAATGTGATATCTAAACCTAAACCTCTTAATTCATGAACCAATACATTGAATGATTCAGGAACGGATGGAGTTGGTAAGTTCTCACCCTTAACAATTGCTTCGTAGGTTTTGGCACGGCCAATTACATCATCAGATTTCACGGTTAAGATCTCCTGTAAGATGTTGGCAGCTCCAAAGGCCTCTAATGCCCAAACTTCCATCTCACCAAAACGCTGACCACCAAACTGAGCTTTACCGCCCAATGGTTGTTGTGTAATGAGTGAATATGGTCCGATTGAACGGGCGTGCATCTTATCATCTACCATGTGACCTAATTTCAACATGTAAATGATCCCTACGGTGGTAGGTTGATCAAAACGCTCGCCTGTTAATCCATTATGCAGGTACGTTCTACCTGAAGCAGGTACGCCCGCTTTAGCTACCCAGTCTTCTACTTCCTGGTGGGTTGCTCCGTCGAAAATTGGGGTTGAGAATTTCACGCCCAACTCTTTTCCGGCCCAGCCTAATACAGTTTCGTAGATCTGACCCAGGTTCATACGTGAAGGTACACCCAGCGGGTTCAACACGATATCAACCGGTGTTCCATCTTCCAGGAACGGCATATCTTCATCACGTACAATACGGGCTACAATACCTTTGTTACCGTGACGGCCTGCCATTTTATCACCTACTTTCAGCTTACGCTTTTTAGCGATGTAAACTTTGGCCAATTGTACAATACCTGAAGGGAGTTCGTCGCCCACAGTGATGGCAAATTTCTCACGTTTGTAAGCGCCCAGCTCTTCATTCAACTTAATGTTGTAGTTATGCAGGGTTTGTTTAATTAACTCATTCTTATCCTCATCAGTAGTCCACTTGGTAGGATTAATATTGGCAAATTCTAGATCGGCCAACACTTTCTGAGTGAATTTAACACCTTTTGCCACCAACAACTCCTTGTACACGTTGTATACGCCCTGAGCAGTTTTACCATTTACGATGCTGAATAATTTTTCGATTAATTGCTCACGCAATTCTTTAACCGCTTTGCCATGCTGAGCATCTAATTTCTCAACGGCAGATTTTTCTTCAGCTTTCGTTGTTTTCTTAGCTCTTGAGAACAATTTGGTATCGATTACCACCCCTTGAATAGACGGTGGAGTTTTCAAAGATGCATCTTTCACGTCTCCGGCTTTGTCACCAAAGATGGCTCTCAGCAATTTCTCTTCCGGAGAAGGATCTGACTCTCCTTTTGGCGTAATTTTACCAATCAGGATATCACCCTCTTTCACTTCGGCACCTACACGGATCACTCCATTCTCATCCAAGTCTTTGGTAGCCTCTTCAGAAACGTTTGGAATATCTGGTGTCAATTCTTCTTCTCCACGTTTGGTATCACGCACTTCTAATTCGAATTCTTCGATGTGGATAGAAGTAAAGATATCTTGTGAAACCACACGCTCAGAAATTACGATGGCATCCTCAAAGTTGTAGCCTTGCCATGGCATGAACGCCACTTTTAAGTTACGTCCCAAGGCCAATTCGCCATCCTGAGTAGCATATCCTTCACAAAGCACTTGTCCTTTTTCTACTTTCTGACCTTTCTTAACGATTGGTTTCAAGTTGATACAGGTACTTTGGTTCGTTTTCTTGAATTTGATTAATGGATACGCTTTCACTTCCCCATCAAATGATACCAATACATCGTCGGAGGTGCGCTCGTAGCGGATACGAATTTCGTTGGCATCTACGTATTCTACTACTCCATTACCTTCAGCATTGATCAAAGTACGCGAATCTCTTGCCACACGGCCTTCTAATCCAGTTCCAACAATCGGAGATTCAGGACGCAATAAAGGCACTGCCTGACGCTGCATGTTCGATCCCATCAAAGCACGGTTTGCATCATCGTGTTCCAAGAAAGGAATCAGAGATGCCGCAATCGAGGTGATCTGATTCGGAGCAACGTCGATCAATTCTAATTTTTCTGGCTCAATTACCGGGAAATCACCTTCGTAACGTGCTTTTACACGTGGATCAGCAAATTTTCCTTTATCATCATAACTTGCATTGGCCTGCGCAATGGTTTTTCCGTCTTCATCTTCGGCAGAAAGATAAATTACTGGTTCTTCCACTACCACACGACCTTTTTCAACTTTACGATATGGCGTTTCAATAAAGCCTAAGTTATTGATCTTCGCATGCACACAGAGTGAGGAGATCAATCCAATGTTCGGTCCTTCCGGAGTTTCAATGGTACACAACCTACCGTAGTGGGTATAGTGAACGTCACGAACCTCGAAACCTGCACGCTCACGAGATAAACCACCGGGGCCTAAAGCTGACAAACGACGCTTGTGCGTAATTTCTGCCAGTGGATTGGTTTGGTCCATGAACTGTGACAACTGATTGGTTCCGAAGAAGGAATTAATTACAGATGACAGCGTACGGGCATTGATCAAATCGGTTGGGGTAAAGACCTCGTTGTCACGAATATTCATCCGCTCACGGATGGTACGAGCCATACGGGCTAAACCTACACCGAATTGAGCATATAATTGCTCACCTACAGTACGTACACGACGGTTTGACAAGTGATCAATATCATCCACCTCGGCTTTGGAGTTGATCAACTTAATTAAGTATTTAACAATGGCAATAATGTCTTGCTTGGTTAATACTTTAGTCTCTTCAGGCGTGTCTAATTTTAATTTACGGTTGATGCGGTAACGACCTACATCGCCCAAATCATATCTTTTATCAGAGAAGAATAAACGATCGATGATCCCACGTGCAGTTTCTTCATCTGGTGGTTCAGCGTTACGTAATTGACGGTAGATGTGCTCCACCGCTTCTTTTTCTGAGTTAGAAGTATCTTTTTGTAAAGTATTGTAAATGATGGTGTAATCACCGGTGTGGCTGGTATCTTCTTTTGAAAGAATGATAGATTTAGCACCGGCATCGATAATCAGATCGATATTATCATCATCTAAAACGGTTTCACGCTCCAGAATCACTTCATTTCTTGGGATAGAAACTACCTCACCGGTATCTTCATCCACGAAGTCTTCTACCCATGATTTCAGTACCCTGGCCGCTAATTTACGACCGATGAATTTTTTCAGGCCGGATTTACTCACTTTTACTTCATCAGCCAGCTCGAACAATTCTAAAATGTCTTTGTCCGAATCGTAACCGATGGCACGTAATAAGGTAGTAACCGGGAATTTTTTCTTACGGTCAATGTACGCATACATGACGTTGTTTACGTCGGTTGCGAACTCAATCCATGATCCTTTGAAAGGAATAACACGGGCAGAGTATAATTTAGTGCCGTTGGTGTGACGGCTTTGACCGAAAAACACCCCCGGAGAGCGGTGTAATTGAGAAACAATTACGCGTTCCGCACCGTTAATTACGAAAGTTCCTTTTGGAGTCATGTAAGGGATGGTACCCAAATACACATCCTGTACGATCGTTTCAAAATCTTCGTGTTCTTCATCGTTACAAGATAAACGGAGTTTAGCTTTCAACGGAACACTGTAGGTTAGGCCGCGTTCGATACATTCTTGAATGTCGTAACGTGGTGGATCTACAAAATAATCTAAAAACTCTAAAACGAAGATGTTTCTAGAATCAGAAATAGGGAAATTTTCGGAAAATACTTTAAATAAACCTTCTTGATGACGATTGTCTGAAGTAGTTTCTAACTGAAAGAATTCCCTGAATGATTGCAATTGCACATCCAGAAAGTCAGGATAATCCAACACATGCTTGCTGGTTGCAAAATTGACTCTTTCGGTATGGTTATTTTTGTTTGCCAAGGGACTGAGATTTTAGTTTAAAAAATAAACTGCGACTTGTTTTTCCCGAATTGCACGGGATTTGTAAGTCAAACAAAAATGGATGATCTACAAATGGCAATAGACCCCGGTGAAAACCGGAGTCTAGGCCATTTAATTGTTGAGTATCGAATTACTGAATCTCAACAACTGCTCCGGCTTCTTCTAATTGTTTTTTCAAAGCGTCCGCTTCGTCTTTAGATACACCAGCTTTTAATTCTTTTGGTGCAGCATCTACTAAGTCTTTCGCTTCTTTTAAACCTAAACCGGTTAAGTCTTTCACTAATTTAACTACTGCTAATTTCTGACCACCAGCATCTTTCAAGAATACATTGAAGCTGGTTTTTTCTTCAGCAGCAGCACCACCGGCAGCAGCGCCACCAGCAGCAGGAGCAGCAACAGCCACAGCAGCTGCTGCAGGCTCGATACCATACTCATCCTTCAAAATTTGAGCTAACTCGTTAACTTCTTTTACTGTTAAGTTTACCAATTGCTCAGCAAACGATTTTAAATCTGCCATTTTATTTAATTTTTAACGTTAATTACTGTTTTTGTTTACTCAGACTTCAGGTGTCTGTTAACCTCTTTGTTCTAATGCTTTCACAATACCTGCTAATTTGCCTTTTCCAGACTGTAAGCCGGAAACCACATTTTTAGCTGGAGATTGTAATAAGCCGATGATTTCGCCAATAAGCTCTTCTCTTGATTTCAAGTTTACCAGAGCGTTCAACTGGTTATCGCCAATAAAGATAGCGCTGTCAATGTACGCGGCTTTCAAAACGGGTTTATCTCCACCTGCTCTCAATGTTTTAATCAGTTTTGCCGGAGCATTACCTGTATTGGAGAACATAAGTGTAGATGAACCTTTCAGCACATCGTATAATTCAGCATAATCACCTGATGCGGCCTCCATAGCCTTTTTGATCAGGGTATTTTTTGCTACCTGCATTTTGATACCGCTTTCGAAACACTTGCGACGAATATCATTCACGGCTGCCACAGTCAGGTTGGCCGTATCAGCAATGTAAAAATTGCTGAAGCTTTCCATCTGTTCTTTCAAAGCAAGAACCACATCGTGTTTTTCTTCTTTTCTCATGATTAGATTCCCGCTATAGTTTTAGTTTCGATTTCGATTCCAGGACTCATTGTCGAAGACATGTAAATGCTCTTAAAGTACGTCCCTTTCGCAGCTGATGGTTTCAATTTAGAGATGGTTTGAATTACTTCTAACGCGTTCTCATAAATTTTATCGGCAGGGAAAGATGCTTTCCCGATTGAAGTGTGGATAATACCGGTCTTGTCAACCTTGAAATCGATTTTACCGCCTTTTACGTCGCTCACTGCTTTTCCCACTTCGGTGGTTACAGTTCCTGACTTAGGGTTTGGCATCAGGTTACGTGGACCTAAAACCCGGCCCAGTTTACCTACTTTAGCCATTACGCTAGGCATGGTAATAATGATATCAATGTCAGTCCATCCACCTTCAATTTTGGCAATGTAATCATCCAATCCAACGTAATCTGCACCGGCTGCCTTTGCTTCTTCTTCCTTATCAGGAGTTACCAAAGCTAACACACGTACAGTTTTACCGGTTCCATGAGGTAGGGTTGCAATACCACGCACCATTTGGTTCGCTTTCCGAGGATCTACGCCTAAGCGTACATTCAAGTCAACCGAAGCATCAAATTTGGTGGTCGTAACATCCTTTACTAAAGCAGCTGCTTGTTGTAAAGAATATGACTTGCCTGCCTCAATCTTGGAATGTGCCAATTTTTGATTTTTTGTTAATCTAGCCACTTCTTAAACTGATTTTTGTTAATTAATTGTTCCAGGGTGCGTTACCGTTAACGGTAATTCCCATACTGCGTGCTGTACCGGCAACCATTTTCATGGCCGATTCAACAGTAAATGCGTTCAAATCGCTCATTTTATCTTTAGCAATTGTTTCAACCTGCTCCCAGCTAACACTGGCAACTTTTTTACGGTTGGGTTCTGCAGATCCGCTCTTTTGGCCAGATACTTCCAATAATTGGATGGCCACAGGAGGGGTTTTAATGATAAAATCGAATGACTTGTCGGCATATACGGTAATTACTACCGGTAATACTTTACCAGGTTTATCTTGGGTACGAGCATTAAATTGCTTGCAAAAATCCATGATGTTTACCCCCTTAGCACCTAATGCAGGTCCTACTGGTGGCGATGGGTTTGCAGCTCCTCCCTTGATCTGTAATTTTACTAACGCACTGACTTCTTTTGCCATTTTCTTATAATTATTTAATACTCAATGTTAGTAAGTTGGAAGCTATGTAACATTTAAGGTTTTTGTGCAGTTGAGAGTTTTGTGTTGCGGGTTGTGGGATAATCCAACAACTCACAAGCTAAAACCCACGACATAATTATTCTTTCTCTACTTGCATGTAATTTAATTCAAGCGGCGTACGACGACCGAAGATCTTAACCATTACCTTCAGTTTTTTCTTCTCTTCGTTCACTTCTTCAATTACACCGGTAAAGCCATTGAACGGACCATCGGTAACTTTAACTTGTTCACCTACATAATGGTTTACATTCATCACTTCACTTTGCTCAGCCATTTCATCCACCTTACCCAAAATTCGGTTCACTTCGGCCTGACGCATTGGTACAGGGATTCCGGTTTTATCGCCCAAAAATCCAATTACACTGTTAATATTTTTGATGACGTGTTGTAATTCAGCATCTAAATCAGCTTCAATTAACACATAGCCGGGATAGTAATTACGTTCCTTGGCAATTTTTTTACCGTCTTTCATCTGGAAATATTTCTCCATAGGGATTAAAACCTGTGGAACCAGATTGGCCATACCTAAACGGTTAATTTCAGCTTCAAGGTATTGTTTTACTTTCTTTTCCTTGCCGCTAACAGCTCTTACCACGTACCATTTTAGTTGATTGCTCATCTTTTATACCTGTTTAAGCAAGAGATTGATAGAAAAGTTTCAAGGCAGTACCTACCGATTCATCCATACCCAATACGATTAACGCAATGATGATGGAGGCAACGAGTACCAATACTGCTGAGCTTTGTAACTCTGACCAAGTAGGCCAGCTTACTTTTTGGGTAAGCTCAGAAAACGATTCTTTTATAAATTCAACAACTTTAGCCATCTTTTCTTTAATTTCTTCTGGAGCACGGGCACAAGGATTCGAACCCTGATCAAAGGTTTTGGAGACCTCTATTCTACCATTGAACTATGCCCGTAATTATTAACAAGAAAACATAAGTCCACAAAATAGCGGACTTATGTTATCCAATTAACCTTTATCAGAAATTTATTATTTCAAAATTTCAGTTCTACCACCTTCACGGATAGCGAAACGTAGACCTTTTTCCATCGCGATCGCATTGATCAATTTTACAGTGATCGTTACGTTATCGCCAGGCATAACCATTTCTACACCTGCAGCTAATGAAATCTCACCAGTTACGTCTGTGGTACGGAAATAGAATTGTGGACGGTATTTGTTGAAGAATGGAGTATGACGTCCACCTTCTGCTTTTGATAATACGTAAACCTCGGCTTTGAAATCAGTGTGAGGAGTTACAGAACCTGGTTTACAGATAACCATACCACGACGGATATCGGTTTTCTCAATACCACGTAATAATAAACCTACGTTATCTCCAGCTTCACCGTAATCTAAGATCTTACGGAACATCTCTACCCCGGTTACAGTTGATTTCAAGTTCTCAGCACCCATACCTAAGATGTCTACTGCATCACCTGAGTTGATCACACCACGCTCGATACGGCCAGTTGCTACTGTACCACGACCAGTGATTGAGAATACGTCCTCAACTGGCATCAAGAATGGAAGATCAGTTAAACGTGGAGGAATTGGGATGTGCTGATCTACAGCGTTCATCAATTCCATAATTTTTTCTACCCATTTGGCATCTCCGTTCAAACCACCTAAGGCAGAACCTTGGATTACCGGAATGGTATCACCTGGGAAATCGTAGAATGATAATAATTCACGAACTTCCATTTCCACTAACTCTAACAATTCTGGATCGTCAACCATGTCTACTTTGTTCATGAATACAACCAAAGCAGGTACACCTACCTGACGAGCTAACAAGATGTGCTCACGAGTTTGAGGCATTGGTCCGTCAGTAGCAGCTACCACTAAAATTGCACCGTCCATCTGAGCAGCACCCGTAACCATGTTCTTTACATAGTCAGCGTGACCAGGACAGTCAACGTGTGCGTAGTGACGAGTTGCAGTAGAGTATTCTACGTGAGCGGTATTGATTGTAATACCTCTTTCTTTTTCTTCAGGAGCAGAGTCAATTGAATCAAATGAACGAGCTTCTGATAAACCTGCGTCAGCCAATACTTTAGTAATAGCTGCAGTCAAGGTGGTTTTACCGTGGTCAACGTGACCGATAGTACCAATGTTTAAGTGTGGTTTACTACGGTCAAATTTTTCTTTTGCCATTTTTTTAAATTCTAATTAATAGGTTAATTTTTGTTTTTTATTTGTTGTATTAAAGTTTTGAGCCAAAGATGGGACTTGAACCCACGACCTCTTCCTT
>JBEDFI010000011.1:0-20042 GCA_041175245.1 Bacteroidota bacterium
ACGTTTAAGCCTTACAGAAAATGTGCCAAGTACAGATAATTCTGTTAAGTTATTGACTGAAAAGGATTTCAGCATTCAGCAATTTTATCAAAAAGTGGTACAAAATTCTGGGAAATCGGAAATCTTTCTGCATTGCCGGGATGCCAAAAGGATGTTGGAACGTATAGCATCGGAATTAAAGCTGATCGAGGCTGCCGGAGGCCTGGTGAAAAATGCCGCGGGAGATTATTTGTTCATTTACAGACGAGGAGTATGGGATTTACCCAAAGGAAAGATTGATGAGGGTGAACGCCCGGAAGCGGCCGCTGTTCGTGAAGTAGAGGAGGAGTGTGGGGTTCAGATCGACTCACTTGAAGATCTGATCTCGGTTACCTATCATATCTATGCGACCAAGAAACACGTGGTATTCAAAAAAACTTATTGGTATGCTATGTCGGTAGCTGATGTTCCCGAACTGATTCCCCAAACTGAAGAGGAAATTACCGATGCACGCTGGTTAAGCCCCGATAATTTACAGGAAGTGAAAGCTAATACCTATCCGCTTATTTTAGATCTGATCACCGAAAATATCCTGTCTTAAAGATATTCCAACGCTTCTTTCGGAACAAACTGGCTCACATCACCCTTGTTTCTCAAAATATCCCTAACAATGGTGGAGCTGATGGAAGAATAACCGGGTTTGCTCACAATAAAAATACTTTCGATCTCCGGAACCAATGCATGGTTCATTTGGGCAATGGCTTTCTCGTATTCAAAATCAGATACGGTTCTGATGCCCCTGATCATGTAGGCAGCCCCAATTTTTTTGCAGAAATCAACCGTGAGGCCCTCATAGGTTTGCACTTCTACCTTCTTTTCATCGGCAAATACGGCCTCCAAGATTTGCTGACGGGTTTCGATGGGCAGTAAAGCTTGCTTGGTGCTATTGATTCCGATTCCGATGATCACTTTATCGAATAGAGAAATTGAACGCTTTAAAATATCTACGTGTGCGTTGGTGACCGGATCGAAAGAGCCTGGAAATAAGGCGATTTTCATAGTACTAATTTGGGGTTAATTTGTCGGAATTAAAATTTATTTCGGACTAAAAAAGCTGAAGGAGGATGAACCGTAGACCCGCTGTTCGATCAAGAAAGGATGATCAATTTTTTTCATGCTGGGATGTTCGATGATCAAATATCCGCCGCTTTTCACCAAATTACGCTCAAAGACCCGATCCGGGATTTGATAAAGGGCCGGCAGATCATAGGGTGGATCGGCAAATACAAGATCGTAGCGCTCGGTCTCCAGTTTCAGGTAAGCGAACACATCGGCCATTTGAGTTTTCAGCTGATTCAAATCATGTTTTTCTGCCATCGATTTCAAGTATTGGATGCAAAAGCGGTTTCGATCAACCGAAACCACTTCCTCCGCTCCCCTGGAGGCAAACTCCATGGAGATGTTCCCCGTTCCCGAAAAAAGATCGAGTACTTTGAGGGTTTCAAAGTCCACTTGATTGTTGAGAATGTTGAAAAGAGCTTCCTTGGCAAGGTCGGTGGTGGGGCGTACCGGTAAATTTTTGGGTGCCTGCAATCGCAAACCCTTAAGTCGACCGCCAATTATTCGCATATACTCAGGGCAGTAAGCGAGAAAAAGGATTCCATCTCCAGTTGCTCAAACGGAGGATCGATCCGGATGAATTGCGGTTCTCCCACCTGGCTGATCTTTTGGCTATATTTTTCAACTCGCTGCTGATAGTCGGCATCCCATACACCCGCCAATAGCCAGCTCACCTCCCTAGATGCTAAGTCAAGGGTACGCATTACATTCAGCAGGAAATAATTGAATTCGTCGGCGGTACGAGCCGGAAAAATATTGAAGAACACCAGTTTACCTTCTTTAAAGCAGGTACAGCTGAGGGCCTGATGGTCTAAGTGAAGCAGCACCAGCGTGTCTTCCTGAGCCTTGGCCCATTTCATGCCGGCTTCAATGTTGGTGATGGCCGCATGGAAGAACTGAGGTTCATGGAATTGGGTATTGAGCAATTCAACCAAATTTCCCGGCAGGGTGAATACCACCATGCATTTAGCTGCACGAATGTGATTATAGAACACCCGGTCTTGTTCATCCTGGGTGATGAATTTTGCATACTCACCCAACAAGGTTTTGTCGAACAGATCTTCCGGAATGAGGGTAAACTTTTGACTTTTTACGGCAATCTTCACTTTTCTGTAGTGATGATTCAGCGCCGGAGCAAGTGAAGTTAATTCACTGAATTTTTCAGTAGCTGCCGAAAAATCTTCGATCCGATACAAGATCTTCAATTGATCTTGCCCTTTATCAATCACTGCAAATTGCAGGGCATCCGGTAAAATTTCGACCAATAAATCGCATTTCCCGGAGTGCTGGGTTTGAAAAGAAGGGTCGCTCAATTGAAGAATCGGATTCATTGAAAACAAATGTAAAATTTTTTGGAATAGGTTAGCTCAATACAAATCTGCATTTTTGAAATCCATGAGCAGTTTTGTTAGCCGGCTTTCTCAACAATTTGGTAAAATACCTACCCAAAAGCAGGAGGAGGCCTTCCATTTGCTCGAGCGTTTTATCCATTCTGGTGCAGAGCGTGACTGTCTCTTGCTTAAGGGCTATGCAGGAACCGGAAAAACAAGTCTGATCAGTGCTCTGGTAAAATTACTCCCCAAAATGGAGTGGAAATCGGTGCTGCTGGCCCCAACCGGCCGGGCCGCCAAGGTGATGAGCACCTATTCGGGCAAAAAGGCGAGTACCATCCACAAGCGTATTTACCGGAAAAAGCAGGCCATGAGCCCCGATATGTTTTTTAGTCTGGCACAGAACCCCGCTGAACAGACCATCTTTATAGTGGATGAAGCCTCCATGATTTCCGATGATCGTTCCGATTACAGCGGCAGCGGTTTACTCCAAGATCTGATAGACTATGTATACAATGACAAGAGCTGTAAGCTTATTTTGGTGGGCGACACGGCGCAGCTGCCTCCTGTGGGTGCTGCCGAAAGTCCAGCACTAGATCCCGAATATCTCCGCTCAGCCTACGGTTTAACTGTATTCACCATTGAACTTACTGAGGTCATGCGGCAGGAGAAAAACTCCGGCATCCTCCATCATGCTACTCTGCTGCGCAAGCAGCTGGGCGATCAGGAAGTGCAGGTTCCAAAGCTAAGTACCAAAGGCTTTAAAGATCTTTACCACATGGGCGGCGAACGTCTGGTGGAGGGACTTAGCTATGCTTATGATAAATATGGCATGGAAAACACCCTGGTGGTTTGCCGTTCCAATAAAAATGCGAATGCATACAATCAAAACATCCGTAACCGGATTCTTTACCGGGAAGAAGAATTGAGTGGGGGCGACTATATCATGGTGGTCAGGAATAATTATTTCTGGCTGAACGAACAGGAAAAAGCGGGGAATTTTATTGCCAATGGCGATGTGGCTAAAATCCGTAAGGTGAAAAACATCGGCGAAATGCATGGTTTTCGCTTTGCTGATGTAGTGCTGGAATTCATCGATTATCCGGATGAGGAACCCCTGGAGTGTAAGGTCATGCTCGATACCTTGTATGCGGAAACACCCAGTCTATCTGCTGCAGATAGTAAGCGTTTATTCGAAGCGGTTTCTGAGGATTATGCCCATATTGCCAACAAGCGGCTTCGCCTGCTCGAATTAAAGAAAGATCCGTATTACAATGCCCTGCAAATAAAGTTTGCCTATGCGGTTACCTGCCATAAGGCCCAGGGAGGGCAGTGGGATGCAGTGTTTATAGATCAGGGATACCTTACCGAGGAGATGATCAACACGGAGTTTTTAAGGTGGCTATATACAGCAATGACCCGAAGCACACAGGAATTATTCCTCGTAAACTTCGGGCCACAGTTTCAGTCCTGATCGGATCTTATTTTTTTGTTGCTTCGGCAATTAGCTGCTTGTTCAACTCTACATAATCCTGGTTTTTTTCGGCTTCTGCCACAGCAGAAGAACGTTTAGCCGATTCGATGGCTTGTGATTTTAAACCCAGTTTCAGTTCAATTTTCGCTTTCAGGTGTTCCACCCAATAGGCTTTTGCATTGGCTGCAGTGGCTTCCTTGATCCATTCGTAGGCTTTATTGAGGTCTTTGTTGTTATCAAAATAATAGCTGGCAGCCTGATAAAAAGGTTTGTTACTGCCTTGCATGGCGGCATCAATACCGGCCATTATTTTCGAATCGATTTCGGTGCTGATGCGAACCGGAACCAGGGTTTTATCCCAGCTTAACTGCAGTTCGCAGCTGCTGGCCTGTACATTTTCAAAGCCGATGTTAAAGGTTTCCACGCTGTTGTTTAAACCGAGTGTTTTCACTTTTACCCGTAGTAAATCGTCGGCTTGCTGATAGCCCATGGCACCCCAAAGTTTGGTGTTCTTGCTTAAAATGATGGTCCATTCATCCTTTCCCGGGATGGTGTACAAGGCATACTCACCCGCCGGAACCGCCTGTCCTTCCACCAAAACGGCATCAGCAAAGGTAATTTTAGTGGGTGCATTGGCACCGGTACGCCATACCTGTCCAAAGGGAATCAGGCTCCCAAAAATGTTGCGACCTTTTACGTTGGGGCGGGAGTAGGTCAGTTTAATGGAACCCAGTCCAAAATCTTGTTGAATGCTTTGTGTAGTACTGGCTGCCGGAAGTCGGAGACCCTGTGCATCAGCTATGCCGGCCATGCTGAGGAGGCCAATACATACGATTATTATTTTTTTCATGCTGAGGAGATTTTTTTACAAAGATAGGGGCTGGTTTCATTTAGGCGTCAGCGGGGTCTAATTTTTTGAATAGTGTCAGTTCCATATTGCAGGGAAGCATTTCTATGTTGTACGGAGCTAGTTCTATACTGAACGGAAGCATTTCTATGTTGTACGGAGCTGGTTCTATACTGAACGGAAGCATTTCTATGTTGTACGGAGCTGGTTCTATACTGAACGGAAGCATTTCTATGTTGTACGGAGCTAGTTCTATACTGAACGGAAGCATTTCTATGTTGTACGGAGGCATCTCCATACTGTACGGCGACATTCCTATGTTGTACGGAGCCAGTTCTATACTGAACGGAGGCATTAATAATTGGACGAGGGATTGCTTAGCAGGATATGCTTGGTGAAGAAGTGAAGGGAAATACCTGCTCGGGTATTCACCTAAGCCTTGTAGTTCCTGTTGGGAGCTTAGAAAGTGTTTAAATCACACATTTCAAAAAATCACAATTTAACCCTAAATTAGAAGCCACTAACCAAATTATGATGAATTCAATTAAAAGCCTCCTGACGCTGGTTGTATGTTTGCTGTCGTCTACTTTATTTGCCCAAGTTCCTGCACTTGAACGTATTGAACCTGCCAACTGGTGGGTGGGAATGAAAAACCCGAAACTTCAACTGATTGTTCACGGCAATCAGATTGCTAAACGTGAAGTAAAACTTTCCTATCCCGGTGTCAGTCTGACGGCTGTTCATAAAGTAGAAAATCCGAATTATTTATTTCTTGATCTGGAGATCACTGCCGATGCTCAGGCGGGTACTTTCCCGATTCAGTTTGTAAAGAAGGGCAGCAAAACACTGAGCTATGCCTATGAGTTAAAAAACAGAGAGGCCAAGCAGGTTAAAGCGCAGGGGGTAAATACTTCTGATTTTATTTACCTGATCATGCCCGATCGTTTTGCCAATGGCGATAAAACGAATGATGTGATCAAGGGCATGAACGAAACTACCCTGAACCGCGATTCCATGTATCACCGTCATGGAGGCGATATTCAGGGCATCATTAATCGATTGGATTATTTACAAGATTTGGGGGTTACAGCCCTGTGGATCAATCCGCTGTTGACCAATGATCAGCAAAAAACCTCCTACCATGGCTATGCCAATACCGAAAATTATAGAATAGACCCTCGGTATGGAACCAATGAACTCTATAAAAAATTAGTAGATGAGCTCCACAAGCGTGGTATGAAGATGGTGAAAGACCTGGTGCACAACCACTTTGGTAGCCAGCACTGGACCGTGCTCGATCTGCCATCTAAAGACTGGTTGAACCAGTGGCCGAGTTTTACCCGTACCAATTACCGCGAACAAACCCATTTTGATCCCTATGTTGCCCAAGCTGATAAAGATATCATGGTCAAAGGATGGTTTGATTTCCATATGCCTGATCCGAATCATAAGAACCTATTTCTACGTAATTACATTACCCAAAGTCATATCTGGTGGGTGGAATACGCCGGGGTAGATGCTTTCCGTCTGGATACTTATGCGTACAATGATCTGGAGTACATGGCCGAATGGGCCAAACTCATCAAGGCAGAATATCCTAATTTGAATTCATTCGGAGAAACCTGGGTACATGGTGTGCCGAGCCAGAGTTATTTTACAGAGGGGAAAGTGGTGAATCAAAGCATTGAAACTGGCTTAGACGGAGTAACGGATTTTCAGGCATTGTGGGGGATCAATGAGGCTTTAAACGGGAAATTCGGCTGGACCGACGGGGTAGTGCGTTTGTACAATACCTTCGCCTACGATTATCAGTATAAAGATCCGACCAAGAATGTGGTTTTCCTGGATAACCACGATCTAAATCGTTTTTATTCGGTGGTGAACGAAGATTTCACGAAATATAAATCAGGTATCGCCTGGTTATTCACTACCCGTGGCATCCCGCAATGGTATTATGGTACCGAGATCTTAATGCCGGGTACTACCACGCCGGATGGTAAAGTCCGTCTGGATTTCAAAGGCGGCTGGCCGGAAGATAAAGAGAACAAATTCACAGCAGCCGGTCGTACAGAAAAAGAGAACGAGGCCTTCAACTATGTGCGCAAATTGGCTAATTACCGTAAAAACACTGATGCCCTCACAAATGGCCGTATGATGCAGTTCATTCCACAAGATGGCGTGTATGTTTGGTTCCGCTATACCGATCAGCAAACCATCATGATGGTGATGAATGGCGAGGAGAAAGAACAAAGCGTAAAAACTGCCCGTTTTGTAGAGCGCACCAATGGGTTTAGCAAGGCCTTGAACGTGGCGAGCGATGAACTGCTGAACAGTATCGACGAGATAAAGGTTCCGGCTAAAACTACCCTCATCTTAGAACTGAAGAAATAAGTATGTCGGCAATCAAGGCATGTATTTTTGACCTGGATGGGGTGATCGTAGACACCGCAGTGTATCACTTCAAAGCTTGGAAACGACTGGCTAATCATTTGGGTTTTGACTTTACCGAAGAGGAAAATGAAAAACTAAAAGGGGTGAGCAGGGTCCGTTCTCTCCAGTTAATTTTAGAATGGGGTGGTGTAGAGAAAACTACCGAAGAACAGTCTCAACTGGCTGATTTGAAAAACTCCTGGTATGTAGAGATGATTAAGGAGATGCATCCTGATGAGATTTTACCAGGTGCAAAGGAGTTTTTGCTGGCCGTACGCCAGGCTGGATTAAAAACCGCCTTAGGCTCTGCAAGTAAAAACTCAAGAACCATTTTAGAAAAAGTAGGGCTCCTCGAATTATTCGATTCCATCATCGATGGCAATACTGTAAGCGCATCTAAACCCGATCCGGAAGTATTTTTAAAAGGAGCCCAATCTTTAGGCCTAAATCCTGAAGATTGTGTGGTATTTGAAGATGCCATTTCCGGTGTTCAGGCTGCCTTGGCCGGAGGAATGAAGGTGGTGGGTATAGGGGATGCTCAAACCTTGAGCGGAGCTTCGCTGGTGGTAGCCGGTCTGTATGAAATGAACTTAGAAAAACTGTATAACTTATAATTGTTGGTATCCCCGAGGGGGATTTTAGGAAGATGAAAAATTATATCAAAATCGACGAGTGGAAGATCATTGAAGAGGGATTCGATCCACATTTGAACAAAATTTCAGAAAGTATCTTCAGTTTAGGCAATGGCCGGATGGGCCAGCGTGCCAATTTTGAGGAAACCTATAGCGGAGAAACGCTGCCCGGTAATTATGTGGCCGGAGTATATTACCCCGACAAGACCCGTGTGGGCTGGTGGAAAAATGGTTATCCGGAATACTTTGCTAAGGTATTGAATGCGGCCAACTGGATCGGTATCGATATAAAGATTGATTATGAAACCCTCGATCTGGCGAATGCCAAGGTGAGTAATTTTAAGCGGGTGTTGAACATGAAGGAAGGCTATTTGGAGCGTTCGTTTTCTGCCGAACTCAAAAGCGGAAAAAAGCTCCAAGTAAAAGCTACCCGCTTTTGCAGCATTGTAGACGACGAGGCCGGTGCCATCCGGTATAGCATAACTCCTTTAAATTTCTCGGGCGATATCACCATTATGCCCTATATCGATGGTGACATCAAGAATCAGGATGCCAATTACGATGAAAAATTCTGGGATGAGGTACATAAGGAAACTCATCACGGGAGTGCCTATGTCACCCTCAGAACCAAGAAAACCGGTTTTCATGTGTGTACCGGGATGAAATTCGATATCCATCAGGACGGAAAAGTCATCGAGTTTCTTTCTGCTCCCCTTGAACGCGAAAAATATGTGGCCAATAAGGTGAGTTTGGAAGTGAAAGAGAAGCAGGAGACGGTGATCTATAAATATGCTGCGAACCTGAGTTCGGAAAATCATGATAAGGAAACCATCGTTCACGAGGCAAAGAAAGTGGTGGAGCAGGTGGCTCAAAAAGGTTTTGAAGTGATGCTGAAGGAGCAGGCACAAGCCTGGGCGGCCAAATGGGTGGAGAGTGATATTGTGATTGAGGGCGATGCTTCTGCCCAGCAGGGGATCCGCTTTAACATCTTCCAATTAAATCAAACCTATACGGGTGAAGATGCTCGTTTGAACATTGGTCCGAAAGGCTTTACCGGCGAAAAATACGGCGGTTCTACCTACTGGGATACCGAGGCGTATTGCGTGCCTTTCTACCTGGCTACCGCCGATGAGCAGGTGACCAAGAACCTGTTGATCTACCGCTACAAGCAATTGGATAAGGCCATCGAAAATGCCCAAAAATTAGGCTTTAAAAATGGGGCTGCCCTGTATCCGATGGTAACCATGAATGGAGAGGAATGTCATAACGAATGGGAAATTACTTTCGAGGAGATCCACCGGAACGGTGCCATTGCCTTTGCCATCTATAATTATATCCGATATACCGGCGATGCGAACTATTTGGATGACTACGGACTGGAAGTATTGATCGCCATTGCCCGTTTCTGGGCACAGCGTGTGAACTGGAGTGAAGCCCGCCAGCAATATGTGATGCTGGGTGTAACCGGTCCGAACGAATATGAAAATAATGT
This sequence comes from Bacteroidota bacterium, assembly GCA_041175245.1. GTDB lineage: Bacteria > Bacteroidota > Bacteroidia > Sphingobacteriales > Sphingobacteriaceae > JAIPAN01. The sequence continues at coordinate 9,305 of JBEDFI010000011.1, forward strand.
GAACAATAACTGGTATACCAATACCATTGCCAGCTGGTGTATGGAGTATGCCCTCGAGGCCATTGCAACCGTTAAAGCCAGCGATGCCTCCAAATATGCCGCTATCGCGAAGAAGATCAAGTTTGAGGAGGCCGAAGAAAGCAAACACTGGAGCGAGATTATCGAAAAGATGTATTATCCGGCAGATGAAAATTTAGGTATTTATCTTCAGCAGGATGGCTATATGGACAAGGAGCAGATCCTGGTGAAGGATCTGCCTGCCGAGGAGCGCCCGATTAACCAGAAATGGAGCTGGGACCGTATTCTTCGTTCTTGCTACATTAAACAGGCCGATGTGTTACAGGGGCTGTATTTCCTGGAGCATCGTTATGATATTGATACCATCCGTAGAAACTTTGATTTCTATGAGCCCCGTACGGTACACGAAAGTTCTTTGTCGCCCTGTGTGCATTCTATTCTGGCAGCTAAATTAGGTGATGAGGCCCGTGCTTATGAATTTTACCTTCGTACGGCCCGCCTGGATTTGGATGATTATAATAACGATACCGAAGATGGTTGCCATACTACTTCGATGGCCGGTACCTGGATGAGTGTGGTAGAAGGTTTCGGCGGTATGCGTGTTCGCGACGGACAGCTGCAGTTCAATCCTTTCCTGCCGGGCAAATGGCAATCCTTCTCGTTCAAAGTTGGGTTCCGTGGTGCCCTGCTCAACGTAAAAGTGAGTAAGGAAGGGGTGCAAATCATCAATCAATCGGAGAAAAGTATGCAGGTGAACGTTTACGGAAGCTCCTACGAATTAAACGCAAACAGCCAGATCATAGCCAAACATCGTTAAAAACCAACTACATGAAAAGAGTTCTCTGCTTAGTTATCAGTTCAATGTTCGGATTTGGGTCTTTTGCTCAAGAGCGCTTGAACGAGGAGGTGAAAGATCACAAATTGATCGTGTATCAATTATTGCCCCGATACTTCACGAATACCAACAGCACCAATAAATTCTACGGTTCGAAAGAAGAAAATGGGGTGGGGAAGTTTAACGATATCAATGAAAAGGCGCTCCGGGAATTAAAAAAATTAGGCGTTTCACATGTCTGGTATACCGGTATCATCGAGCATGCTACCATGACTGATTACAGTGCGTATGGCATCAAAATGGATGATCCGGATGTAGTAAAAGGGAAAGCGGGTTCGCCCTATGCCATTAAAGATTATTACGATGTAGATCCGGATCTGGCAGTGGATGTGAGCCAACGCATGGCCGAATTTGAAAAGCTGGTGAAGCGTACTCATCAGGAAGGTTTGAAAGTGATCATTGACTTTATCCCGAATCATGTAGCCCGATCGTATCATTCGGATACCAAACCAGCCGGGGTGATTGATTTAGGAGCGCAGGATGATCGAAGCAAAGCCTATCTTCCCAGTAATGATTTCTATTACCTGCCCGGAAAAAGCTTTGTGGTTCCGGCCGGGACCGAAGCCGGTGGCGCAGCCTTCAAACATCCTTTAAAGGATGGAAAATTTGATGAAGATCCTGCCAAGGTTACGGGTAACAACATTTTTTCTGAAAAACCGGGCATTGATGACTGGTACGAGACCATGAAATTGAATTATGGCTGGGATCTGCAAAATGGAAATCGTGCGTATTTTGAACCCATTCCGCCGGTATGGTTAAAGATGAAAGACATTTTGAGCTTTTGGGTGAAAAAAGAGGTGGATGGTTTTCGTTGCGATGTGGCGCAGTTTGTGCCATCAGAATTCTGGCATTGGGTGATCCCGGAACTTAAAAAGATCAATCCTGATTTAATTTTTATTGCCGAAGCCTATGATGCCAGTCTGTATGCCAAGTACATTAGCTATGGTGGATTTGATTACATGTATGATAAGGTGGGTTTGTACGATATCCTGAAACGGTTGATTAAGAATGAGCCAAACGGAGATGTGAAAGAGTTGAAAGCCTTGGTGAAAGAGCAGGAGGGCGGCTTATCGAACCATATGCTGCGCTTTTTAGAAAATCACGATGAAGAGCGTATTGCTTCTAAAGGTTTTGCCGGCGATCCGCGTTTGGCCCTGCCGGCGATGGTAGTTACCGCTACCTTGTCTAGCGGACCGGTGATGCTGTATTATGGTCAGGAAGTAGGGGAGCAGGGCGTCGGCATGGAGGGCTTTGGCGGCGAGGATAACCGGACCACCATTTTCGATTATTGGGGTAATCCACAGCATCAGGCATGGTTGAACGGTGGCAAGTTTGACGGAGGACAGTTGAGTGAAGCACAAAAAAGCTTACGGGCATTTTACCATCAATTACTCAATTTAAGTGCAAAAAACACAGCCATCCGTTCAGGCAAGTTGATTGAAGTGGATGCGCCTGCTGCATTGAACTCCAGACAGTATGCCTATATCCGCTATACCGAAAACGAACGGGTGCTGGTTGTAGCCAATTTTGATAGAGAGGTGAGTATCGACACCCAGCTGGTTTTACCGGCTGCTATCATGAAAGCTATGAAATTAGGAGATAAGTCACGCCCGATTCAAGATTTACTCAGTGGTAAAACCTATGGATCCGCCGATTTTTCTAAGGGAATCCCGATAAAAATTTTACCAAGCCAAGCACTCATTCTGAGTTTTTAATCATACCTTAAAATCATCAAGAAAATAAGCAAACCTCAATAAAATGACCGCAATACAAAAACCGAAATTATCTTTCTGGCAGATCTGGAACATGAGCTTTGGATTTTTAGGAATCCAATTTGGCTTTGCACTTCAAAATGGCAATGCCTCCCGTATTTTACAAACCTATGGTGCCGATGTAGAACATCTCTCCTGGTTTTGGCTGGCCGCACCGCTTACGGGGATGATCGTTCAGCCGATTATTGGGTATTATAGCGACCGTACCTGGAACAGTTTAGGGCGTCGCAGACCCTATTTCTTAGTGGGGGCCTTGTTATCGGCATTTGCTTTGGTGTTGATGCCTAATTCGGCTTTGTTAGCAAATTTTTTGCCACCCATTTTAATTGGGGCGGGCTTACTGATGATTATGGATGCTTCGTTCAATGTAGCTATGGAGCCTTTCAGAGCCTTAGTAGCAGATAATTTGCCGGATAGCCAACGCAGTGTTGGATTTTCTATCCAAACCTTTTTGATTGGTATTGGGGCAGTAATCGGTTCCTGGCTGCCTTATGTGTTTGCGGAATATTTTGGCATTTCTAAACTGGCCGAACCGGGTCATGTACCTGATAATGTGGTTTATTCTTTTTATGTAGGGGCAGTTATTTTAGCTGGAACCATCATTTGGACGGTCATCAGTACAAAGGAATACAGCCCGGAGGAATATGAGCAATTTCATGTCGATGAGCCTAAAGAGGAGGATAAAGGTATTTTTGCTATTTTCTCTGATTTTTCGAACATGCCACGCACCATGAAACAGCTGGGTTTGGTCCAGTTTTTCTCCTGGTTTGCCTTATTTTCCATGTGGGTGTTTACCACGCCTGCCATTGCTCAACATATTTATCATGTGGCTCCGGGCGATACCTCTTCTGAGAATTTTGCCAATGCGGGTAATTGGGTAGGTATTCTATTTGGGGTGTATAATGGCGTATCGGCACTGTATGCGCTGGCCTTACCGGCCATTGCCCGGGCCACCAGCCGTAAAATGGCACACGCGTTTTCGCTGATTTGCGGCGGTGCCGGATTACTTTCTATTTATTTTATTGAAGATCCGAACATGCTTATTTTCTCGATGGTAGGTATAGGCTTAGCCTGGGGTAGTATTTTGGCCATGCCCTATGCAATCCTTTCCAGTTCTATTCCGGCTCGTAAAATGGGTGTGTACATGGGAATTTTCAATTTCTTTATCACCTTTCCGCAAATTGTGAACGGAATTTTCGGTGGTACCATCGTGAAGAATTTTTACAATGGGGAAGCGATCTACGCGATTGTGCTGGCCGGAATCTTCATGATCATGGGGGCCATCTCAGTATTGTATGTACAAGAAAACAAGGATATTAAATTTAAAAATTAATCACATGAAAAGAATCTTTTTAGTACTCACGGCCGGCTTATTTGCCATAGCTGCTTGTAAAAACGGACAAGAAACCAAGTTGAAAAGTTATTTTGCCGCACAAGATTCAGGCGTACAAGCCGGCGGTGTCAAGATGGTGGAGATCAACACGCCGAAGGGTAAATTCAAAGTCTGGACGAAAAGAATTGGGAATAATCCCCGTATTAAGGTGCTCTTATTGCATGGCGGACCAGCCATGACCCACGAGTACATGGAATGCTTTGAAAGTTTTTTCCCTCAGGAGGGCATAGAGTTTATAGAATACGATCAGTTGGGATCTTATTACAGCGACCAGCCGAAAGATACCACCTTATGGACGATCCCACGTTTTGTAGATGAAGTAGAGCAGGTTCGTAAAGCTTTGGGTCTCCAGAAAGATAACTTTTATGTTCTGGGTAATTCGTGGGGCGGAATCCTGGCTATGGAATATGCCCTTAAATATCAGCAAAATATCAAAGGCCTGATTGTAGCGAATATGGTATCGAGTGCACCGGAGTATGGAAAATATGCGGAAGAAGTGCTGGCTAAACAAATGAATCCGGAGGTACTTAGCGAAATAAAAGCAATCGAAGCAAAAAAAGATTTTGCAAACCCCAGGTACATGGAATTACTCATTCCTAATTTTTACAAGGAACACATATGCCGGTTAGAGGAGTGGCCCGATGCATTAAATCGTACTTTCAAACACGCTAATGGAGATGTGTATGTTCGTATGCAAGGACCCAGTGAATTTGGCATTAGCGGCTTACTGGGCGACTGGGATATAACCAAGCGATTGCCCGAAATTGCCGTTCCAACCTTAATGATTGGTGCCAAACATGATACCATGGATCCGAAAGCCATGGAAAAACAAAGCAAATTGGTGAAAAATGGCGCCTTTTTGTACTGCCCTAATGGGAGCCATTTAGCCATGTGGGACGATCAGCAAGTATTCATGAATGGGGTGATCGATTTCATCAAAGATGTAGATAAAGGGACTATTAAAAAAGTATATTAATGATGAAGCAAATTCTAAAAAGTGTAGTACTGCTGGCTGTTTTTGCACTATCTGTTTTAAGTACGGCTTGTAAAAAGTCTGCTTCCGGGGATGGTGATAACACTCCACCCAACCCTGTTCCAAACACTACAGAAATCGGTTTACTGACGGTTAGCCCCAGTTTCCCGACGGACAATCAGCCGGTGACCCTCACGTTTGATGCCAGCAAGGGGAATGCTGCTCTTGCCGGATTTAGTGGGGATGTATATATGCATATTGGAGTGATTACCGACCAAAGTACTACTCCAACCAATTGGAAATATGTAAAATTTGAAACGTTTACTTCTCCCAGCCCGACGGTAAAAATGACCTCACTGGGAAATAGTAAATACAAGTTTACGCTGAGCCCCAGAAGCTTTTTTGGGGTACCGGATGGTGAAAAAATACTGCAGATTGCGGTATTATTTAGAAATGCAGATGGTTCAATTGTTGCAAGAAATGCCGATGGGAGCGATATTTTTACTCCCATCTATGAATCTACGGCACTTCAAGTAAAGTTCATTTCACCTGAATCTGAACCTACCTTCAGTCCGAAACCAGTTATCAATGTTCAATCAGTAGGCGGGCAGCTGGAGGTCAAAGCGGTAAGTAACCGTCCGGCCAACCTCACCTTGAGTCTGAACGATCAGTCTTTTGCTACCGCAAGTGCAGCAAGCAGTATTTCTGGCACCGCTTCCATCACCGTAAATGGTATTCAACGTTTAAAGGTTACGGCTGTGGATGGAGGAAGTACTTCAGAAAAAGTATTGGAATTTATTATTCAAGGAACGCCGTTAATTGAAGCCTTGCCCGCTGCAGCTACAAAAGACGGTGTCAATATCCTCAATAATGGTACTTCGGCCATCTTCAATTTATTGGCTCCAGGGAAAAGCTCTGTATACCTGATTGGTGATTTTAATAATTGGCAACTAAGCAATGCTTATGCCATGAAACGAACCGCAGATGCGAATCGTTGGTGGATACAAATAGATAACCTTAGTCCACAAACAGAATATGCGTACCAATTTGTAGTCGACGGACAAATTCGAATTGCTGATCCTTATACGGAGAAAATTCTTGATCCAAGCAACGATTCGTACGTTCCATCGAGTATCTATCCTAACTTAAAACCTTACCCTGTTGGTAAAACCACGGGCATTGTGAGTGTATTTCAGCCGATAACCAATTCTTATAACTGGCAAGTGAGCACGTTTAACCGGCCCAAGAAGACTGATTTAGTCATCTATGAGATGCTGGTAAGAGATTTTGTGACCGAGCACAGTTATGCCGCCACATTGGCTAAATTACCCTACTTAAAACAACTGGGTATTAACGCCATCGAGTTAATGCCGGTCAATGAGTTTGAAGGGAATAACAGTTGGGGCTACAATCCGTCTTTTTACTTTGCTCCCGATAAATATTATGGCACCAAGCAAGCCTTGCAAAACTTTATAGATGAGTGCCATAAACAAGGGATTGCCGTGATCATGGATATGGTGTTAAATCATTCTTTTGGTCAGTCGCCCATGGTGCAATTGTATTTTAACAGGAACACGAATACCCCATCGGCAGATAATCCATGGTTCAATACTCGCGATATGCATCCCTTTGGTGTAGGCTACGATTTCAATCACCTTAGCCCACATACGAAGTATTTTGCTAAGAATGTGATCAAGTTCTGGATGCAGGAATACAAGGTAGATGGATTTAGATTTGACCTCTCCAAAGGGTTTACTCAAAACCTGACCACTGATGTGGGTATTTGGGGTAAAAAAGATGATCAGCGGATTGCTATATGGAAAGAGTATAATGATTTTATAAAGGATATTGACCCTAATTTCTATGTTATTCTGGAACATTTTGCGGAAGATGCGGAGGAGAAGATTCTTGCTGAACAAGGGATGATGTTGTGGAACAATGTAAATTACGCTTATAATCAGGGAAGCATGGGTTTTGCTTCAGATTTAAGCCGGGCAGTGGCCAGTTCTCATAGTTTTTCTGCTGCTCATCAGGATAAATTGGTTACGTACATGGAAAGCCATGATGAAGAGCGGATGATGTACAAAAACCTGCAATTTGGAAATTCGGCTGGTAATTACGGAGTGAAAGAATTCCCTACGGCATTAAAACGTCAGGAAATGGCTGCCGCGTTTCATTTAGCCATCCCTGGTCCTAAAATGATCTGGCAGTTTGGCGAACTGGGCTACGATGTAAGTATCGACTTTAATGGCAGGCTTGGGGAGAAACCAATTCGCTGGAATTATTTGGATGTTCCGGAGCGTAAGGCTTTGTACGATGCCATCGCTAAGATGATTAAACTCAAAGTCGCTCAGCCCGTATTCGAAACGACCTCCTATTCCACTAGTCTTGGGGGTGTGGTGAAGCATATTATCTTAAATGGCTCCGGCATAGATGTGGTTGTGGTCGGTAATTTTGATGTAACTGCGAAAACCGCCAATATCACCTTCCCCTCTAACGGTACCTGGTACGATTTTATGAACCCGGGTCAAACTTATACAGTGAATGGTGCTTACACCAAAAGCCTGGAGCCGGGTGAATACCATATTTACACCAGCGCTAATTTAAATTAAGCAGGAGTACTTACAGCAGGATCAGCCTTCTCCATTTTTTGGGGAAGGCTTTTTGTTGGACTATTCCATTACTTTAAGATTATATATGGTTGATCGGTACCCCTTATACCTTCTAAAGATCGAGAAATTGATTCAGGCTGAATATCTTGAATATACGTTTCATAACAGCCTGTATTTGGCTGTAATATTCAGCGCTGATTAAGTTTATTTGGAAGTCCTGTTGGTGTACGATATTATAAGGAAGAAACTGAATGGCTCAGTTCTAGCGATTCAACGAATGCAAATATCCGTTAACTGGATGTCCGGTTCGAGTGGTCAGCACAAGTAAACGGTAAAACAAAAAAAGCCCGCTCAATTGAGCGGGCTTTTTAAACGCTAGCTTATAGCGAGTGTTTTATTGAATGCTGTAGGTTTTTGCTACAGGATCTAAAGTAATGGTATAAGTACCTGCTGCGGCGATTGAAATATCCGCACCACCGTCTGATAAGGTACCACCTGAACCACCTAAGTTAGTTCCCCAGTTATGGTTTTTTCTAAACTTAAACGCTCCGGGTACTAATGAAGCAGTGATGGTCCATTTTTTAGTAGTATTGTTGTACTTCATCACGGTATCATCGCTCCAGCCACCAGCAGTAGCACTACCAATGATTCCCCATGAAGACAAGTTGTAGACTACGGTATTAGCATTTAAATCTGCAATCACTTCATAATTATCTGTTACGTACGGCGCACTGGTTACAGGTCCCACTAAATTCTGACCACCTACTAATAAAGAGGCGGATGGTGCATTATCACCTTCAGAGTTAGCTCTGCCATATTCTGGCGCTCCCCATGCTTTTTTCTTCAAGAATTTGTATTGAGAGAGTGAGCTGGTAAATTGAATGGTACCAACAAAGATGCCATTACCCGTTTCAGAGATTAAACTGTCAGGAGCACTGGCATTCCATCCCTGATGAGCACCAGGCATGTATAAGTACTCGATGATGGCAAATGGAGTAACGTTCAGTGCCACTACATTTGAATACACCGGGCTTACTTTCGCAGAGATGGTAGACTTGATACGTACATCTACTCCACTCGCTGTACCGGTTGGTAAATTCATGGATAGTAATAAGGTGTTCAACTCCAAACCTGTAAATGCTTTAGAGGTTTTTCCGGCATCCATCACAAATTCTTTGGCACCTGCAAAATTAGTACCGGTTTTTGCAATTTGTAGCGTGTTGCTCACGGCTGCACTATACCCAAAATCAGGTTTAGTGAAACTCAGTGTCATGGCTGTCTTATCGATATCAGCTTTTACAAGAACAACACTTGCAGTGGAAGAGTTTAATACTGCAGCAGTACCGCTACCCACAGTAGTCATGATCTCTTCTTTCTTACAGCCCAACAGCACGGTACCGGCGAATAAGAAAACGAGGATTTTATTAATTAGTGTTTTCATTTGAATTATTTTTTGTACCGGAGGGATCAAGTCCCTCCGGTGATTTCATCATTAATAATTAGGGTTCTGAGTCAGGTTTGGATTTGCAGTAATATCGTCAGATGGAATCGGATATACATTTCTCCAGCTTTCAACGCCCTTACCATCTTTGACATTTCCTTTCCAAGGCCATTTGTAAGTATCGCCGGTAAAACGGTCGAAACGAATCAAATCGGTTCTGCGGTGACCTTCCCAGTATAATTCACGAGCACGCTCATCCAAAATAAAGTTCAATGTCAGGTCGCTGGAAGTAACGGTCGCAGCGCCTGCACGGGTTCTTAAATTATTGATGTAGGTGGTTGCCTCGTTAAGGGAACTACCGGTACCTCCACGAACTACTGCTTCGGCAACGATCAGGTACATTTCAGCTAAACGGAACAATGGGAAATCGATATCCACGTGGTTACCGCTACCATCTGCACCCGGTGCACCCTCTGGGTAAAACACGTTATTAACCGTTACAGGAATACCGTCTTTTTTCACGTTTTTAAATTTCGTGATGGCATATCCATCATTGAAATTGCCAATTTCAGCAATTTCCAGGGCTTGTCCGCTGACGTGGAATTGTGCACGTTTGTCTTGCGCAAAATCAGAAGGGAATAGATTTACCAAAGATTTAGTTGTACGTAAACCACCCCAACCGCCATTGATACCAAAACGAGCGGCTTCCATATTTCCACCAACCGGAGCATGGGTTAAGAAAGTAACACCTCCCCAGTTTTGGGTTTTTAATCCATCGTAGTTAATGGTAAAGATCGCTTCTGTATTTCCTAAATGGTTATCTGCACGCATCAGTTTGGTATAATCTGCGAGTAAGGAATAACCACCCTGAGTAATTACTTTTTTCGCATACTCAATGGCTTCATTATTTTTTGCAGTACCGGTGTACACTTTTGCGTTCAGATATACTCTGGCTAACAATGCCCAAGCAGCTGCCTTGTCGGCTCTGCCATATTCATTTGCCTTAGGTGCCGGAAGAGTTGCTTCTATGGCTTTCAATTCTGCCACCACATAATTAAACAAATCACTTCTAGAAATTTGTTTTGGCAAAGAAGCACCCAATGCTTCGGCATCGGTCACAAACGCTGGTTTACCAAACAGATCCATCAGCGCCCAGTATTGGAAGGCACGTAAGAATCTGGCTTCCGCTCTAAATTTGCGAATGGCATCTGCATCAGCACCGCTGATACCTCTGGAAGCTAATTTAGCATCACTTGATTCTCTGATGAAATCATTTGCCAAAGTGATTTGATAGAATGAACGGTAGTATAAGCCTTTGATGAACGGGTTATTTGATGACCAGTTCATTTTGTGGAAATCGGGTAAACCTGCATCTCCCCAGCCAATTACTGCCTCATCAGTAGGGAGTACCTGGGCTTTCCAGAATAAACGTAAGAAATCTGAAAACCCTGGGTCAATACCTTGGATATCTCCACTTCCTGCACCTTGGTTACCTGTAGTAGCAAAACTACCGTAGACCTTGGCGAAGGCTGATTTGTAGCCGGCCGCCGTGCTATATACTTGTGTGGCCGTTACATCGTTCGTAGGGGTTAAGTTTAATTTGTCAGAGCACGAAGCTAAGGTTAAGCTTAAAC
>JBEDFI010000012.1:0-19525 GCA_041175245.1 Bacteroidota bacterium
AAAAACTATGGATATTAAACAAATTCAAGAACTCATCAAATTTGTCCACAAATCAGGCGTAAATGAGGTTTCGATTGAAGAAAAAGATTTCAAAATCACAATAAAAACCAATCAGGCACCCACAGTGGTGAATGCAAGCATTCCCACAGCGGCACCTGTGGCAGTTCCTGCTCCACCAGCGGCAGCTCCGGCTCCGGCAGCTTCACCAGCTCCCATTGCTACACCAGCAGCCGATGACAGCAAACTGATTACCATTAAATCGCCCATGATCGGTACTTTTTATCGCTCCTCAAGCCCTGATAAACCGGTTTTGGTAAACGTGGGCGACGAAATTAAACCGGGACAAGTATTGTGCATTGTAGAAGCGATGAAACTATTCAATGAGATCGAGTCTGAAGTTTCGGGCCGCATCGTGAAAGTATTGGTGGACAATGCCAGCCCGATTGAATACGATCAGCCATTGTTCCTGGTAGAACCAGCCTAATTCAATTTGTCAATTTGTTTATTTGTCCATTGGTCTACCATTCATATAAACGGACTCATCGACAAATTGGCTAATCGACAAATCGATTAATCAGATATCATGTTTAAAAAGATATTAATTGCCAACCGTGGGGAAATTGCCCTAAGAATTATCCGTACGTGCAAAGAGATGGGTATAAAAACCGTAGCCGTGTACTCCACTGCCGATCGGGAAAGCTTACACGTACGTTTTGCGGATGAAGCAGTTTGTATTGGCCCCCCTCCCAGTAAAGACTCCTATTTAAATATTCCAAACATCATCTCTGCAGCCGAATTGACCAATGCAGATGCCATACATCCAGGCTATGGATTCTTGTCAGAAAATGCCAAATTTTCGGCCATTTGCCGCGATTACGGCATTAAATTCATCGGTGCCACGCCAGAGCAGATCAATGCCATGGGCGATAAAGCATCAGCCAAAGAAACCATGAAAAAGGCGGGGGTACCAACCATTCCAGGCTCAGATGGCTTGGTGAGCGATGTGAAAGAAGGTATTAAAATCGCCAATGAAATTGGCTATCCAATTATATTAAAAGCCACCGCCGGTGGGGGTGGCCGTGGGATGCGCATCGTGTGGAAAGATGAAGAATTTGAACCGGCTTGGGATTCGGCCCGCCAGGAAGCAGGCGCAGCCTTCGGTAATGACGGTATTTATCTGGAGAAGTTTGTGGAAGATCCACGCCATATTGAAATTCAAATTGTAGGCGATCAGTTCGGTAAAGCCTGTCACCTGTCCGAACGCGACTGCTCCATTCAGCGACGTCACCAAAAACTGGTAGAAGAGTCCCCTTCCCCCTTCATGACCGCAGACTTGCGTAAAAAAATGGGAGAAGCAGCCATTAAAGGCGCCCAAGCAGTCCAATATGAAGGAGCGGGAACCATCGAATTTCTGGTAGATAAGCACCGCAATTTTTACTTCATGGAGATGAATACCCGGATCCAGGTAGAACACCCGGTTACAGAAGAAGTGATCAACTATGACTTAATCAAAGAACAAATTAAGGTTGCAGCAGGTGAACCCATTACTGGAAAAAATTATGAGCCGGAGATGTTTGCCATCGAATGTCGCATCAATGCCGAAGATCCCTTCAACGGATTTCGTCCGGCACCAGGAATCATCAAAAACTTTCATTCCCCGGGCGGACATGGTGTGCGGGTTGATACCCACGTGTACGCCGGTTACCAAATTCCGCCCAATTACGATTCCATGATTGCTAAACTGATTTGTGTGGCTCAAACCCGCGAAGAAGCCCTTGCAAAAATGGAAAGAGCCTTGAGTGAATTTGTGATTGAAGGTGTTAAAACCACCATTCCTTTTCACCAACGTTTAATGAAAGATCCGAACTTCCGTAAAGGAGAGTTTACCACCAAGTTTATGGAGTCTTTCGAGATCAAGGAATAAGGTATCATGAGCGAGGAGCAGGCTAAAGGAAAACCAAAAAAAGGCAGAGCAACCCTCGAAGAAGAAATGTCCTTCTTTGGCCATTTATCTGCATTGCGCATGCACCTGATCCGTGCCGCACTGTTCATTGTCTCCATCACCGTTCTGGCCTTTATTTATTACGATATGATCTTCGATCAGATAGTAATGGGGCCCAAAAATCCCGATTTCTGGACTTACCGGATGATGTGTATCCTGGCCGAACAATTTCAACTGGGTGCAGATTTTTGCATCAAAGAAATTCCTTTTAAGATCATCAATACCGAAATGGCAGGGCAATTTACCTTGCAAATGAACTCTTCCCTCATGATCGGAATCGTATTGGGCTTCCCCTACCTGCTTTGGGAGATCTGGCGCTTCATTAAGCCGGCTTTACATCAAAATGAACGAAAATCTGCCAGTGGATTTGTATGCTATGCGAGCATTTTATTCCTGATGGGCATCCTGTTTGGGTATTACATCATTTCACCGCTATCGGTCAACTTTTTGGCAAACTATACGGTCAGTGAGTACATCGTGAACACCATCACCATCGACTCCTATCTTTCTACCATTGCCACCCTCACCCTGGGTTCGGGCATTATCTTTGAGTTGCCCATTATCATCTACATTTTATCGAAATTAGGTATCATGACCCCGCAGTTTATGCGCAGCAGCCGCAGATATGCCACGGTCATCATCCTCATTATTGCTGCCATTGTTACCCCTACCCCCGATCTGTTCACCATGTTTACAGTGAGTTTACCCCTCTTTCTACTTTACGAGATCAGTATCGTGGTCTCCGGAAGAGTAGCCAAAAACCGGGCAAAAAAAGAGGCAGCGTTCTACCAGAATTAGGTTGATTTATCATCAAAATTTTACGAGATAAATTCCACGAAAATCATACATTTGAGTGATGTCGAACTGGAAACATAAAATAGCCATTGGGGCAGATCATGCTGGCTTTGATTATAAAACATTATTGATCAAACATTTGCATCATCATGCGCTGAAAGATTTTGGCACGTACACCACCGATTCAGTAGACTATCCCGACTTTTCACACCCCGTGGCAGAAGCCGTGGAAAAGGGCGAATCTGATCTTGGGATTCTCATCTGCGGAAGCGCCAACGGTGTGGCCATGGCCGCCAACAAACACCAGGGAATCAGAGCTGCCATTTGCTGGACCGAAGAATTAGCCGCATTAGCACGCTCCCACAACAATGCCAATGTTTTGTGCATTCCAGCCCGCTTCATCAGCCCCGAAGTAGCCCTTAAAATCACAGATACCTTCTTAAATACCGATTTCGAAGGAGGAAGACATCAAAATCGGGTCGATAAAATTTCTTGCTAAAATAATCTTAATCAAATCCATAAACATGAAACACAAAAGTTCCATTTTAATCCTTGCAGCGGCACTCTTACTAAACAGTGAAGGAATCGCCCAGGATAAAACTGCCCTCAAGTTCGGAGGCAGCATTACCAAAGAAGATGCGTATAAGCATTTATCAATCTTAGCTTCCGATGATTACGAAGGTCGGGAAACCGGCAAACAAGGTGCCTGGAAAGCCGCTGAATACATTGCAGCACAATTCAAAAGCCTGGGCCTGATTGCTCCCGTAAACGGCTCCTACTTTCAGAAAGTAGGTTTGTCTGAGCTGGCTCCCGGAAATTCCACACTAAAAGTCGGAAAACAAAACTTCGAAAACTTCAAAGACTTTTACACCGCAGCCTCTAAAACCAATTTGAGCAAATCAGTTAAAGAAGTGGTGTTCGTTGGCTACGGCATTGAAGACGAGAAATTCAACGAACTGGCAGGCTTAGATCTAAAAGGCAAAGTAGTGATTTATTCTTCCGAGAAAGAACCATTTGCCAACGGCAAATCCCTCATTAGCGGTACCGAGAAAACCTCCTCATGGAACAATGCCAAACGTTTGCGCAACCTGCAGAGCAAGGGTCCTGCACTCATCATTACGTTCAATCCCGAAATGGAGAATATCGTGAAACGCATGGGTGCAAATCTTAAAAATGGCCGCATGATGCTCGATAAACCAAACACAAGCACACAAGCACCGGTTATCACGGTATCTGCATCGGTGGCTAACGCAATCATCGCAAAAGCTAAATCCGGCATTAAAGATCTTACAGCAAAAATTGCTGCGAACGGCAAGCCCGATTCTAAAGTTTTAAAAACTGCCTTCGAGGCCAATCTGGTATCAAAAATTACCCCAATCAAAGCGGAGAACGTATTAGGCTTGCTCGAAGGTTCCGACCTGAAAGACGAGATCGTGGTAATCAGTGCGCACTATGACCACGTAGGCGTTCACGGAGAAGGGGCAGATAAAATCCACAACGGTGCCGACGACGATGGTTCCGGAACTACCGGCGTATTAGAAATTGCAGAAGCATTTGTAAAAGCAAAAGCCGAAGGCCATGGCCCACGCCGTAGTATCTTATTTCTGACCGTGGTAGGAGAAGAAAAAGGTCTATTAGGTTCAGAATGGTACTCTGACAACCCGGTTTTCCCCTTGAACAAAACCGTAACCAACCTCAATATTGACATGATTGGCCGCGTTGATGAAGCACACAAAGATAATCCAGATTATGTGTACGTGATCGGATCCGATAAACTGAGCACCGATCTACATAAGATCAGTGAATATGTGAATGCCACCTACTCTCGCTTATATTTCGATTACAAATACAACGATCCGAATGATCCGGAACGCATTTACTACCGCTCAGATCATTATAACTTCGCCAAACACGGTATTCCAATTGTATTCTACTTTAACGGTGTACACGAAGATTACCACAAAGCCAGCGATGAAATCGGTAAAATCAATTTCGAGGCTTTAACCAAACGAGCCCGACTGGTATTTTACACCGGATGGGATTTAGTAAACCGCGATAAAGCACCGGTGGTGGATGTAAAGAATGACTTCCCCGCCGACCGTTAAACGTCACAAAAAAACAATAAAAAAGCCCCCGTATTTTCCGGGGGCTTTTTTTGTAGGCATTGGCCAGTCTTTTTCCTAAATTCGTTGCATGACAATGCCGGCCGCCACCTTTCTCGAAAAAAGCGCAGAAAAAGCCTTTGATGCAGGCCATCGGAAAATTATCAATTACAACATTGCTAAGTACGATGCCGCGGTGGCCAAAGGCATTTCCAAATTTGCCAACCTCGAAACGGCCAAACGCAAAGCCCATGTCATCAAATGGAAAGTAATCGAAAACCTCGACAAACTGTTGCCGGAGTTCGAAGCCAATTTCCAACGCAAGGGCGGCAAAGTGATTTGGGCCAACGATGCCGAAGAAGCACGCCGGGAGATCCTGCAGATCATAAAAAGAGCTGGAGCTAAATCAGTCATCAAATCAAAATCGATGGCCACCGAAGAAATTCACCTGAACGAATTTCTCGAAAAAAATCAGGTCGAAACCCTCGAGAGCGATCTCGGAGAATACATTGTACAACTGCTCGGGCAAAAACCCTATCACATTGTTACCCCGGCCATGCACCTGAGCAAGGAAGACATTGCCAAACTCTTCCATGAAAAATTTGGCACCCCTGCCGATGCCAGCCCCGAGCAGCTCACCCAAAAAGCACGGGAGCTGCTTCGCCAAAAATATACACAAGCCGATATCGGCATTACCGGAGCCAATTTTCTTATCGCCGATTCGGGCAGTATTGCGCTGACGGAAAACGAAGGCAATACCCGCCTCACCACCACCTTCCCCAAAATACACATCGCGGTGGTCGGTATTGAGAAAATAATCCCCTCCATGGCCGACCTCGACCTATTCTGGCCATTGCTGTCTAGCCATGGTACCGGACAAAACCTAACGGTGTACAATACCATTCTGGGTGGGCCCAAACAAAGTAAGGAAAGCGACGGACCAGAGGAGATGTATGTGATCCTGCTCGACAATGGCCGCAGCGATTTGCTGGCCCAGAAAGACCAGCGCCAAGGCCTGTATTGCATCCGTTGCGGAGCCTGCCTCAACGCTTGCCCCATCTATAAAAATATTGGCGGCCATACCTACGAAACCACCTACAGCGGACCCATCGGTTCGGTGATTACCCCGCACATGCAGGGGATGGAAACTTTCAAACACCTCAGCTATGCCTCCAGCCTCTGCGGCAAGTGCACCGAAGTATGCCCCGTAAAGATCGATATCCATAAAATGCTCCTGCTCAATCGCCGGGATGCCGTAAAACAAGGCCTCAACAATAAACTAGAAGGCTGGGGATGGTTTGCCTGGAAAAAAGGCATGCTCAAACGCAAAACCATGGACTTGCTGAGCGGAAAATGGAAAAACAAGATCATGCAGCAGTTTTTCTCCAAAAACTGGGGCAAACGGCGTAAGCTCCCAGAAGTTGCTGTTGAGTCCTTCAGCAAACAATACAGCCGGGAACATACCCAGCAAAACACCTGATACCAACTATACTACCGAAAAATATAGGCCATGCAGTTCGACCGTAAACAACTTGACGACCACACCCTGATCCAGTTTTACAAGCGGCTGCTCTACCCACGCCTCATCGAAGAAAAAATGCTGATCCTGCTGCGTCAGGGCAGAATTGGCAAATGGTTTTCGGGCATTGGTCAAGAAGCCATTGCCGTAGGCAGCACCCTGGCCCTACAAGCAGACGAATATATCTTGCCCATGCACCGTAACCTTGGTGTGTTTACCTCCCGGGATACCCCCCTCAGCCGCCTGATGGCACAATGGCAGGGCAAGGCCGCCGGATTTACCAAAGGCCGCGACCGCTCCTTCCATTTCGGCACCCAAGAGTATAAGATTGTCGGCATGATCTCTCACCTGGGCCCGCAAATGGCCCTGGCAGATGGCATTGCCCTCGCCCATAAACTCCGCAAAGAAGAAAAAGTAACCTTAGTTTATACCGGCGAAGGCGCCACCAGCGAAGGCGATTTCCACGAAGCACTCAATGTAGCCGCCGTGTGGGACTTACCGGTTATTTTTATCATTGAAAACAACGGCTACGGCCTCTCTACCCCAACCAATGAGCAGTACCGTTGCGAAAACCTGGTAGACAGAGCAAAAGGCTATGGCATGGAAGGCCGCCTGATTAATGGCAATAATATCCTCGAAGTATACCACACCATCAGCGAGCTGGCCGAAGAGCTACGGAAAAACCCACGGCCGGTGCTGGTAGAATGCAAAACCTTCCGCATGCGTGGACACGAAGAAGCATCCGGCACCAAATACGTACCGCAAGAACTCTTTGACCTGTGGGAGCAAAAAGACCCACTGAAAAACTTTGAAGAATACCTGCTCGAAGAATGCATCCTGGATGAACCCGCACTCGAAACCATCAAAGCCCAGTTTAAACAGGATATTGAACAACAAGTTGAAACGGTATTTGCCCTGCCCGATGTCGAACCTAACCTGCACACAGAACTCCAGGACATGTATGCTCCGGCAGGAGCACCCCACCTTGCGCCCGCAGGAACTCAAAGCGAAAAACGTTACATCGATGCCATTAGCGAAGGGCTCAGGGCAGGCATGCAAAAGTTTCCCAACCTGGTCATCATGGGGCAGGACATTGCCGAATACGGCGGCGCCTTTAAAATTACCCAGGGTTTTGTAGAAGAATTTGGTAAAGAACGAATACGCAATACACCCATTTGCGAATCGGCCATCGTTGGGGCAGCCCTGGGCCTGTCTATAAACGGCTACAAAGCCATCATGGAAATGCAGTTTGCCGATTTTGTGACCTGCGGATTCAATCAAATTATCAATAACCTGGCCAAGACCCATTACCGCTGGGGCCAGCAGGCCGATGTGGTAGTGCGCATGCCTACGGGTGCAGGTACCGGCGCCGGTCCGTTCCATTCGCAAAGCAACGAGGCCTGGTTTACCAAAACCCCCGGACTCAAAGTAGTTTACCCTGCTTTCCCTTCAGATGCCAAAGGCTTATTGCTCTCGGCCATTGAAGACCCCAACCCCGTACTCTATTTCGAGCATAAATATTTGTATAGAGGCATCTCCGAACCTGTTTTCGACGATTACTATACCACCGAGATCGGCAAAGCACGCTTGCTCAGAAAAGGAGAGCAAGTGAGTATCATCACCTACGGCTTAGGCGTACACTGGGCATTGGAGTACTTAAACCAACATCCGGAAATCAGTGCCGATCTGCTCGATCTGCGGAGTTTACAGCCCTGGGATACCGAAGCCGTATTACAAACCGTACACAAAACCGGTAAAGTACTCATCCTCCATGAAGATACCCTCTGCAATGGCTTCGGTGCCGAACTAAGTGCCTATATCGCTGAACACGCTTTCGAAAGCCTCGATGCTCCCATCATGCGCTGCGCCAGCCTCGATACCGCCATCCCCATGAGCAAAGCCCTCGAAGAACAATTTCTTGCCAAGGCCCGTTTAGCAGATTGCATGAAAAAATTACTCGCCTACTGAGCCCATACGCTCGTATCCACGGCGCAAGAACACCTTAGCACGACACAAGAACACTTCATCACGGCTCAAGAGTACTTCACCACGACGCAATTAGACTTATCCAAGGCTAAGTTGCACCACACCACGACGCAAGAGCACTTCACCACGACGCAATCAGACTTATCCAAGGCTAAGTTGCACTTCACCACGGCTAAGTTGCACTTCACTAAACCATTGTCATCCTGAGCAGAGCGAAGTATCTTTACACCATACAAGAAGATGCAGCATCAAAGACCTTAAGCAGGAAGCAACTCCACCTCCGCCAGCGGATTAAAAAGATACAAGCGGCCAGTACCCAGCTCCGTACAGCGGAAACGCTTTCGCAATTTACTTTCCTTCCTAAAAACCCGACCATCTTTGATCTGAAACACCGAACCCATGGCCAGGCTTTCCAGCAGTACCCAACCCTCCAAGCGGCAATCGTATTGCTTGAGTGTCTTAAACAAGTGCGGATCCGCACAACTGGAAGCTGCCGGATTTTCCAGGTATTGCACAATGGCGTGTTTTACATCGTAAGGAAAAATATCCATCTCAAAAAACGGACGCATCATGCGCTTAAAATTAGCCTTCCACTCATTACCATGCGGTTTAGCCTTGCGTTTGTATTCGTTCCAGGTGAGCAAATGCGCAAACTCATGCACCGTAGTCACCAGAAAAGCATAGGGATTTAGATCATAATTAATGGAGATGCGGTGTCCCAGTCCGGCATGCGGAGGGCGGTAATCTCCATACTTCGTATTACGGGCCCTCGAGATCTTAAAATCGCACTGAAAATGATCAATCCAGCGGGCAATAAGCGGAGCCGAGGCAGGAGGGAGATAATTTGCTAATACCTTGATTTTATCCACGATGAAAGATCGTGATTATTTCAGAAACTGATACACCAATAAACTCGCTAAATAGGCCATGGCCGTCATATATACAAACTGAGTAATGGGCCATTTCCAGCTTTTAGTTTCACGATACACCACTGCCAGCGTACTCATACATTGCATGGCATACGCATAAAAGATCATCAAAGAAAAGGCGACCGGCAGGGTAAACACCAGCTGACCAGTTTCCGGATTACGGGCTTGGGCCATCTTCTCCTTCACCGAGTCCATGCGGTCGGCATCACCCTCCACGCTGTACAGCGTGGCCATAGTACCCACAAACACCTCACGGGCCGCAAAAGAAGTAATAAGAGCAATCCCAATTTTCCAGTCGAAACCCAGGGGTTTAATAAGCGGCTCAATACTTTTACCCAGCATGCCTGCAAAAGAGTTTTCGAGCTTAGCCGATGCTTTGAAGTGCTCAATTTGCTCAGCCGAATAGGTGGTAGTATAAGCCGGAGCGGCAAATTGCGCATCAATAGCTTTAAATTTAGCAGGCGGACCATAGGAAGCCAGCACCCATAAAATCACCGAAATAGCGATGATCACCTTCCCCGCTTCCAGCACAAATGCCTTCACCTTTTCGTACATGGTTAAAGCCACATTGTTCCAGCGGGGCATGCGGTATACCGGTAATTCCATAATAAAATAACCACGCTCACGGGCGCTGATCAAATACTTCATTACCCAGGCTACCAATACCGCACTCAGCATGCTCAGCAAATACATGCCCATCAGGGCCAGTCCCTGTAAGTTGAACAAACCGAACATGCGCTCATCGGGCACTACCAGCGCAATCAATAAAGTATAAATAGGCAAACGGGCCGAACAGCTCACCAAAGGCGTTACCATGATGGTGATGATCCGGTCCTTCCAGTTTTCGATGTTACGGGCACTCATAATAGAAGGCACTGCACAGGCAAGGCCACCAATCATCGGCACCACCGATTTTCCATTCAGGCCTACCTTCCGCATAATGCGGTCCATCATAAAGGTCACCCTGGCCATGTAGCCCGTATCCTCTAAAACAGCGATGAAAGCGAATAAAATAGCAATTTGCGGAATAAATACCAGCACACCACTCAGTCCGGCTAAAATACCATCCGCCAGTAAATTAGTAAGAGCCCCGGCAGGCAGATAATCGTGTACCGCGTTTACCAGCCAGATAAATAACGATTCGATCAGGCTCATCGGGTACTCAGACCAGGCATAAATAGACTGAAAAATGATGAATAAGACCGCCATAAAAATGGCAAAACCCCAAATTTTATGCGTTAACACATGGTCAATACGGTTGCTGTAACTCTCTTGAATAGGATTATCCGGACTGCTTACCGTATCAAATAATACTTCGTTAATGAACTGGTAGCGGGCAATCGTTTCACGAGCCTGTAATTGTTGAGAGTTAAACCCTGACTGTTGCGTAAGCTGCGCCAGACTCTCAACCTGAGGAGCTTTTAAAAAAGAAAGCTGCTGATGGTGATGAAGGTATTGCAGAGCCGTATACAAGTTGGGTAATTGATATTCCGCTTGCACCTCCTCAACCAAACCCGCAGGTGCCAATTCGCTAACATCCAATACATCAGTCTGAAGCGGGATGGCATTTGAAAGCGCAATGGCCTGCTTAAGTTCCTCTATCCCGGCTCCGCTGCGTGCCGAAATGGGAACAATGCGTACCCCCAGTTTGGCCGATAGCTCATCTACCTTGATTTGAATGCCGGAACGTTTGGCCAGATCCATCATATTCAGGGCAATG
This sequence comes from Bacteroidota bacterium, assembly GCA_041175245.1. Taxonomy (GTDB): domain Bacteria; phylum Bacteroidota; class Bacteroidia; order Sphingobacteriales; family Sphingobacteriaceae; genus JAIPAN01. The sequence goes on from JBEDFI010000012.1 coordinate 11,054, forward strand.
ATGACCGGAATCTTGAGATCAGCCACCTGGGTATAGAGCAATAAATTACGCTTTAAGTTAGTGGCATCGGCAATGAAAACTACCAGATCCGGATGTACCAGGTTGGCAGCATCTGCCAGGGTATCGAGCACAATCCCCTCATCCTTGCTTTTGGGGTATAAACTGTAAGCCCCCGGGAGATCAATAATCTGAGCCTCCTGTTGGACATTCAGTTTACATAGTCCGGTCTTTTTTTCGACCGTAACGCCGGGAAAATTGCCAATTTTCTGATTGAGTCCCGTTAAGACATTGAAAAGTGTCGATTTACCTGTGTTGGGATTCCCAACAAGTGCCACTTTCAACGTTGTTTTCACAGAATGTTATTGTAAGATGATGGTAGCTGCTTCTTTTTTGCGAAGACTTAACTGATAACCGGAAATATTGACCGCAATGGGATCACCTAAGGGAGCAATTCGCTCTACCTGGATGGCTTCACCCGGCAAACAACCCATCTCCATTAATTTAACCGACATTTCCAGGTCGGTAAATTCTTTGATGATGCCAGATTCTCCGGGAACCAATTGCGATAGTTTAGTTTTCAATTTTCCACAGTTTAGAGCTCAAAAATAGGGCTTATTTATATTAAATCCAAATAAGAACGGGCGCTTAAATGGATGTAATGTCAAAATACGGGCAGCTATTACTTTAGCTCCCCAAGCCGGAAACGGTGTAAAAAGACATAGCTGAATACCCCCATTCCAACACCCAGGAGGTCGCAGATGAAGTCCCACCACTCTGCCGACCGGTACGTGAACCATTTCCACTGCATCCATTCGATGGCAGCGCCAAGGGCCGTACTGATGATCAATATTTTAATGATGGTTAATAAGCGGTACTGATAACTGTTTTGCTGTCTGATTTTCCCATAAAAAAGCAAGACCGTTAACACAAAGAAAAAACCGGTATGAGCCAGTTTATCAAACCCTTCGAAAAAAAGGGAGCTATCGGGCAGATCTTGTGCGGGCAAGTTACAAGCGATCAATATCAGCAAGGCCCAGATAATGGCCAGGGATTGATATCGGATGGTTTGGAGCATCAGGCACCTACTTGAGCAGCGTAATCGGCTGCGGAGAGCAATTGATCAAGTTCAGCGGCATTGCTCAATTCGATCTTCACCATCCAGCCATCACCGTACGGATCTTGGTTCACCAGTTCCGGATTGGTATCCAATTTCTTGTTGAACTCGATGATGGTTCCGCTAACCGGCATAAACAGATCTGACACCGTTTTAACGGCTTCAACCGTTCCAAAAACAGCTTCTTTAGATACACTTTTACCCAAGGTATTGATGTCGATATATACAATATCGCCCAGTTCTCTCTGAGCGAAATCAGTAATACCAATAAATGCCTGATTGCCTTCCACACGGATCCATTCGTGGTCGGTGGTATAGTTAAGTTCGGATGGGAAGTTCATACAATTTTTGTTTGCTCAAAAATAGCGTAATCTGTTTACAATCGCAACGAGTTATTGTATGGTAAAACGTAAACTGGCCCCAAAGTTACTGAATGAAGTATTGAAACTTTGCGAAGTATAGGGCTTGGTAATATTTCCGTCGTAGAATAACCTCAAATTGAAACGCTGATTCAGCACATAGTCCAAAGAAGGTCGATAGGTAATGTTCTTCGCTCCGGATGATACTTCCGGATCGCCGACATCAGCCCGGTAGATCACCGTTTTACGATCATTAATGGCAAAGTCTAATTTGAAATTCAGATCATTTTTCATCTTCAAACTACTAAATAAGCCGAATGGGAAGCGGAATTCGGTTGTTCGGTATCCCAAACCAAACACCAGGGCATCGTCTGTTTGTAAAGCCAGCTGACTGTTGGCCAAACTCAAACTCATGGTTCTCGATTTACGGTACTCAAAATTGGCCGTCATATTGTTCTTAAAGCGCATATCGAGCCCTAAGAATGGTACAAATTGTTCCAGCAGCGTTACCTGATTGAACTGATATTGCGGCAGGAAATTACCAACCGCATCTTTAATGCTAACTGCTCCATTTTCTTCCTCATAACGAGCCAGGGTATTAAAGCCGTTGATATTGTACACCGAACGGTAAGCATGATTAATATCAATAGAGGAAAAGAGATTGCTCAGTAAAGGAAGTTTATTTAAACCATTATAGTTCAATCGCCAGTTGGGAGCCGGGATCTTTGGGAAAGAGTTTAGGCTAATTTGTTGGGGACTTTTGCCGGTATAAGCAGCTAAAAATGACGACATCACCACATCCTGTGAGTTTTTACCGTATCCATTTGCATAACCATCTAATTGTCCAACCGAATTGGGGTTCAAGGCGCCTAATCGCTGAGAAATCACTGCCCGGTTGGCTTCAAACTGACGAAAAACGGCCGTATTGTTTTTGAAGGCCGTCTTCAAACTAAAGAAAGAAATGCTGTAATCGCCGGTAGTAATCGGATTTAAATTCTCAAAACTATTGGAGAGCGGAACATATTTAAACGTGGTAGAGTAATTAAAATTTCGGCTCTTTAAGGCGGTCAGTTCAATTCGCAGGTCTTTGATCAGTTCGAGGCTCCCCCTCAGGTTCAAATCTTCTTTCAGTCCGGTCACATACAATTGGTTAATTAGGGGATCGTTCGTAATCCATGAATTACTCACTGCCCGTGGCCGGATGTCACGCTGGCTGCCAAATAGAAAATCCCAGCCCGGAGCCGCCGCATCAAAATCTTGACCGAAAGCCGTTGTTTTAGGTAGATATCCTGGCAAGAAAATACCTTCTGTTCTCGTATAGGCTCCCCCCACATTTTTCAGCCCGGTCATGGCATTGATGAGGAATCTCATCCATGCATTTTGAGTCTCTCCCGTACTCATCTTCCTGAAAAACTTAAACTGATTATAAAATGAAGAAAGATTAAGTGTGGGATTTACCTGAATGACCCGTGTATTCTGGATGCTGTTTCCCAAATTAACATCCGGATCTCTCAAGGTAGCCAGAGGTTCCGTTTTCCAATTAAAGGTAGTCCCCAATCGGGTGGTCACATTCACCCAATCCAGCCCAGGAATCTTATTTAATGGGAGATTATAGGTCACGTTCAAGGTGTGGCCGTAATCTGTAGTCCTGCCCAGGTTTCTTAGATTTTGCCAAATCGTGTCACGCTTCAGCCCATTGATCCGTCCTTCCGGTTCATCAATGATGGCATAGTTGGTCGCATTAAAATCCAATTGCATGGATTGCGTCAGGTTCCAACTGATCCCGTATACCCGGTTCATCTGGAAGTTTTTATTAAAGTTTTGAAGCGGAATGGTGTTGTTGGGATCGTTGTTTCGTAAGGTATTTTCAGAATAGAGGCGGTCTACATCGATCCGGAAATTAAGCACCGAGGGCAACAAACTGAAATTAAACTCTTTGAACAGGGCCAGCATATTATTTTTAATGATCTTGGCAAAAGGGCTGATCATCTTGGGTTGAGCAGAAAAATTATAAGCCAAAGCGGCCCGATAGGTCTTTTGGATATTTTGCTCATTGATGAAATCCCGATGACGATACTCGGTAAAGGCATAGGTGGCACTCCAGTTCTCGATGTCCCAAAGATGTGATTTGCTTTCCGGATCAGTTTTGATTTTGCGCACATTGGTAAAGTTGATGCTCTTACGGGTGGTAAAATCCTGAACTACATTCAGGACCTGTTGCTGATCCGCTTTGGAGCTGGCTTTTAACACCTGGTTCAGTTCCAAATCCGGCGATCGGGGATCGAACATCGGGGTATTTACCTGAGTAGAAAAATTCACGAACATCGGGATTTTAATTCCGCTGCGTTGTGGAAATAATTTGCCCGCCTCCACACTCGATGAAACATCAAACAGCGTATTATCACTCCGGTTGCGTTCACTCACCCGACGTTCCAACGAGCCGAAACCATTGGTGCTCCTGCTGCCCGAAACACTTACATCGGCAAAATCAGCCAGTTTAGCATTCATACGTGCGGTGGCTGCCCAGCCTCCACGCTGATCGAATTCTGTTAAGCGCAATTCGTTGAACCATACTTCCACCGATTTATCCAGTCCGTCGTCTCCAAGAGGATTGAAAGGTTTCTTAAGCGGATTAAAAACCCCGAGCATAAAAACACGAACCTTACTCATATCGGGCTGCCCCATCACGGTGATGGCATGATCGGTCCCCGCCACCGGATAAACGAAAGGTATGCTGCTCGAGGGAAAATTTCCATCAAGAATCGCTTTATTACGGACTGCTTTTGCTTCCTGTAACAGCGAAAGGGATACCTCCAGTTTGTTTTGATCGGGCCAGATGGCCGATGGATCGGAGGTGCCCGGAGACGTAATCTTCAAGGGAATGCTGTATTCGTAATAATTATCCTGATTGTCACTTCCAATCCGGACAATGGCATTCACATCCTTGTCTTTTAAAGTCGCATCCTGCCCAGCTGCCTCGGCATGTATGAACATTTCCATGCGACGATAGGAACGGAAGTCGTTGAAGGTGGTGCGGAAGGCTGCCTGGCCATACCCGTCTTTCAACTGCTTTACTTTTACTGAAAGCGACTGTTCGTTTTGGCGGGTATTGCCATTAAAGCCGCTATAATCAAGTTCCCGCAAAATACCCGGAGGGGTTACATATGGAATAGGGCTTCGCTTCCCATTTTCTTCGATGTTCACGGCGCTCACCTCCAGATCAAAATCATTGGCGACCGGGTTGAGGATACTTGGATCAGCAATCACCTTGGCGGGATTATTTTCCTGGTTGTACCGCCTCCACTCGCCTCTTACCAGCTGCAATTTGGCAAAACGTAAAATAGCCGTATCGCTGAAATTGGTCATGAAGGCCCTCATAAAGCGGATGGATTTGAAATCTTGGGGATTGTTCGGCTTTAGATTATTGTAAGCAGTGGCCAGCGGAATCCTGAACTGGATCCAACGAACGGTTTCTTGCTTACCATTGGCCAATTTCACGGTAGATTTTACAATGTCTGTGATGTGATTTTTGCCTATATCTGAATCTTCCAAGTCTTGCGGTCGCATGGAAATCTTGTATTCAAAATACTCGTCGATTTTAGAAGAGTTATTATCCCGATTCACATCTTCCCCATCCGGCAAGGGAGTGGAGGCCGTGTTTTCCAGCCCGGTTTCAGCAAGTGACTGTGCAGGTGTCTTAGAGTTTCCTTCCGTACCGTTATACCGTTCATAACGCTTTAAGATCGGTGTTGCAGGATCGGAAAACTGCTTTCCTCTAAAATATTGATAATCATCGGACGATGGATCCTGACTCAGGCTTATTGCCGCGGAGGCATTGAGTTGGGGTGTCACCTTGCTGATGAATGCATCAAAAGCAGCTGGATTTTTTTCTTCTTCAGTACTTAATCCATCTATACCAATATCCTGCAATTTTCTGGCCTCCGGATTATTGTCAAATGTCTGAATGACGGGTTGCAATTTGGGCACCTTTCCCCAGATGGTCGGTTCTGTTTTACTGGGGTCTCCATCTGTTGGAAAGCCATTTTCCAATGACTTTCGACCATCTTTAAGGATATCTTCAGAAATGTTTCCCAGGTTAAAATATAGATCACCCCCCTGCGAATTGGGCTTATAAATAAATGGATCCAACATCCAAAGTTCAATAAATTCAATGTTCAGCGCCTCAAAATCGTTGTTATCTATCCTCCTGAACATCCCGCCCCAGCGTTTTTGGGGGTCGAGTAAATTGCCGTTTGCGTCAAATCCGCTCGTAGAAAAGTTATAGGGCCCCCTAATATTTGGATAGAAGGCCATGTTGAGGGTATTTAAAAAGAGAGGCTGTCCGGTGGGAGAATCTTTATAAGGAAATACTTCCCGCTCGAGTATTTCTCTTGAATAATGATTGGATAAGCCATTGGCATTGAGTTTAATATCATCGGGTGTACCCAGCCCGCTCCGGTTGTAGAAAATTGGGTCGATGTTGTACCAAGCCAATCGGGCACGGTTAAATCCATACTCTAAGCCATAGCTGTTATAATCGTTGATAAATAACTGAGGAGTGCCGGAAATCTGCCAGGTGATGGCGCTTTTTAGATCGATAAGCGAACGACTTGCCTCAAAATCATCCAAATAACTGGTTCCGTTTCTGTTCCCGGCAAAATTAAGTGCCCTGGGATGACCCGGAACAAAGTTGGCATATTCTCCGTTAAACGTGATAGTTGATTCTTCTTTAGTATTGATGAGGGGGAGTTTATCAACCATCCTGGTGAGCCAGCGTGAGCTGGAATTATAATTCAGATCCAAACCCCAAATGGTATTTGATATGGGTTCCTCTCCAATGTTTACTTTCTGAGTAAGCGGGCGTTCCGTGAGGTTCAGGATGGTAGCGCCCAAATTCAGGTTTTTGTTGACCACATAGTCGAAACGAGATCCAAATAAGGATCGCTGCTGAATGCCAAAGAGTTCGTTATTTTCGAGTTTAATGCGGATGGGCTGCCCCGAATTCAACAGGGCCTGGTTTAAGATCCGAACCCTGCCAATATTATAATCAATGGTAAAATCGCTTCCTTCTTGTAAGGGCAGGTTACCAGCCATCACTTGCACCGAACCCTCCGGCACATTGATGGCATTGAGTTGAAATTCCGAACTCACCTGCGATTGATAGCTCCCCTTAATCAGGTATCGGTTTAATTCAGGAAAAAATTGTTGTGCATCGGCTTTGGTAGAGCTGTAAAGCGCCTCATACACATATTTATCGATTAAGGCCTGTTCTGTCAGCTTAAATTGATCCCTCAAATCGGCGCCAAAAGGTTCAAGGGTAGGAAAGGTAATTCGCCCATTCAGCGGGTCGATGGTGAGATTCTCCAAAAAATCGAAAAAACCATCGGGTTTACGATCATTCTGCTGGTTCAGGTTATCAAGACTGGTCAATTGCAGCCATAACTTATCCTTGGTATTCTCGCCCTCCAGCATTTGAGGTTTTTCAATTCCGCTGGCCTCATCTAAACGAAATACGTTCAGTCTAAAGTCATTCCTTCCGATCTGATAGGCCCCCAAGGAATAAATGTTCTTCATCATCAGATCCCAAAGCGGAAACCTGGTGTAGGTAGAATTCAAGCCGGCCGGTATTTTAGTCTTGAGAGTTTCGTTTTTTAAGAGTTTTACAAACAATACATTAGGAGTATTGTTGTTTACAGGCATATCGGTAGAAAATTCACCCACCTGATATTCCTGCCCATTCACAGTGTAGCGATATGCCACGGCCAAAACCTCATCGGCATTTAAGGCACTGTTTAATGAAATAAATCCCAGGAGTGGGTTCAGGGTGTATTCACGCTCGGTTAACCTCCGGGCATAGGTCAATTTAGCGAAATTATCGGTGGGCGTGATGTTGGGAACGTTTGTAAAGAACTCGATAATCTTGTTCGAATTGGTTTGCCTGAGCTGAGGATCTTGTTGCAGCAGATCGAGCAAATTATTGGACTGCTGAACAAATCCGGGTGCTTTAAACCCGGCGGGCACTGCAGAATATCCAGGTCCGCCCTGAATTTTACCGGTATTATAGGGTTGGTTTTCTCCAAGATCTAAAAGTGCCAGAATGTCTCGGGCATCGGTATTGTTATTCGCTCTATTGGTGATCCAAACCTCAATTTTGGTGATGTTGATGGTAGAACTAATGAGGGGTAACTTTTTTAAAGCTGCATTATAATTATCGCGGAAGTATTGTCCCAAAAAGAAATGCCGGTTGGCTTCGTAACTGTCGGCCAAGATCCGGAACTCATTTTGCTGGGCACCATTAGAGATAGTGATTTCTTTGGATTGTGATTTTTGCTGAGAAAATACCGAGGTCACATTCAGGCGTCCAAACTGCAGCTGGGTTTTCAAGCCGAAGAGGGCCTGGCTTCCGCTTATGAGGGAAGAGTTTAAAGGAAGGCTCACGTTCCCGGCCTCAATTTTTTTGATGATCTCGTCCTCTTTACCAGTATAATCCAGTTTCACCTGATTTTCAAAATCGAATTGAGCCTCTGTATTATAATTGGTGCTTATTTTGAGTTTGGTACCGATCTCCCCAACTAAATTCATCTGTATTCGCTGATTGAAATCGAAGTTCCCCTGAACACGCTGACGTTCATTGAACAAGGGATTTTCATTGCGGTTAATACGACCTGCCAAGTTCAGCTCTGCCGAACCCTGGGGTCGGATTTCTATGGTCGACCCGCCAAATACACGTTCAAACGATTTGCTATTCACTTTTACCGCCGGGATAAATCCGGGTTGGCGGGCCTCAACGATGGGGCGGTCAGCAAATTCGCGCCAATACTTTTGGGTAATTTGTTTATTCTCGAACCGCTGATAATCTTGAATGGTAAAATAGCTGGAAGGACGATAAAGGCGATCTCCCACTTTTTCCTGAAGCACGTATTGCCGGCTCTGGGGGTTAAATTCAATGGATCGCCTGATGTTTGCGGGATTGGGTAAACTCATCCCGACAGGTTTTTT